>PBOG01000061.1 GCA_002724245.1 Planctomycetaceae bacterium
GGAAGACGTCATGCCTGAACAAGCCTTACAAAAACCGACCATCACCCGTACCGCCAAAGAACTCGCCGACCCCAAGGACGCCTTCAGTCTGGCGCGGAGTTTCGGCGCGATTTCCCCAACTGCCAAGATCAAGGCGGCCGTCCTGCTGGTGGCCGGTCTGGCGCTGATTAGCGTCATGATGATCGCTGGAATCCGCTTTCAATCGACCAGTTCCGATGACGACGAAGGGGGACCGCTCGGCGCCGCAATTACGGGCAGCCTGGCGACTGGCGCAGGCATCTGGTATCTGCTACGGAAACAACTCCGCAGTTATATGACCTTCGAACAACATCCTAATATGCGGATCGACAAGGATCGCTTCTATACCGTGGGAGACCTGGTTCGTGGACAAGCGCGGATCCCCCTGAGCAACGCGCGACTACGGGTCGTCGGCTACAACATGGAAAAAGGACAATACCAGCGTGGTTCAGGCACCCAAACGCGCACCGTCAGCTTCAGCAATCCGGTCAACGGCGTGATGCTGTACGACGAAACCGTCGACCACATCCCGGTCCGCACTCAGATCGCTGACTCCTTTCCTGGCCACCTCATGTTCGATGACATGTTCCGCCAGCTCTACCCGCCGCAGCTGGTCGGTAGCAAGCATGGCCTGGCAACCCATTGGGAAGTCCAGTTGATCCTCGACGACCTGTTGGATCAAGAAGTGATCGGCGATAGCCACTCTTTGCGCTACGAGGATTTCCTGGACGGATGACAAACCCTAGCGCCTCGCCAGATCCGTTTGATGATTTCCTGCAATTGGAAAGCGCCTCGTTCGCAAACGTTCGACTCGTGCTGTTTTACGGCTGCAGCGGTAGCGGCAAGTCGTCGATACTCGATTTTCTCGCCAGGTGTCATGTCGATTTCCAGGATCGCCCCCAGTTCCAGCTGCGTTGGGAGTCCTTTCCGGAGCGGGTGCCGGAAATCCACGCGCACCTTGTTTTTCTCGACGAGGTACGCCGTCGCCGCGAACTAAGGCTGGTGCGAAAACTGTTGCAAAATGGCAATACCGTCGTCGCCGCAACCCATGTCGCACCGGGCTGGTTCTGGCCACTGCGGCGGTACGGAAAACTGAGGACCTATACCATCGATCGGGATACCGAGAAAATCACCCGCTACCTGCAGCGACTCCGGGTCGCCTACAGCGACGCCGCCGTCCGCGCCTTTTGTCGCCGCTACGGTGCCACGTTCACCGACGTCGACTGCATCCTGGAAGCCTGGCCCAGCGCCAGCTTCGATCAGGCCTATTACCAGTTCCACCGCCACGGGGACATCACAACCGTTGCCACGTGCGACGTCAGCGGACGACCGTAGTCCACAATCGGCTGCACTGCGGGCGGCTGTGCCAAGGCAAACGAAGTTGGAAACGGGCTTGACAGAATGCCTGCAGGCCACGCTGCGTGCGTCCCAACGCCGAGGCGCAGCGACCTGCCCACTAACACACTGCTGTTGCGCTACCACCTGCGCGTTCCCTGCCAGGGTCCAGTGGAGGCAGCCGTGGGACTCCGATAGAATGGGCGGCGTGTGGGCAGAAATTTGCTCACGTGCCGTGGATCTACGGCATCACCCATGGCAGCGCAGGGAACTCACTATGCGACGACATCGCTTCGACTCGCCAGGCATTGGCAGCCTGGTAACGTTTGGCTGTTTCATCCTCTCGGGATGCGGCAGTAACCCTGCACCAGTGGCGGTCGATTCGTCCGAAAGTGTCGCCTCAGATAGTGGCGCAGCCACACCCTCAAACGCCACCACAACGACCTCGGAAACTCAGCTTGCTGTCCCCAACACCGACTCGGCCACCGTTCCGGTCTACACGCCAACAGGAGCTTTGACGTCCTGGCATCGCTGGCGTGGCCCCACCGCCAGTGGTGTCGCTCCACAGGGCAACCCACCACTCAACTGGGATGAATCGACGAACATTCAGTGGAAGGTCAAATTGCCCGGATACGGTTCGGGTACACCGATCGTCTGGCGGGACAACATTTATCTGCTGACCGCAGTCGACACCGGCAAAATGCCCGAGGGCTCCCCACCGGCCGCTGACGAGAAATCCGCTTCAGGAGGGGGCCGTGGCCGACGCGGATTCCGCATGTCAACTCCCACCCCCAAGACCGAGTTTGAATTCCGACTCCTCTGTCTGGATCGACAGACGGGCGAGACGGTCTGGTCACAGGTGGCCCGAAAACAAGTCCCCTTTTCAGGCCATCACCCGTCACACGGATTCGCCTCGTCGTCCGCGGTGACCGATGGCAAACTGCTGTACGCTTCCTTCGGATCGTATGGCATCTACTGCTACAACCTGGCAGGCGAACTGCAATGGGAACTTGACCTCGGCGACATGCAGACTCGCGCTGGGTTTGGTGAGGGCGCTTCACCCGCGTTGCACGAAGAATCGCTGGTGGTAACCTGGGATCACGAAGGCGAGTCCTTTATCGTCTGCCTGAATGCCCTCAGTGGCGAGGAAATCTGGCGACAGCCGCGAGACGAACGGACCACCTGGGCCACCCCGTTGATTGTGGAACACGAGGGTACCGCTCAGGTAATCACCAACGCGCAGAATCGAACGCGGAGCTACAACCTGGCCGACGGCGCGCTGCTCTGGGAGTGCGGTGGCCAGGCTGGTAATCCGATTGCCACACCTGTCGTTAAAGACGGCACCGTCTACTGCATGACAGGCTTTCGCGGCTATGCCGTCTACGCCCTCCCTTTGTCCGCCCGCGGGGACATCTCCGACACCGACAAAATCGTCTGGAAGTATACCGACAACGGACCTTACGTGGCATCGCCTGTGCTCTACGACGACCTGCTGTATTTCACCAAAGAGCGTCGTGGTGTGCTGTCGTGCGTGCGCGCCGACACCGGCGAATTCCAGTTCGAGAACCAGCGCCTCCCTGGTTTTGAAGGGTTGTACGCATCGCTTTCGGCAGCAGCTGGAAAAATCTACATCGTCAGCCGCAATGGTACGACGGTGGTTCTCAAACACGGTTCTGAATTCGAAGTCCTGGCCACCAATCAACTCGCGGAAGGAATCGATGCCTCACCAGTAATCGTCGGCAACCAACTCCTGCTGCGTGGCGCAGAGCATCTGTATGCCATCTCCGAACAGTAACAACTCCGAACAGCAACTCCAGGAATGACTTCGGCCACGACTCAGGTCGGCCAGCTGACCTCCCGACAGATCGCTCCGTACGCAAGTCCTAATACTGGCTACCAGCAACCAGCAGGAGTTCCTTGATGACCTGCCGTCCCACCCCACTATCGACACTGGCCTGCTGTCTGATCATCGTGTTGGCCCGCGCCACGCCCTCACAGGCAGCCGATTTCGGCCCCTGGATGGCCACCTACGAACTGAGTGCCAAGTCCGACGTGGCCATCAATCCCGATCGGCTCTATCACGGCCCCGCCGCCGTCGTCGCACCCAACGGAGACTGGCTCGTCTGTTTCCAAGACAGCGCCGACCACGGTGGAACCGATGGCGTGATTCGCCAGGTCCGCAGCCGCGACGAAGGACGCACCTGGCAAGCCGACGGTATCGTACACGACCAGCGCGAGCAGCGGATGTTCTCACGCAATCCGGCCTATGGAGTCACTCCAGACGGAAGAATCGTGCTAGTGGTCCAGCGTTGGCGACCGCTGCCTGCCGGCGAGAAATTCGTACTCGGCACGTCCGTAGCCATTCAAGCCAGCGTCTACTTGATCAGCGCAGACAACGGATGTACCTACCAGCACCAGGGGGTGGTCGATCCGGCCGTGCCGCTGCGTCACCAGGGCACCACAAGTGCGATTATCCAACACCAGGGCCGCCTCTGGATGGCCGCCGTCAGCAATAACGCAGCGCCGCGCGGAATCAGTCTCTACCAAACCGCAGATCCGGCCCAAGGCTGGCAATTTGCCGGCTGGATTTTCCCCCACAACCTGCTGCCTTCCCCTGTGTATGTCAGCTACGGATCGTTGGTGTTCCGCAGCGATGGATCGCTGCTCGCCCAATGCGTCCACTACGGCAATAACTACCAGCGGATTAGCCGTGATGCGGGCCGCAGCTGGGGCCCGGTACGCGTCCTGAANAACCTGGGCACCTACAAGAATCCCGACTTGGCCTACGTCAACGGTGTCCTGGTCGCGCATGGTGTCGCCACCCCAGGNANCGGNGAAAAGCAGTCAGAGCAAGCNAACTGGAATGCCTCCGCNGGTGCGTCGGTGGTCTACTTCTCGCCCGATGAGGGACTCNCTTGGGGACGTNCCGTCATCCTCAATCGGTANGGCTGGCGCGGCGGCGGNGGCTATAGCGCGTCNNTACGCACCAAGAGCGGAGGATTATTCATCGTCTTCAGNACCGATTCCGGACCNCGTACTGGCAAACAGGGTGGCAAACCAGATGTCCGCGGCATTCACTTGACCGATGTAGAAATCCGTCGTCCTTGAACCCGAACCCATTTCCAGCAGCTTGCACTTTTCCTGACAGCGAAAGAACATCATCATGATTTTACGATACGTTGCCGTCATCCTCTGCCTGTTTACTGCCAGCTCAACCGTGCAAGCCGCCTCCCATAGCTGGCTCTTCGTCTCCCTGTTACGCGCCAAAAAGATCGTCACTTTTCATCGCGACTCCGTGACCGGCGTCCTGCAGCGTCACGGCGAAACAACCTGCCCTGCCGAACCAGCATTTCTGAGTGTCTCTCCCGATCGCAAGACGCTCTTCGCGTCCTACCGATCAACGGGGCAGCTGGCCAGCTTTCGTATTAACGCCACCAACGGAACCCTGACCCCACTGAGTGTCGTTGAGGGCGGAGAGGACCCGGCATACCTACTGGCCGATCGCACGGGCCGATTCTTGTTGAGCGCCTACTACCTGGCAAACAAGGTGACCGTGCACCGCCTGGAGGCTAACGGAATGATTGGGGACACCCCGTTGCAGACAATCCCTACAGCCGAAAAAGCCCACGGCTTTGCCCTGGATTCCAACAATCGCATCGCCTTTGTACCTCATACCGGTGGTAACCGGATCTATCAGTTTCAATTCAACGCACAAAACGGCCAGTTGAGCGCCAGTGACCCCGCCTTTACCGCAACTCCCGCTGTCGATCATCCGCGTCACATCGCACTGCACCCGTCCGATCGCTGGGCTTATGTCAGTAACGAAGCGGGAGACAGTGTGGGAGTATTCGCCGTCAACCAGAAACAGGGCACACTGCGCCGCATTCAAACCATGAGTACACTGCCAGCCGGATTTGACGGCAGCACCAATGCCACAGCTCGCTGCGAAATCACACCAAATGGCAAGTTCGTCTACATCGCGAATCGCGGACACGACAGCCTTGCCGGCTTCGCGATCGATCCCCAGACCGGCAAGGTCCGCTCACTGGGTCAGACGCTGACGGAAAAAACACCGCGCTCGTTCAGCATCGAACCCCAGGGCAAGTTCCTCTACGCCGCCGGGGAGAGTAGTGGCCGTATCGCCGCCTATCGGATTGGTACCGATGGCCACCTGACACGAATCGCCACTTACGAATCAGGCCCCGTCTCCTGGTGGGCGTTAGCGGTCGATACACCGTCACCTAACTAATTTTCCGCCGGTTCCGATTTGCTTTGCGGCAGCAGCGGGCCCTTGAAGTCACGGCCGCCATCCAACCTACAGGCCAGGCCTTTTTGTCCGGAGTAGTACCACCATGCCACCGTCATGGGCGGAGATCGATCGCTGGTTAATGGGAGAAGCGTGGGTCGGTTCGCGCATCGACGCCCACCTCTCTGTTCTCTGCGAACAGATCGGCGTGCGTTGGGCCGGATCGGACGGAGAACAAAAAGCAGCCGAATACATCGCCAACCAGCTTGCGGAGCTGAACGTCGCATCTCCCCGTCTGGAACCGTTTACGCTCCAGACCAGTGACTGCCAGAGCGCGGTGTTACGACTAGTTGGCACCGAGGAATGGGAAATCGATGTGCGCCCGAGCTTGTTCTGCCAATCGCTATCCTGCACCGCGTCTCTGTGCGACGCAGGCTACGGCATGCCCCACGAAATCCTGGCGCGCCGAGAGGCTTTAGCCGGTGCGGTCGCCCTGCTCGACGTGGGGCTCGAACCGTTCAGTGACCCGCTGCCGGTCTCACATCGGCTACGTGACCTGGCCGCGGCGGGTGTACGTGCTGTGATTTCCTGTGCACCACAGCCAGGTCGGCAGCTGACCCATACCTCGGGCGCCGACTGGCGGACAGGTGATCTGCATGGTGCCGCACTGCCGCTCTTGCAAACTTCCCAGGAAGACGGGGCGCGACTGCGACGCTGCGCTGCTGCAGGGGCCCACATCGAAATCGACATACAGACCCGTCAGTTCCAGACGAACTCCAGTAACGTCACTGGGAATATTGAGGGAAACACGCGACCTCAGGAATGCTTGATCTTGAGCGCCCATCACGACACCACGCCCGACTCCCCAGGAGCCAACGACAACGCCGCTGGAGTTGCGGTCATCCTGGAAACAGCACGGCTGCTGACAGGACTCGCTGAAACGCTGGACGTCCGTCCCCAGCGCAGTCTGCAATTTGTCAGCTTTGGCGCCGAAGAGCAGGGGCTGCAAGGCTCGACCGCTTTCGTCGACGAACACTACGGACCGGACCCGCTCCCCCTCCTGATGATGAATCTCGATGAACTTGGTACCGGCCGCATGAAGGGAGTCGTGCTGCAATTCCCTGAGCTCCGCTCGCTACTGCAAAAACAACTCAACACGATGGGAGAAGGTCTCCAGTGCCACGTACTCTCCCAACTGGACGCCTCGGGAGACATGTTTCCCTTTGCCCGGCGCGGGATCCCCGCAGCGTTTCTCTGGCGTTGGCGTTTCGTTGGTCGCCACCCGGAGATTCGCTTTGGACACAGCAGTTCTGACACGCTCGACAAGGTCCGCGTCCGCGAACTTAAGGAGTACGCTGGCCTGTTGGCGCGACTGCTGCTCCGAATGGCCCAGCTGCCAGGTGACAGCTGGCCAGCAAATAACCTGGACCCCGACAAAATCGCCCAGCGCATTACCAACGAAACCGACACCGTATTCCGCACCATGTAAACTCACCCATTCCCCCCTTGCCTGACACCCCTCGCAACCCAGCCCACCATGAAAATCACTGCCGTCGAAGCCATTCCGGTCAACGTTCCTCTCAAAACCGGATTGACGACCAAAACCGCGCACGGCGAACACCACCATTCCCCCTACGTGGTGATCCGCATCCACACCGATAGCCCGCACATTGGGCTGGGCGAGGCGACGCTGGCACCGCGCTGGAGCGGTGAAACCAGCCCCGGAGCCCTGGCCGTGGTCGAGGGACTGCTGGCTCCGTTGTTGTGTGGTCATGATCCCACCCAAGTCCAACCGTTGCGCCGCGCACTCGACGGCGCGATCCGCCTCAACCCGTTTACCAAAGCTGCCGTGGAAATGGCCCTCTGGGACCTCGCCGGCAAGTCACTCGGCGTGCCTGTTTACCAGTTGCTGGGAGGCAAGCTGCGCGACGCGCTGCCGATCAAACTCGTGGTGGGTGCCTTCGAAGTGCCCCGCGCCGTCGAACTGGCCGAGCAGTTTCTCGCGTGGGGTGCGCGGTGCCTGAAAGTCAAAGTCGGACTCGATCCGGAACAAGACCTGCAACGTGTCCGCGCTGTACGCGAGCTGGCCGGACCAGACATTCCGATCGGTATCGACGCGAATTGCGGCTGGAATGCCATGCAAGCACGGCGGATGCTAAAAGAGTTGGCCAGCTGTGAGCTGCTCTTTGCGGAACAACCGATCCCTGTAGGCGACCCCGTCGATCTGGCAACACTGAGGAACGCTACCGACACCCCCATCATGGCCGACGAAAGCGTCTTCACGCTGCAAGATGCCTGGCAACTGACCAAACACCACGCCGTCGACCTGCTGAGTGTCTACCCCGGGAAACAGGGAGGTCTGCTGGCCACCTGCGAAATAGCGCACGTGGCCCAGGCGGCTGGCATCGCCTGCTCGATGGGCAGTAATCTCGAGCTCGGCATCGGCACTGCGGCCATGCTACACCTGGGTGCCACGGTCGAGGCCATTGACAGCGTTGCTTTTCCCGGTGATTTTATCGGCCCGCTGTACCATGAATCGGATCTGCTCACTACGCCGTTGAGCCTCGGCCCCGAAGTGGCCCGGGTTCCCGACGGACCTGGCCTGGGAGTGGAATTGGACGAAGAGCAGATTGAGAAGTATCGCGACCGTAGTGGTCAGGCCAGTGCGTTGGGCACGACGACGGAAACTCATTTTACAGGATGACTACGTGTGAACCATTTCCCTGAGACCCTGCAAAACCAGCTGAAAAATGTGCACACGTACGTGGTCACTCCCTTTTGCCAGGACGACCCACTGCAAGTCGACCTCGATGCGCTGCGCGGCAACCTGAGATTTCTCGTTGACGCCGGTGTCCGTGTGGTCGCCGTTTGCGGCGGCACCGGAGAATTCGAGGCCCTGAGTCCCGCAGAGTACCTCGCCGTCAGCCGCGTCGCCCAGGAAACTGTCGGGCAGGAGGCCCTGGTGGTCGCCACGGTGCCGGGCAACCTGCCGGTCGCCCGAGACTTGCTGGCCGCCTACGCATCACTCGGCATCCAGGCAGTACTCGCCATGCCGCCACTGATTCGCGGGCAGGTCCCCCGGGACCTCGACGGGGTAATCTCCTACTTTCGCCAGCTGTGTGCCGCCACACCACTGGCCGTTATGCCTTACAACACCCAGTCCTGGCCAGCGGAGATGTTCTGTCGTTTTGCGGAAATTGACGGCATCATTGCCGTCAAAGATCCCTGTTTCCACCCGCATGAACTTTACAAAGCGATTCGGATGCTGGGAACGCGTTTTGTGTGGATCGGCAACAAGCAGCACGATCCGGGGGTGGTGCAGCTGCGTTACCAAATGGGCGTCGAAGCCTTCACCTCCGGCCAGTCGAATTTCTGGCCCGGCCCGGAACTCGAATTGCACGCCGCGGCATCCCGTCAGGACTGGCCACGCTGTGTAGAACTGCAGCAACAGTGCGCGCCGCTGGAAAGATTGCGAATGCAGAGCGACGACGCCGCCATGGTGAAAGCGGGACTCGACCTGGTCGGTCTGTACGGCGGACCGGTCCGCCCCCCCCGCTGTGACATCGAACCCGCCGCGCGGGAAAAGCTGCGTGCGACTTTCGCAACCTTGAACGTACCTCAAGCCGGTTCTTGAGACGCGTTGGAGACAACGTCAGGGCTTACTCCACGATCTCCAGATCCGCCAGGTAAATGGCTGTCCGCTGTCGTCCCTGTGCATCGTTCTCGTGGGACGAATACCAGGACATCAAAGCGCGTGTCGGACTCAGTTCTACCAATCCCGGGTAGGAGGTATCACCACCGCTGGGCAGTTCGGCGAATTCCTCCAGTCGATCGTCGACCAGCCAGTACATGGCTGTTTTCGGACCCCGCTTGCGACCACCGACGACGGTCCTGCCACCCCAACGGGTCAGCAGCGGACCACCGATGAAACGATCGAGTTCTTGTCGCTGCCACTGCGTATAGGGCGGCGCCGAGCGCAGTAACTGTGCCCGTTGGCTCCCACGGCGGCCGATGGCCAGGATCTCTCCGCCCTGTGAAAACAGAAACGCGGTCTCGTCACCTTCGGTTTCCTGAAACACGGCCCGCTTCCGCCAGATCAAGCCATCCTCACTCTCCAGCATCAACGATTCTACTTCACGCCCTTCACCTCGCGGTGGCACCGCAAACCCAATCTTGCGGCGGCCGCAGAGGTAGGCTATGCCTCCAAATTGGGCAGCCCGCCAGATGTAATGACCAAACGTTCCCTCCATGAGTACCGGGCTCTTCCAGGCAACTCCATCTGCGGTCCAGGCCGCGTATCCCAGGTGCACATTCAGGTCCAAGTCTTCGTTGCGGGGAGCGGTCGGCCCGCTGTACCAGGTCCCCGTATAGACAAACAATTTCTTACGAAACACCAGAAAATGGGGGTCTCGCGTATCGCGATGCTCGACGCGAAAACGATGCGCCTGACGCCACTCGACGCCGTCGCTGCTCGTCAGGATGATGATGGAAGCCGTCGGATGGACGTTGTGTCCATCCGGGCAGCTGCGGAAAGCGAGGTAGAACTGACCGCGAAAACGGATCAGGTCGGTGAACGCGTTGTGTTCACCGTTGTCGAACACCCGGCGAACATTGCTGACACGCACCGCGGGGCCTGCGGCGGAAGTCACGGAAGCGACACCGATTACACCAACCGCTACCACACATCGCGCCGCGACCCACAGACCAGAACGGAAGCTTCGTAACATCACACCAACCCTTTCGCAAAGTAGCCAGCGTCTGGCTCGCCCAAACGCACCCCATCTTCATGTGCTGCCAGTCTACCTCAGACCCAATCGCGATGCGCGCCGCAGCAACTGGTGCGCTCGGTGGCTATAATCCACATCGGTGGGTGACGACCCAACCCACTCCGTAATCTGATCTCCACAATTCCACACGTCACCAAGAGGCACCCCGATGAAACACTCCATCTGCACACGACCCCTCGGTTTAATCGGGCCCGGTCTGCTTGCGTTTATTCTGACCACGCTCTGTACTGCACGGCCAGCACAAAGCGCGGACCCGTTGCCAGGCTTTCGGCCGCTCTTCAATGGGGTCGACCTGTCCGGCTGGGTCGATGTCAATACCAGCCCGGACACGTGGCACGTACGCGATGGCCTGCTGGTTTGTACCGGTAAACCGATTGGCGTCATGCGCAGTGAAAAGCAGTACGAGAATTTCATCCTGCACATCGAATGGCGTCACATGGAAGCCGGGGGGAATTCCGGCGTGTTTGCCTGGAGTGACGGCAGCGTACCCAAGGGGCGACGGCTGCCACGCGGTATGGAAGTCCAGATGCTGGAACTGGAGTGGGTCAACATCCACAAGAAAAAAGATGGCACGCCACAACCGATCGCCTACGTCCACGGTGAGCTGTTCGGCGCCAACGGCCTGAAAACGATCCCCGACAATCCCCGGGGCAGCCGCAGCAAGTCTCTGGAAAACCGCTGTCGCGGCAAAGGGCAATGGAATGTCTACGACGTGGTCTGTGTCGATGGTGTGGTCAAGCTGTCGGTCAATGGAAAGTTTGTCAATGGCGTCCGCCGGTCGTCGATCAAAAAGGGATATCTCTGCCTGGAGTCGGAAGGTGCGGAAATCCATTTCCGTAATATCCAGATCATGGAATTGCCGCCCGGAATCACAACCCCTGCAGAAACCGCACCCCTGGTAAAAAACTGACCGGCTCAATCGTCACCACGCGTTGCCCCGCAGTGACTCCGCCATAGACCAGCTCCGCCCCCAGTGAACGCGGACCAGTGAACGCGGACCAGGGAACGCAGACCAGTTACCGCGGCGCCAACCCCGGACTGCGCTCAACAAAAAGGGAACCGCGGCTGAGGCCGCAGCCTCTGTCCGGTCTACAGCAAACGCCGACTTGCGTCAGGAGCCACTTCCCGACGGATCGACCGACTTGTCAGCTGCCTTTTCAGCCGCTGCGATCCAGATTTCCAGAGCCTGGTCCATTTCCGCACCACCGTGGCCACGGTGGCGAATGATTCCCTCGTGGTCAATCACAATCACCGTCGGCCAGAGCTGCACGTTCCAGGCTTGCGCAATCGGCCCCCGAATCCCCTGCTGGCCGTTCCAGAAACTACGCCAGGTGAGATTCTCTTGTTTGACAACACGTCGAACCCGCTCCCGATCCTGATCGCTATTCACGCCAATGATCGCGAAGGGTCGGTTTCGATTTTTCGCCACGAGCGACCGCTCGTGCGGGTACATCGCCCGGCAGGGCCCTCACCAGTGTCCCCAAAAATCGAGCAACACTACCTTGCCGCGATAATCCGATAATTTGAACACCACGCCATCGAGGTCTTCCGCCTCGATCTCGGGAGCCGGCAACCCAATCCGCAAATGGGTCAATTCGTATGCAAAATTTCGTGCCCGCGTGCGCAGGTTCTCCACCTGCGAAATCTGCTGCACCTGTTCCAGATCGACCAGCGCCTGCTTGATAGCCTCTTCGGACGCGATGATGTGTCCGAGTATCTCCGCCCGCCAGAAATGCGCTGCCGCACGGTTTTCCGCATTCACGTTTACCGTGGCAATCCGCATCAACTGCGACAGCCCCAATTGGCGATCATACCCCTCGCGGTCGACCATCAGGTAAATCAGCAGGGACAGCGAACCCAGTTCTTTATCCCGTACAAATTCGGTGACCAGACGCGCCACCGCGGCCTCAGCGCCGCCCACCCCGTAGCGGCCATGGCTGGCCAGCCACAGCAAGTAGGGTTTCGACTCGGGTTGCCCACGGTGCGCATCGGCACCGGCCTGGAAACGCTCGACAAAATCAGCGGCGATCTTTTTCTTCAGCAGCGTTTCGATCCGCTCCTGGTCTTTGCCCTTCCGCGCCTCTCGAAGTTTCTTGCGGTGCGCGTCGCTGGCGGCATCAAACTCCTTAAAAAGTCGTTCGTAGGCGGTCGGTTCGGCCAGCGTCTGTGGTGCGGCGATCAGCAAGTTCTGCGACGCAGTCACAGCGATGATCTGCACCGCGAGCGCCCAGCTGCCTTTCACTCCGATTTTTCCTGGCATGCCACTTCCCTTCATTGCGTCAGCCTTCATCATGTCGACCTTCATTCGGATATCTCGCGTTGCGATCCGCCGCCGCGGTCCCCTCAAGCTACCTGCCTGGCATCATTTTTTCCAGTTTCCATCACTGCCCGCCCGGTTATGGCTGCGGGGGCCAGTTGAGATGCTTCTGGAGAAAGCGATACGTTCCTTTGCCATGGATCTTGTGTGGACCATTGAAGAACTCGATCGTGGTCTTGTCTGGGATTCCCAGCTTCGCATAGAGCCGTCGCACGCGGGCGTATTCAGCGGCCACCCATTCATCGAGCGCCACTCCATCGTTGTGTCCCCGTTCGACCATGAACGGCCGTGGCGCAATCAAGGCTGCCAACTCGCTGTGATTGAAGGTATGGCCAAGATTCCATTCAAACACCTCCCACACATTGTGGTAGATCATGCTGTAACCGTGATCCGTCGTGGCATTCTTGTAGATCCACTCGTTGAAATCACCCGAGGCGATCACCACCCGGTAATCGGTCAATAGTGCGGGCACACGCATGGCGGTATTACCGCCATAAGAGAGGCCGTAAAACCCGATTCGCTGGCCATCGACAAACGGCAGTGTTTTCAGCCACTCCAGGTGGCGTTGGTGCTGGGCCGTCGTCAAACCAAACAGCGTCGTCCCCAGCGGATGCGCCATCCGCTGCAGTTCTCGAAACTGGTTACCCCCACGGTAGAAATTGTGTGGTGCAAAAGTCACAAAGCCCAGGTCGGCCAACTGCGCAGCAAACGCGTTGTAGGTTGCGAAATCGCGTGACGTCGGATCGGTATTGATGAGTGTCGCGGGCAAGCCTTCCAGACCATGCTGGCAAACCACCACTGGTCGACGTTCTCCAGCCTTCAAATCCCGTGGCACCAGCAGGTAGCCCCAGGCGAAAACATCGGGGGCAAACACCTCCAGAGTGACCTCGTAGCAGTGCCACCTGGCGGCCTCGGTCACCAGACGGGAACGGGCCTGAGCAGAACCGGCCGGCCGGGGAAATCGACCCACGATTTCGCGCCAGAGGAACTCCCGCTTCTCCGCGCAGCGCTGCTCCCACTGCGGGGCATCATCCTGCGGTGTCAGTCCTCTCCAGAACGCGCTACGCTGACGGGGAGAAAAACGCAACAGTCGCTGTGTATACTCCACCAGCTCATAGACTTGCCGTCGCTGTCGCTGGGCGGGCACCGCGGTCGGCACCTCCAGGCGGACGGGCCGCGCTGCCGGCATAGGCAACTGCATTTGTGCGAACAGGCGTTCCAGAGCCGGTCGACTGACTTCAGCCACGAGCGGCTCGGCGGCGACCAGCTCGATCCGGGCGGCGATGCCAGCTGACGCCAGCAAGGCACGGCTACGGCCGACTTCGGCATTAACCTCTCGCAGGTCGGGTGTCGTAATCGCGCCAGGTGCCGCCACCGACCGGCGGCCGGCGCGGGCTGCCGGTGGTCCACTCACCTCTGGCTGCTGGGTGTGGTCGACAATCAACGGCCGGGCGCCATACAACGCCGCGATTTCTGCGTCTCCCAGTTCGCGCAACAACCCGAACAAATTCCGAGACAACGGTTCTTGCCAGAGCGATGTGCGAGATCGAAAGTAACCGCTGACCAGCGTCGCATCCACGCGAGGTTCCAGGGCACCCGTATAGAGTGCGATCAGACCGCCCTCCCCGTATCCCGCCAACGCCAGCGGCACCTCACCAGGTCGACCGTCGAGCCACTCAATCGCCGCCTCCGCCTTGAGTACCTCGTATCCAATAATATGTCTTCCCAGCTCGAATGCTTGCCGGTAGATCCACTCCCGGTGTGGCACATTGGTCAACGCGACCTCTGGGTCGCCCGACCACTGATCGCTGCGGTCAATCAACGTCATCACCAGCACGCGGCAGCCACTGCTGGCCAGCCGCCAGGGATAGGCCTGTGGATTTCCGTCTCCGGTTAGTCCACACAGCGCTTCGGGCGACTCGGCAGCATCGGGCAACGCCAGCACGTTCAACTTCACCGCGCCGCGTGGCTCCAGCAACAACCCTTCACCATAGACGCCGGGCAGCACCGGCCACCGTACACGTAGCACCCGCAGCAGGTCGTCTGCCGCGACCTGGGCGCCGGTTTCGACCGTGCCCACCAATTCCATCGCAACCGGTTGCACCCGCTCGTCCACCGCACCGACAATCCGCCGCAGTGCGGTCCGTTGTCGCGCGGACCAGGTCTTCCAGTCGCCAATCTCAGCAGCCGCCCGCCGCTGCTGTGCCACGTCGAGCCGCTGCTGTAGAAACCGTCGGAACCCGCTCCGCATGGCCACCGAACGATCGGCGTGTTTCTCCAGAGGCCTTGTACCGGGCACCAATTGGCCCCAGGCACAATCCACTACCGAGCTGGCCAGCACGGCAATACACAACATCACTTGCACGGAAGTTTGCACTAACAGCACTCCTGGACTGGCAGCTCGCAGGACACAACGCACACTGTCATTCGCATTATGCCAGAACGCGGACGCAGGCACCGCCCACCTGTCGGAATGCCGCTCCTGGGGAACGTCGCTGCAATGCTTCCTGCCGCACCAGCCGTACGGTACGATGAACGCGCAATCGATCTGCAAAACCACCCTGTGTCCCAGAAAGACCAACAATCGTGGCTGAATCTCCCCGCTACCCACAAAGTAATCTGGCAGCGTGTATGCTGCCCTGGAACGAGTCCTACGAACTCGACGAAGCGGTCTTCACACGCCATCTGCAAGAAACTCTAGATGGCGGCTACCAGAACGCCTACATCCTGGGCACAGCGGGCGAAGGCTATGCCCTCAGCGAAGAACGTTTTCGCCACGTAGTCACCGTGTTCGCCAGGCACATGGTGCGCGACGGCATCGATCCCCAGGTCGGGGTCATCGGATTGTCGATGGAGCAGACCTTGACGCGTCTTCAGTTCGCCCACGAACAGGGGATTCGCATGTTCCAGATCTCATTGCCATCGTGGGGTGCGCTGGACGACCGCGAAGCCTTGCAGTTCTTCCAAACCGTCTGTGGTGCGTTTCCAGATTCACGCTTCCTGCACTACAACCTGCCCCGCGCCGGACGTATTCTTCGCGGTGAAGAATACGCTGCCATCGCCGAGGCGGTGCCCAACCTGGTGGCCACCA
Organism: Planctomycetaceae bacterium; assembly: GCA_002724245.1. GTDB lineage: Bacteria > Planctomycetota > Planctomycetia > Pirellulales > Pirellulaceae > UBA9264. Next base: position 15,795 of record PBOG01000061.1, read on the forward strand.
AGAACAGTTCGTCGGACTACGCCCGCACCGCCGATCTGATGATCAACGCACCCATGTTGCAGCATTTTCTGCTGGAGGGGAACTTTGCCCTTGGGTGTACGGTCGGAGAATGCTCATTGCTCTGTAGCTACGACGCGTTGTTTCCCCGCACCACCTGGCAGTTCTTTGAAGCCGGCCAGCGCCGCGACCTGCCGGAACTGTTCCGCATCGCCGAGGTGTTCTACCGGGTAGGCTGCAAACTGTTCGCGCACTGTCCTCGCGAGATGATCGACGGCAGCTACGACAAGACCTTTCTCTGGTTGCGCGACCCCAGTTTCTCCAACCGCCTGCTGCCACCCTATATCGGCCTCAGCGAAGAGGAATCGCAAACTTGTCGCGAGGTTTTCCAGACCCACTTCCAGGACATCCCATGACCGACCATGAAACATCTCCCGGGGTCCGCGACGAGACTCCCATCTGCCAGATCCAGGCGATCGACGTCCATGCGCATTACGGCGATTGTGTCGTCGCCGACAACGAACCGCTGACCAGTGAGTTCCTGACTGCTAGTGCCGAGGAAGTCGCCCGTCGCGCCCGCCAGGCACAAATCGAGTGGACCGTTGTCTCCCCCCTACTGGGCCTGTTTCCGCGTGGTAACGCCGATGCGGCTGCCGGCAATCGAGAAGCGGCCCGGCTGGTTCCCGACTGCCCCGGACTGCTGCAGTGGGTGATCATCGATCCGACCCGTGAAGAGACTTACGCGCAGGCCGAGACGATGCTGGCGACACCGCATTGCGTGGGAATCAAAATCCACCCCGAGGAACACGTCTATCCGTTTGCTGATCACGGCCACCAGATCTTTGAGTTCGCCGCCCGACACCAGGCGGTGATCCTCACTCACAGCGGGCATCAGCATAGCCTGCCCGCCGACATCGTCCCGGTCGCCAACGCGTTTCCGGAGGTCCGGGTGATCCTGGCCCACATCGGTTGCAGTGACACCAGCGACCGCACGCTGCAGGTCCGCGCTATCCAGCAATCGACCCAGGGAAATGTCTACGCGGATACCTCCAGCGCTATGAGTATCACACCACGGCTGATCGAATGGGCGGTCGACGAGATCGGTGCCGAGCGAGTGCTCTTCGGCACCGACACCCCGCTCTACGCCACCAGTATGCAGCGGGCACGCATCGATCTAGCCGACCTGGACGACCACAGCAAACGGTTGATTCTCCGTGAAAATGCCTGGTCCCTGCTGAACTTGTCCGCCATTTCCGAGACGGCCTCATCATGAATTCCGGCCTGCACTGGATCGATGGCCTAATTCTGGCGGTCTACGCCGGTTCGATGGTCTATCTGGGCTGGTGGCATAGCCGTGGTCAAAAAACCACCGACGAATATTTCGTCGGCAACCGCGCGATGAATCCGCTGCTGATCGGAATCTCGCTGTTCGCCACCCTGTTCAGCACGATCTCCTACCTCACCAGCCCGGGTGAAGTGCTGCGACACGGTCCGGTGGTGTCACTGATTGGCATTCTCACGATTCCATTCTACTACTATCTCGTCGGCCACCTGATGGCGCCCGTCTACATGCGCCATCGCGGGACCAGTGCCTACGCCTTGCTGGAAACCCAACTCGGTCTCAGTGCCCGCCTGATGGGCGCCAGCATGTTCGTACTGCTACGGCTGATGTGGATGTCAGTGATGATCTACATGGCATGCAAAGCACTACTGGTCATGCTCTCGTGGGACGACAGCTGGCTACCGTTTGTCGCATTGGCTACCGGCGGCATTGCTATTTTCTACGCTTCGCTCGGTGGTTTGCGCGCTGTCGTGGTAACCGACACATTCCAATTCACCCTGCTGTTCGGCGGCGCCTGGCTGGTCATCGCCATGGTCAGCTGGGAAGTCGGCGGCGTGGGCTGGTTCCCCCGCAGCTGGAACTCGTCCTGGGACACACAACCGCTCTTCTCCTTCGATTTCACGGAACGAGTCACCGTCTTCGGGTCTGTGCTCAACGGTATTCTCTGGTGGGTCTGCACTGCGGGAGGTGACCAGACCGCCATCCAGCGTTTTATGGCGACTGGCAATGCCGCAGCCGCGCGACGTTCTTTCCTGATCAACTCGATCGCCGGTGGCGGAGTCTCGGTCGTGCTGACGCTGGTTGGTTTCGCCCTACTGTTTTACTACCAGAGTGATTCCAGCCTGCTACCACCGGGCAAAACGATCGCCGAGAACGCCGATGCGCTTTTCCCCTATTTCATTTCCCACCACCTGCCCATCGGTCTCTCCGGGCTGGTGCTGGCAGGCATGTTTGCCGCCGCCATGTCGAGTGTCGATTCAGGAATTAACTCGATTACTGCGGTTGTGACCAGTGATTTCGTCGATCGCTTTCGCAGCACTCCGCTCGGCGAAAGCGCCCGGGTTCAGTTCGCTCGGGTACTGGCTGCCTCGGTAGGCCTGGTCGTCGTCGTCACGAGTTCGGTGGTCATCGACCTGATCCCCGGGAATTTCCTGGAAATGACCTACCGCACTTTTGGACTCCTGGTCACACCAATGTTTCTGCTGTTCGTGTTTGCGCTCTTCATTCCACAGGGAAATCAATGGGGTGCCATGGGGGGGGCCCTGACCGGTTTCAGTACCGCATTCATCATTTCCTACTGGAACATCTTCACAGGCTTGCCGGCGTTGAGTTTTCAGTGGATTATGCCCGCATCGCTCCTGTCGGGTTGCCTCGTAGGATTCATAGTCAGTCTACTTACTGGCGGTCGTCGCCCAGCTATTGATGTGCCACCGTCAGGTGCCATCTCTGAAGGCAGCCCCCTTTCTTGACCAGCCGCTATTCCACTGCCCACGACCGGCTGTAGAAAATCGAATCAAAGAGGTGGCTTTGCGTGGCTTTTGAATCACCTACGACATCCAGGCAGCTAGATTTGGCTTGGGCGCCGCTGTGGATGGGATTGGCCGGCGCACTGGGCTGGGGCATTCGTGGTCAGTACGGACATGAAACTGGAGCCATGATCGCCGGCGTGCTGGTCGGCTTTGCCGCGGTGCTCTGCTTGAAGTCACGTCTCACTTCGCTGACCGCGGCCCGCGCCGTGGCGCTGACTGCCATCGGAATCGCCTGCGGTGGCTCGATGACTTACGGACAGACCATCGGGTTGACCCACGATGGACCGTTGATCGGCAATCATCCGGCCTGGTGGTGGGGCATGCTGGGGCTAGCGGTCAAAGGCGCACTCTGGATTGGCTTCGCGGGCCTCTTTCTGGGCCTCGGGTTGGGAGGGAAACGCTACCGCTGGTGGGAAATAGTGCTGCTCCTGGTCGCCATGATTCTGTTGGCCGTGGTGGGCATGTGGCTGCTCAATCGGCCGTTCGATCCGGACCAGCGTCTGTTGCCCTGGATCTACTTCTCGGATTCCTGGCACTGGGAACCCACAGGCGACCTGAAACCGCGACCGGAATGCTGGGGGGGCCTGTTGCTGGCATTGGCCGGCGCGGCCGGATATCTGGCCCTGGTGCGCCGTGACCGGCTGGCCGGTCGGTTGGCACTCTGCGGCTGCCTGGCAGGCGGAATGGGATTTCCCGTGGGACAAAGTCTGCAATCCTGGCGGGCCTGGCACCCGGAGCAGTTTTCTGCCGACGCGCTCGGTGAACTAGCGCCGTACTTGCAACACGTCAACTGGTGGAACCTGATGGAAATCACCTTTGGGGGTGTCTTCGGGCTGGTACTCGGGGTGGGCCTGTGGTGGAACCGGTACCTGATCGTCGACGAACGCCAACCCAGCGATGCGCCCCCGGTGACACTTCCTCTCCGCTGGGAGGTGCGACTCTGCGCACTGCACGTGGCTTTGCTGACCGGCGCGGCCTTTCTGAAAGTACCCGGGCTCGCCTGGTACGAGGCCAGCGGATTGTTCCTCGGCGCGCTGCCCCTGGTGGGCGTACTGACAGGACGCCTGTGGCCCTATTTGCTGGCGCTCCCGTTGGCGCTGGTGCCGATCGCCGGCAAGACACTCCGTAACCTGTCTTACGAACATGCCGAATGGACGCCACAAACAGGCTGGATCGTGCTGGTTATCCTTCCCCTCGCGCTAGCCTGCGAAGTGGCAATCGCCCTGGCCCGGCGTTCCCAGGAACAACCGCGGACAGACGCCACACGCTGCGCGCACTGGGGACTGGCTACCGCCACGGTATTGTTCACAAGTCTCAATTTTGCTTTTTTCCGTTTTCCCTGGCCATGGGAAGCGTGGACCGGGCGGACGCCCTCAGGCCTGCTACTGGGCATCTGTGCGACAGGCCTCCTGCTGGCCGTCATGCGATCCACTTTGGGTCGGGAACGTCCTGCCGCGGCGCGCTGAATCCTGTTGCCAGTCAGCCGCTCTGTGGCTTTTGTCAGCCCGTGA
>PBOG01000062.1 GCA_002724245.1 Planctomycetaceae bacterium
TTCCTGCGGCAGAACCGACTTTTCAATTGCTCTCATTGGCCATGGGAAAGCATCTCTTTGCGACACGCATTTTCGATCTTCTTCGTGTGGTTGATTTTCTCCAGGCGGACTCTGATTGCCAGGGACTGAAAGTGACGCTCTGGGGGGAGGGGGTCCGTGAAGGAATGATGGCTCTTTATGCGGCGGCGATTGACTCACGGTTTGACAGCGTGGTCGCGACACACGGCTTGATTTCTTACCAGAACGTGATCGACCAGAATGGAACACCGAATTTTGACTGGTACGTTCCCGGCATACTCCGAAATGCAGATGCAGTGCAAATCGCCGCTGCGGTTGCGCCCCGTAAAGTGATCATCGAGGCTCCCGTTGATGTGAAGAATTCGGCAGCAGACGAACAGGCGATCGCGGATCACTACGCGTGGGCCGATCCAGTGTTCCGCCTGTTGGGCGGTAATACCCAGTATCTGTATGGCGCTCAGGTCGATGCCATTGCGGCGCTGCTCGAAATCCCCACAGCGACAGTTTACGGCAGGTTACTGGCCGGTGGGAAACCTGCGGCTGGGGCACGTGTCGAAGTCTTAGGGAGCGGGGTGTCGACGACGACAGATGCCCGTGGTCAGTATGCGTTGACGGCCCGCGCCGGAACCTTGACTCTGCGAGGCAGTGGGCGTGGATACTCGCCACAGTTGGCGCAGGTTACCGCGGTTTCCGGTGGCAGGACGCGTCGTGATTTTGATTTGGGGACGGTTGCACGTGAATGGTCCTTGTCGGCGGATTTCTCGCAGCGGGCGAATCCAAATGGAGCCTGGACGTTTGGTTACCAGAGGATGCGAGGCGGCGCGTTGACGCGCTATCGAGAATTCAAGTGGGCGGGTGCGTATCCGGACCAATTTGGTTTCTGGAAACCGCGCGGCGGTGGTAGCCATGACCGTTTCGGATCGGTCGACATCTATGTGGGTTCGGATGGATCGGCACTTTACGGATTGCATTGCTACGATCGCAATCAGGTTTCCCTGCATGCCGGCGGTGGGACGTCACAGGATGACGTGGATAAGGTCTACACGACCGCGCGTTGGACAGCACCGTTGGATGGAAAAGTGCGTGTTCACGCAGGGTTCAAAGGAATCGCCTACCGTGGCACTGGTACTCACACCGTGGTGGGGGTGACGGTCAACCGGATGCCGAAGTTTACTGCCCAGATCGACGGGTTTGCTGGCGGCGGCAACGTCGGCCCGATGGGCCCCAACCCCGTTGCTTCCTATGTCGAAGTACTATCGGTTGCGGCAGGTGATACGATTGACTTCACCTGTCTGGCCAACGGCGAACAGCTCTATGAAAGGTATGTGGGATGCGATGTCACGCTCAAGGAAGTCGGGAAGCCTCGAAAAAGATAGGTGGTCGATTCTCGGGCAACTACTGTTGGGCAAGAACGGATTGCTCTCGGATCAAACTCGGGCGGCGTTTGTCAGTAAGAGGTGGGCCTGTCGCTGACCGCGGATAGGTATTATGTAGTACTTTGAGAAATAGGGTTGCGATCCCACTCTGTGATTTGATGAGCTGGTCCTGGCGAGGTGATTTGGAGTGAAGCAACAATTGACTTACGCGACGGATGGACGCACTGCAGCTAGGGATTCGCGACGCGTTCTCACCTGGTGGTACGCCGGATGGATGCTGGCAGGCTGTTTGGGTGTCGCGGGCACTGGACTGGCTCAGGTGCGTTTCAATCGTGATGTGCTGCCGATCTTGTCGACGAAGTGCTTTTCCTGTCATGGCGCCGATCGGGCCAGACGGAAAGCAGATTTGCGATTGGACAAACGGGATGCTGCGTTGGCCAATCGTGACGGCAGGCACGCCATTGTGCCGGGAGAACCCGAAAGCAGCGAGCTGATACGCAGAATATTTGCGACAGATGGTGTTGGCTCGATGCCCCCACCGGAAGAGACGGCGGTTCTCGACGCGGAAGAGAAGCGAGTGCTCCGAACGTGGATTGCCCAGGGCGCTGTTTACGAACAGCACTGGGCGTTTCAGCCACCTGTGAAAAGCGAGGTGCCTCAGGGAGATTGGGGGCACAACGAAATCGATCGGTTCATCGCGGCACGGCTGGTAACAGAAAACCTCTCCCCGCAGAGGCCAGCGACACGTGCACAACTGATTCGGCGAGTTAGTTTTGATCTCACCGGTTTGCCACCGACTCGGGTACAGGTAGAGGCATTTCTGGCAGACGAAAGCCCTCAGGCATACGAACACGTCGTGGACTCCTTGTTGAAGTCACCCCGCTTTGGCGAACGCATGGCCATGTGGTGGTTAGATGGCGCCCGGTATGGCGATAGCCATGGCTACGATAATGACCTCCAGAACAGTCAGTGGCCGTGGCGCAACTGGGTGATCGAGTCATTCAATGCGAATAAACGATTCGATGTGTTCACTATCGAGCAGATTGCCGGTGATCTGCTGCCTGACGCGAGGCCCGAGCAGATTTTGGCGACCGCGTTTAACCGCAATCACAGAATCCAGACCGAGGATGGGGCGATCGACGAAGAGTGGCGAACCGAGTACGTCATCGATCGGGTCGAGACAATTGGGGCGGTGTGGATGGGACTCACCTTGGGCTGCTCACGCTGTCATGATCACAAGTACGATCCCATCAGCCAACGAGAGTTTTACCAACTGTTCTCGCTTTTCAATAATCTGGACGAGAAGGGGTTTATCAATAATTTGCGGGGTAGCGCGGAACCCCGTACGCGTTATCGGCCCGACGATTTTGCTCGCCAGGTGACGTTGATTGAAGAGCGGATCGAGAAGAAAGAGACGCGTGAGAAAGCGCTGGCAGATCTGGAATCGCGTTACCCACAGGTGATGGTGATGCGTGACATGGAGCGGCCACGGCAGGCATTCGTGCTGCAGCGGGGACGTTACGACGCGCGGGGAGAGGCGGTGCAGCCTGGGTTGCCAGCGGCGCTGCCAGGGCTGGAGGCCGGTGTACCGGTGACTCGTTTGTCGCTGGCCAGGTGGCTCGTGAGTGGTCGTCATCCACTTACGTCCCGGGTGATCGTCAACCGGTTGTGGGAACAACTGTTTGGAGCTGGAATTGTCGAGAGCTCTGAGAACCTGGGGATCCAGGCTGATTGGCCGAGTCACCCGGCCTTGCTTGACTGGCTGGCGGTCGAGTTTGTGCAATCAGGGTGGGATCTAAAGGGTCTGCTTAAACAGTTGGTCATGAGCGCGACGTATCGACAGAGTCACCATGTCGATCAGGAGAAGTTACGGCTGGATCCCCAGAACCGGTTTTTGTCGCGTGGTCCGCGAATGCGTTTACAGGCCGAGATGGTGCGTGACCAGGCATTGGCCGTGGCGGGATTACTGGTGGAAAAACTGGGCGGTCCAAGTGTGCGTCCCTATCAGCCTGCGGGTCTCTGGGAAGAAGTCGAAAAACGTGGGACCTACCAGCGCAGCTCTGGCACCGGACTCTACCGACGGAGTCTCTACACGGCGATTCGCCGGACCGTGCCAGCGCCGGAGATGGGGCTCTTCGATATGCCCAGCCGTGAAGTCTGTACGATCCGTAGATCGCGGACAAATACCCCGTTGCAAGCATTAGCATTAATGAACGATGTGACCTATATCGAAGCAGCCAGGAAATTCGCTGAACGTATCGTGGCACAAGAGACAACCTCTGCGGCCCGTATTGCCTGGGCCTTTCGGGAGGTGACTCAGCGGCACCCTCAGTCGGCGGAACTGGAGGTACTGCATGCGGGCTACCTGCGACGTGTTGCTGTTTACCGCAAACGTCCAGGTCAGGCCGCAGCGATATTGGAACAGGGAGAGTCTCCATTGCCGACTGATCTGGATAAGGTTGAATTGGCGGCCATGACGACGGTGGCCAGCGTTCTCCTCAATCTCGATGAGGCCATTAACAAATGACACACAACCCAAGGTTGTCGACACTGAGGGAGCGGCTTCAGCGGCGTGCATTTCTGTCGACGTCGGCAGGTGGAATTGGCACGGTTGTGTTGGGTGCCCTGGCAGACCAGGGGAACAGCGCGGTGCCACTGTTAGCCAGGACACATCATCTAGCCAAGGCGAAACGCGTTATTTGTCTTTTCCAGTCGGGCGGGCCCGCACAGTGCGACTTGTTTGACCCCAAACCGGACCTGGAAAAGGAACGTGGCAAAGCACTGCCGGATTCCGTCCGTGATAGCCAACGGATCACGACGATGACGTCCCGTCAGGGTGCGTTGTTGACCTGGCCGACACTATTTCGTTTTCGCCGCCACGGCGAAAGTGGAATTGCAGTGAGTGAGTTGATGCCTCGGCTGAGTCGGGTCGTCGACGATCTGTGTGTGATCCGTTCGATGCACACCGAGGCCATTAACCATGATCCAGCGATTACGTTTTTTCAGACGGGGTTTCAACTTGCCGGAAGACCTAGTATCGGTTCGTGGGTTTCCTACGGGCTGGGCGCGTTGAATCAGGACTTGCCGAGCTACGTGGTGCTCACCTCGCAGGGAGGGTCTGGCTCGCAGCCACTCTATAGTCGCCTCTGGGGAGCCGGATTTCTGCCGACCGAACACGCTGGCGTCAAGTTCCGGAACACCGGTGCTCCCGTGTTTTATCTTGCCAATCCACCCGGGATCGACGGTGGTTTGCGGCGAGACATGCTCGATGATCTGGGCAAATTGAACCGGCAACGCCAGGCAGTTGTAGGAGATCCGGAGATCGCGGCCCGCATCGCGCAATATGAAATGGCTTTTCGGATGCAGTCCAGTGTTCCTGACCTGGCGGATATTTCCAGCGAGACAGCAGAGACTCTGAAACTTTATGGTCCTGACGTGAATCGGCCAGGAACATTTGCTCGCAATTGCCTCCTGGCTCGACGTTTGGCGGAACGGGATGTGCGTTTTATTCAGCTGTTTCACATGGGCTGGGACCATCATTCCAAGATTTCGGAAAACCTGCCGAAGTTGTGCCGGAGCTCAGACCAAGCAACGGCAGGACTGCTAATTGATCTGAAATGTCGAGGCTTGCTGGAGGACACCCTGGTTGTCTGGGGTGGGGAATTTGGCCGTACCATCTACGCTCAGGCAAACGGCAAGAATGCCGGGCGCGATCATCACCCCTATTGTTTCACAACGTTACTTGCCGGTGCGGGGGTTAAGGCAGGGCACGTCCACGGTGCGACAGATGACTACTGTTACAATATTGTTGAGGACCCGGTTCACGTGCACGACCTCAACGCCACGATATTGCATTTGCTGGGGATTGACCACGAGCGACTCACCTACAAATATCAAGGGCGCGATTACCGGCTCACAGATGTGCATGGTGACCTGGTGCGCGCGATCTTGAATTGAGAGGATTTGATTTAGAGGCCTGGAATCAATCATGAATCGGACAATGCTGCTGACAGGGCTGGCGGCCCTGGTGGGTGCGTTTGGCGCTACCAGTACGTGGGCAGCGGGGGTGCGCCGCACAGGTGACCAGATTTTTCTGGAGACCGATCACGTCACCTACGCGATCGGCAGAGATGGTAACAACAAGAGTTTTACGGACATACGCACCGGCAAGGAGTTGCTGGACGCCGATCCGGTCCCGTTTATGTTTGTGGCTCGCGACGGCCAGTGGACTCCGTCCACGGCGCTGGAATGGGCAGGTGGATTCCTGCGAGTCGGCTTTGCGGATACGGGGATTCGGGCCACGGTGCACCCCCGTGTGTTTGCCAACTACCTGACATTCGAACTGTCCGCGATCAATGACCAACGCGTCAGCGAGATTCAGCTGGTTCGGTTGCCGCTGATGATCACGCAGTCGATCGGTAGTAATTTGGTGCACTGTCGAGACAGTGCACATGCTGCAGCCTTGATTCCCCTGAACATGGAAACACACTGCTATGTGGCACCGCTGAAGCGGAGTCCACCAGGACAAATACCGGCGGCCATGGCCTACGCAGGTGCCCGCAGTCATGTTGGCCCCAAGGACGGCCAGCAGCCGGTGCTCATTGCCCATGCAGATCGCCGGTTGCGTCTGGAGGGTGCCAAGGTTGCGATTGTCGGGTGCGCGTCTGGAAATCTGCTCGACGTGATCGAGCAAATTGAAATCGAAAACGGGTTGCCACATCCGACGATTGATGGCGTTTGGGCCCGCCGCTCGCCGGAACTGATGAAGTCACTGCTCTATACCGATATTTCGGAAGCGACCGCGGACGAGGTGATTGCGTATGCGAAGGCGGGTGGCTTCACGACCGTGCACATTAATCGGCCGGTTTGGTGCGCCTCCAACGGAAGTTATCTCATTAACCGCGAGAACTTTCCCAGCGGCGAGGCTGGGTTGCTGGCGGTAAGTCGTAAGATCCATGCGGCCGGGCTCAAATTCGGGATGCACAATTGGGAGATGGTCATCCACAAGCATGACCCGCTCGTCAAGCCAGTTCCCGCGCGGGGTTTTCTCATGTATCCCGACCGTCAACGGATTCTGGCCGCGGACATTGGACCCGACGATACATTTATCCCCACCACGACGAACCCCAACGGATTACTCGCCAGAGGCGATAAAGCGGTGCATTACGGCCGGGACCTGCGGATCGGTGATGAGATCATCATTTACGGTGACCTCAAACGAACCAAACCTTACGGATTTACCGGTTGTCTTCGTGGCGCCTTGGGCACCCGTCGCGTCAGGCACACCAAGGGCGACGCGATTGATAACTTTGCGGAGTTCTACTGGTCTTACTACAAGCCTGATTTGCAGGGGGAATTGTTTGATCGCATCATGCGATCTGAAGCGGCGTTGCTGGAGAAATTCCAAGTCGATTACTACTATCCCGATGGAGCAGGAGAGAATACGAATCAGTATCCTCCCGTGCTCCCGGACTGGTACATTCGCGGCCTGTCGGCGGTCAAGCGATTTCACTACACCCGCCGCGAGGTGCGGTTTGCGCATGGCGCGACCTCGAATTTTGCCTGGCATGTCCTGACGCAGGGGAACCATAGCGATTCGGTTCAGCAAGGTGTCATGGAGCACTTCAATCGAAGCCTGGCGGAGGCTGCCCATTTCAGGGCGGATCTGCAACCGATTGACCTGGGCTGGCTGGGTTATTTCACCCAGAACGTGACGGGACCGGCGACGCGGCCTCGGGAGATGGCGTACGCCTGGTCCAAGGCATTGGCTTATGAAGCACCCATTAGTCTTTCTACGGACAAGGCGCGCTTGGACGGCAATGGTCGGACTGGTGAAATCTTCGCCCTGATTCGCCAGTGGGAGGAATTGAAGGTCGCAGGCTACTTTTCACAATCGGTTCGCGATCAGCTGAAGCAACCCAATCGCGAGTTCGTTCTGGAAAACACAGATGCCCAGCAGTGGCAGGTCCGTCCCGTCACTTACGCCCCTGACCACTACGTGGCCACTACCGATGGCGTCCAAAACACCTGGACTTTCCACAACCAGGATTCTGCGCAGCCGTTGCGCGTCGCGATTGAACCGATGCCACAATTGGCCGCGTACGGAGATCCGCAGAACATCGCGTTGCTGGAGCCAGGGCCGTTGCAGCTTGCCACTACCGGTGCGGGGCCGATGTGGGGTCCGCGCGCTGCCGCGGGCATGGAACTACAACTAACGCCAGACGCCGAGCCAGCACCAGGAGGTGGCAAAGCGTTTCAGGTCACCGCTGCGAATAAGGGGAAACAACTCCAGGGCTGGGCCTGTGCCGAGGTCATTCTTGGCAAGACACTTCAACTGGCAGGACACCGGGCTCTGGGCGCGTGGGTCCTGGGCGATAGTTCGGGCGCCTACCTGCATTTCACTTTGGAGTCGGGGAGACGGTCTGCACGCGACTATTACACTCGCTTGGATTTCAGCGGATGGAAATATGTGCAGATGTATGAATCGGCGGGCGGTGAGATCTATGACTTTCAGTTTCCCTTCAGTAACTATTGGGCTCTCGGCATCATGGACTATGAGGCGGTAGATCGTGTTTACGTGTTTCTTACGAATCTGCCACCTGGGAAAACTGCTGCGGCTGGTTTTGGGCGGGTCGAGGCACTACGAGAAACGCCACTTCCGGTGGTCAACCCAGGACTTGCAGTGCGGGGAGAGACCATTGTCTTTCCGGTGACATTGCAGCCTGGCTGGTACCTGGAATACACGGGAGGCGATGCCGTGCGGGTATTCGACCCGAATGGTTTTACCAAGGCTGAAGTGCGTCCACGCGGCAGGGTGCCGACAATCGACAGTGGCAAGAACCCGGTTTCTTTTTTCTGTGATTCCGGGGAAACATCTGGGCAAGCTGTCAAAGTCCGGTTCGTGACAAGAGGAAAGCCGCTCAGGTAGCGGCAACGTCACCACGCCGTTGGGTGGGTTGTGGGTTGTTCCGCTTCGTCAGGGCGATGGCTTACGGAAATTTTCGTCGCGCTGCATATGCTGCCGGATAAATTCAGCGGCCAGCGTGTAGGCATGCGGGATCGCGCGGTGGCCATCAACGGGGGCAATGACGAGATCGACCGGTGCCGCCTGCTCGCCGGCTTGCCGTCGCAACGCGGTACCTTTCAACCGTCGGGCCGTGTTCCTGCAGTCGGTTGTGCTGACGCGCTGATCCTTGTCGCCGATGCTCAACCACAGCGGCCGCGTTCCCAGTTTCTGTGCCAGGTTGGCGACGTTGAGATCTCCTGCGAGTCGCGGTTCGACTCCCTTGAATTCACGCAAAGCCAAGAGGTTGGTCACAGGGGAGACTGCTGTGACAACTCGGATTCTTGGTTCCGTTGCCGCAAAGTGAAGCGCGCAGAAGCCACCCCGAGAAGTTCCACAGGCCGCCACGCGCGCAGGGTCGGTATAGCCTTCCGCAATGAGGAAATCGAGCACCTGTCGGCAACGTTTCACAAACGGCCCGATCAATTCGTTTCCCTGTTTGACGCGGTGCGCCCAACCCAACAGGTTTGCCGGTTCCTCTGGACGTTGACTGTGGCCATGACAGGGAGGGTCGAGAGTCACGTAGAGCCAGCCGTCGCGCGCGAGCTGTTCACCCGCTCCAGAGTAGATTCGCTGACGATCCATGTCGGCGATCGCAGCCGCAAAGACAAATAGCGTGGCAGCGGGTGCAGTTGGTTTTTTGCCAAACAGGCCAAATCGCACGCCGGTTGCAGTGGAGAGGACACGCATGGCTGGCTTGTCTGTATCCTCCGCGATTACGAACGAGGAGAGGCACCAGAGATAGCTGGTGGCGGCGAGCAAGAGTGGGGTTCGTCTGCAGTTTGTCACGCGATGGGTTTCCAGTTGCTGCTTAATCGGTTGGATTGCTGTTTAGTTTTTCAATCAGATAGGCCACGGTTGTCTTGTGGGTCACATCAGGGGCACCTGGGTAAACCAATTCGCAGTCGACTCCAAGGCTCTGGCAGTGTTCCTGTAACTTGACGCCAAAATTCGCTGTGTGCGTGGGATCTTCTTGTGGTTGGCCAATCGCCGGTGCTGCATTGTAAGTGAGATGTACCGGGGGATCGTCCGCGGTAACTAATGCGTAGGGGGAATATTTGGCGATCCAGGGGGCAATGGAATCGCGTTGGGAAAGAAAGACGTCGAATTGCGAGAGGTTTCGAGCCTTGTCTGGTTTGAATCCAAAAGCATGCCCACCATAGCGACTGTTCGGGGTCCAGGATTTCATTTGTACGGGATCGAGTGTGGTTTGCGCTCCACGTACGGCTGCGCACCACAGTCGTGTTGACTGACGTGCAACCGGATCCGCGTGATCAAGATCAGCCATGTCGGGGTGGAAGGCGAGCCAGAGACTCGTGCACGCCCCCGCCGATCCCCCCGCTGCCCCAATACGCTGCGGGTCGATGTTCCACTCGGAGGCCTTGCTACGCACGAATTGCAGGGCGCGCGCGGCGTCGCCAAGCGGTCCTTTCACTGGCGGAACCACACCATCCGCAGAGGATTCCGGAAGAAACCGATACTCAACGGAAACGACAGAGAGCCCGGCTGCGAGAAGTGGTGGGAGCATGCGCGTTAGTCCGCTCATACGACCATTGCCAAGCCACGATCCGCCGTGGACGAAGAAGACCACGGGAGTGGGGCCGTCGACATCGGCCCTCCAGAAATGTAGCAACTGTTTCGGGTGGGTGCCGTAGGCGACATCGTAATGAGTGGGGTTGGGAAGTAGAGGTCGGGCCCGGACGAACCGGCGGGCTTCCTGGGTGCCAATCTTGCGCACGTAAATGTGACGCCAACGAATCTCACCTCCATGTGTTTGCAGCATCAGCGGACCGGTCTTGGGTAACGGCTGGTTACGGTTCCAGTAGTTTTCCATGACTGCCCCTTCCACGGTGGCCCGGTTGTTGAGCCAGACCCAGGTGCGGGCACCGATTTGGCGGATGCGAACCTGGTTCCATTTCCCGAACGGCTTGTCAGCCCGCATGAAGGGGTCGCGACCTAGTGTGCCAGGAGTGTTGTTAAACAAACCTCCTGACCCCAAGTGGGGCCGTCGTGTTGGATTGTCTGGATTGAAGACCTGGTTCCAGTCCCAGATCTGGACTTGCGGTGTGCCTCGTAAGTAAATGCCGCTGTCGGCTTGGGGGACTGTCTTGTATTGCAGTTGCAATTCAATGTCGCCAAAATCGACGTCGGTAGTCGCATACGGTCCGTGTCCGTCGTTGACGAGCTCGCCATTCTCTACCGACCAGTGCGTAGCGAATTCAGCGCGCTGCTGGGCGAGATTGGCCTTGCGTTTGTCACCGGTCAGATTTGCGGCCCGATGGGGATTCAATCCATGCCATCCAGTGAGATCTTTACCGTTGAAAATCGCTTGAAAATCTTGCGGCGGCTGAGGCTCGGCTGCCTGGCCAGCCAGGATGGTTGCAAACGTGGTCAGTGCGGTTAGCAGCGCGACAGGCAGCGTCTTGGGTTGCATTGTCATCTGGCACACAAGGGAACAAGGTAAGCGAGAATTCCGAACATCATTCGGCCAAAATGGTTGTCTACCATCAATGCAGGCCTTTGGCCACTATTGGTTGTGGTCTTTTCGTTATCATGGCGTTGTGTTGTGGCACTTGGGTGCCTGTCCCCCGAATTTGAGACCCGCGCGAATTTGTGAGCCGTAATGGTACGACGATTAAACGCTTTGCTCTTTGTTATTGCGTTCGGGACATCAGCCGTCGTTGCAGCTGAGCCGTTTCGAGTCCGCATTCTTTCTTACAACATCCATCACGGTGAAGGTATGGATGGCAAATTGGATTTGGCACGGATTGCCAAGGTCATCCGGTCTGTTTCCCCTGACATCGTGGCGCTGCAGGAAGTCGATGACCAGGTGCGGCGCAGCAGGCGTGTCAAGCAACCGATGGAATTGGCCCGCTTGACGAACATGCAAGTTGTGTTCGAGAAGAATATTGATTACCAGGGCGGGCGGTATGGCAACGCCGTGCTTTCCAGGTTTCCGTTCGTCCAGCACAAGAACGTACATTTGCCTTCGTTTGACAAGGGAGAGCAGCGGGGTGTGCTGATCTGCAGGTTAAGGTTGCCGTCCCGCCAGCAGCCACTCCTGTTTTTGGCGACCCACTTAGACCATCGCCGCCGGGACCGTGAACGCCTGGCATCTGCCGAACGCATTAACGCGTTGAGCGACGCATACGAAAAACTGCCGGCGTTACTCGTGGGAGATCTCAACGCAACACGTGACAGCGATGTACTCGCCCGGTTCCAGCAGAACTGGCAGATTGTCCATCGTGAAGAGCTGCCGACAGTTCCCGTCGACAAGCCAACCCGCCAAATCGACTTTATTCTGGCCCGTCCTGCGGGTGCCTGGAAAACGGTGGAAGTACGGGTCCTGGCAGAAGCGATCGCGTCTGACCACCGACCCTTGTTCGCGGTGCTGGAATGGACAGATCCGCAGTAGGAGTCTTGCCGGCGCCCAGGATCGGTGGCATTGCCCGTGCGCACGGTATTCTCCAGAAGACGTGGCAAATCGTAGAGCAACCCCGGTCAAATCCCAATGATGGCAAAACGCACTGGAGACAAGGTGATGACAAAATACATGAACACCCTGTGGTTCCTGATGGGGCTGGCAGCCACGCTGCCCGCGCAGAACCGCAAACAGGCGGAGCTGTTCGAAGTTCCCGAGATTGTTTCGTCCTGGGATGATTTGACCGCGGGTCTGAAGTCACCGGCAGATTGGGAGCAGCGGCGCCAGGTTCTAAAGCAGCGTTATCTGGATTTGCTCCGTGACCAGCACAAGCCTACCCGGCCTCCACTGGATTTGCGGATTCATGAAGAGGTCCAGATAGACGGTCTCTATTTGCGCCGGCGGATCAGCTATGCCGTCGAGTCGGATGAGCGGGCCCAGGCGTACCTGGGAATTCCGCTGAAAAGAAACGGCCGCCTGCCAGGGATCGTCGCGTTGCACGGTACTTTTGCCCAAGGCAAACAGCGAGTTGCAGGTTTGGTCGACAATCCGGACAAAGCCTATCTCGACCATCTCTGTCGACGAGGATACGTCGTGATCGCCCCGGAGCATTTTGTCTCTGGACACCGGATTCCCACGGCCGGCCCCTATGAAACCGGCGAGTTCTACAAGAAGCATCCCCAGTGGACTGCGGTTGGCAAGTTTACCTACGAACATTCCATCGCGGTGGACGTGTTGCAAGGTCTTCCGCAGGTAGACGGCGAGCGAATCGGTGCTTTGGGCCACTCACTTGGCGGGCACGGCACGTTCTTTCTGGCCGCCTATGATGGTCGCATCAAAGCTTCTGCTTGTAATTGCGGTGCCTCGTTTTTCCGACACAATCCGCGTGTGACTGCCTGGGCCCGTGACCATTGGTATGTCTATTTCAAGCCGATTCGCGCTGGTTTGCTCAAAGGAGAGCTGCCACCGATTGATTTTCATGAGATCATCGCCTTGATTGCGCCCCGCGCGTTTCTAGACCTTTCCGGCTTGAATGACGGGCATCGTCCGACGCAGCGGCAACGCCTGCTGATGCTGATGAAGATCATGGATGTCTATGAACTCACCAAAGCGCCCCAGAACTTTGGATTTTACGTCCACGGGCGTGGGCATTCGGTCGCCCATGAGTCACGTCAGCTAATCTACGGCTGGATGGACACGCATTTGAAACCAGCGGCGGCCACCAGGACGCGTCGGGTCGCGTCGAGATCTCCTTAGCCGTAGCTGCGAATGTAAGGGCGTAAACCAGGAAGTATCAGGCGAACACCTGTTGCACCACGTTCCCCTCGACGTCAGTCAGCCGGAAGTCACGGCCGGCGTAACGGTAGGTGAGACGCTCATGCTCCAGGCCCAAGGCATGCAGCAAGGTGGCGTGCAGGTCGTGAATGTGGACTTTGTCTTCGGCGGCATAGTAGCCATAGTCGTCCGTTGCGCCGTAGCGAAAACCTCCTTTGACGCCGCCGCCGGCCAGCCACATCGTAAAGCCTTCCGGATTGTGATCGCGGCCGTCCCGGGTGCCTTCGGCTGTGGGGGTGCGGCCGAATTCGCTGCCCCACCAGATCAGCGTGTCTTCCAGCAACCCACGCTGTTTCAAGTCGGCCAGCAGGCCGGCGATCGGCAGGTCTACCTCGCGGGCGTTCTTCTCGTGATCGCGTTTCAGATTGGAGTGCTGATCCCACTGGACCTTGTCGTCGTTGTGGGTGACTTGAATGAACCGTACCCCTGCCTCGGCGAAACGTCGCGCCAACAAACACATGCGACCGAAGTTGGCGGTCACCGGAGCATCCATACCGTACAGCCTTTTTGTGGTTGCCGACTCGTTCGAGAGATCTTCAATTTGCGGAATGGAGGACTGCATGCGAAATGCTAATTCGAACGAACTGATGCGTGCTTCGAGTGACGCGTCAAATCCAGTAGTCGCCAGGTGCCGGCGATTCATGGTACGCAGGCGGTCGAGCTGGAGTTGTTGAATCTGACGGGGAAGTTTCGTGTTCTGGATGTATTTGACGCGTGCCTGCTTGGACGGCACGCTGGCGTCGCCCAGCGCGGTGCCATTGTGAATCGCAGGTAGGAAGGAGGAGCTCCAGTTGTTAATTCCACCAAACGCCAGTGTCGGACAAATGGTGACAAATGCGGGAAGATTGGCGTTTTCCGTACCAAGGCCGTAGCTGATCCATGAGCCAATACTGGGACGGACGAAATTGTCACTGCCGGTATGCACTTTCATCATGGCACCGCCATGTGCCGGGTTGGTTCCATACACCGAGTGCAGCATACAAAGATCATCGACACGTTTGGCAAGGTGGGGGAAGAGCTGGCTGACCCACAGGCCACTCTCGCCGTACTGCTGGAACTTCCAGGGGGACTTGAGCAAGTTCTTGGTCGCATTGAACTGGACGCGTGGCTTGGCGAAAGGGAGCGGCTTGCCGTCGTCCCGTGTCAGCAACGGTTTGGGGTCGAACGTATCTACCTGCGAAGGGCCTCCTGACATCAGCAGGAAGATAATGCGTTTGGCGCGGGCTGGCAGGTGCGGCGGTTTCGGCGCCAGCGGATTTGACTTGGGTTCTTGCGCGGCCATTTCGTCGGCCAGCAGAGAGGAGAGGGCGAGCGAACCAAATCCGACCGCCGTCTGTTTCAGCAGCCTGCGGCGCGGCAACGTGGCCGCGTCACGCAGTGATTCCGGTTTCAGTGGGGAGATGTTCATTTGATGTAGATAAATTCGTTCGTAGCCAGGGTAACGTGGCAGAGTGTGGTCCAGGCTGCACGACGGCGGGATGCGGCGTCTGCGGAAGGATCTTGGGCTGCGGACGCCTGGGCCAGGAAGGCGAGGTCGGCGTGGCGTTCGTCCGCCGTCACAGGGCGGCCGAAGGCAAGCTGGTAGAGGGTCTCGAGGCGAATATTGTCATCCGGGGATTGGTTCAGCAACCGTGCGGCAAAGTGACTGGCAGCTTGCATCACGAAGTCGCTGTTAAGCATCAATAAGGCCTGGGAGGCGACCACACTGGTCGCACGTTGGCCCGTCGAGACGGCCGGGTCGGGAAAGTCGAGCAGCTGGAACAAGTCGTAGACATTGTTCCGTACGACCGGCAGGTACAGTGACCGCCGCCGGGTGTCGTAGCTTGTTTTGTCAATTGACGTGTGGTCAAAAAAATAGGCCCGGTTCTTGAGTTTCAGCAGGGAACCACCCTGGGTCCGGTCCAGCTGTCCGCTGGCGGCGAGTAGTGCGTCCCGTACGGCCTCGGCTTCCAGCCGTCGTACCGCGGCCCGCCCGTACCAGCGATTGACAGGATCCAGCTGCAAGGTAGCTGCACGGGGTGTGCTCGATTGTTGGTAGGTGCTGGAGGACAAGATCATCCGGTGCAGTGATTTGACGGACCAGCCGTCTGAGATGAATCGCCGGGCCAGCCAGTCGAGCAGTACTGGGTGTGACGGCGCCTCACCCAACAAGCCAAAATTGTCCGGGGTGCGCCCCAGCCCCTGGCCGAAGTGCCAGCTCCAGACGCGATTCACGAAGACGCGCGCGGTCAGTGGGTGTTGTGGGTCAACCAGCCAGTCGGCCAGCTGACGGCGGCCACTTTCACGGTCGGTGAATTGAGGGAGTTGCGGGCCGCGCACGACGCGAGGCGTGCGTCGCGGTATGAGCTTGCCCAGTTTCAGTGGGTCGCCGCGGAGGTGGATCGCGACGTCGGTGATCTTGTCCTCGGTAACACCCATTGCGGCCGGCAGGTCCGGGCCGTTCTTTTCCAGGGTTGCCAGGGCCTCACGCAGTTTCTTGAGCCTGGCTTTCGTTTCGGCCGGATAGAGCGCGGATACGTCGGCGGGCGGTTTCGTTTTCGCGGTTTGGGTGTGTTTCTGGCGTGCTGCACTGTCAGCCGCCTCGACCAGCTCGGCAATCACCTTTTTCTGCGCGGCAACTTTGCTGTCAAACGCTTTTTGCAGCGCGGTCGCCGCGGCAGACGGTAGCAGGTGTTCGTGCCATTCGGCGACTTTGATGTACTTTCGCATCGACAGTGTGCTTTTGAAGATCCCCGCCAGACCGTAGTAATCCGCCGTTTCGATGGGGTCGAATTTGTGGTCGTGGCAGCGGGCGCAACCCAAAGTGAGTCCCAGGAAAACGCGGCCCGTGGTATCGAGTTGTTCGTCGATGATATCCATGCGCATTTTGTCCAGGTCGGTTTCTGCGAGGACTTTGGGTCCAATCGAGAGAAAGCCTGTCGCGATCAGCTGAGCATGTTGCTGGATTTCATTGTCAAACGGTAGTAAATCTCCCGCGAGTTGCTCGCGGACGAAACGGTCGAAGGGCTTGTCTTGATTGAACGCGTCAACGACGTAATCGCGATACCGCCAGGCGTTTCCGTGACAGACATTCTCATCCAGCCCGTTGGAATCAGCGTACCTCGCGACATCGAGCCAGTGACGCCCCCAGCGTTCGCCGTACCGCGGTGATTCGAGCAGTCGATCGACCACGCGCGCCAAAGCGTCGGGAGCGGGATCTGCGAGGAACGACTGGATTTCATCGGGCGTGGGTGGCAAGCCAAGCAGATCAAAGGTAACGCGGCGGATCAGGGTGCGGCGGTCCGCCTGCGCCGCCGGGACGCAGGAAGCAGCTTGCAGGCGAGCCAGGATGAAGTGATCGGCTGGCGTTTGTGGCCAGGCTAACCTGTGGTCGAAATGCAGACCGGCGGGCGACAACGGCTGGAAGGACCAATGGTTCGGGTCCCGAGTCGGCTCGTCGCGGGTAGTTGTCGCCGGAAACGGTGCGCCCATGTTGATCCAGCTGGCCACCGCGGCAATTTGACCGGCGGTCAGCTTCGCGTCTTTGGGCATTTTCAGATCGTCGTCGACCTGACGGATAGCACGGAGCAGCAGACTCGCATCAGGTTGACCTGGAACGACGGCCGGACCGGAGTCACCGCCACGTAGCAAGCTGGCGCGTGAATCGAGTCGCAGGCCGCCCCACTGTTTTTTCGCGCCATGGCATTTCAAACACCGATCGGCCAGCAAAGGCCGAATCCGGGTCTCAAAGAACTGGATTTGCTGACCGGTAGCGGCAACCGGTTCTGCTGGCTGCGAGGTCAGCAGGGCAGTACCCAGGAGTAACACGAGCATCATGATTCTCGATGAACTGTGGCGGATTGAGTGGCGACCGGGGGGGGAGGACTGGTTCTCAGGCCGTTCCTGTTCATATCATTTTGCCCACGAACCGTTTAGATTGTAGCAGCTTGGGCACCTATCGCCCCAATTCATAGTAAACGTAACGATTTGAGGAGAAAGTTCGTGGACACGAACCGCTGGCGAAATATTCTGCTGCTGATGGTTTATGCCGGCATGGGGCATTTTAACCGGGTTGGTATTTCGGTGGCTGGTGACGAGTTGTTTATTCCTGAGAAAGGGATTTCAGAGGTTCAGATGGGCTGGGTCTACACCACGTTCTTGATTGTTTACACAATCGGAATGTTACCGGGAGGCTGGCTGATCGATCGATTCGGCTCATCGCGGGTCTTGGGCTGGTTTGGGCTGGGCATGGGAACGTTTGTTGTGCTGACCGGGGCCCTGGGTTGGATTTCAACTACCGCGACAACGTTGCTAATCGGTTTACTGGTCATCCGTGGGCTGGCGGGTGTCTGTAACGCTCCGCTGCATCCGGGGGCAGCGCATGTGGTTTCTGTGGTGATCACGCCACCACGACAGGCCACCGCCAACGGGATGATCACAGCCGGCGCACTGGTCGGTATCGCTTGCTGTTTCCCGGTGTTTGGGTGGCTGATCGACGTGTTGGGTTGGCAGCTCGCATTCGTTGCCGGTGGGGCGACGCTAGTGAGTTGTGGTCTGCTCTGGCGCGTGTTCGCGGAACCGACACTGCCGCAGCTGGCCGCTTCAGATACGGTCGGGCCAATGGGTGGGAATGAGGATGGCCGGTCGCTATCGAGATTGCTGGAGAGCGGGAATATTTGGCTCATTACGTTGAGCTACGCAGCCTACGGCTACTTTCAATACCTCTTTTTTTATTGGATGGGCTATTACTTCAAAGATGTGTTGCAGGTGCCCGATGTGAACGCACGCTGGGCTTCGTTCTGGATCATGCTGTCAATGGGCGGGGGCATGGTCTTAGGAGGCCGTTGCACGGACCTGCTATGCGGCTGGTTGGGTACGGCATGGGGCCGCCGTCTGATGGTGATTGGCGGTATGGGACTGGGCGCTGTATTCGGATTGATTGGTGTGAATGTGGAGAGCTTTGCCAGCGTTTCGATCTTTCTGGCGCTTTCGATGGCCGCGGCCGGCATGTGTGAAGGGGTGTTCTGGACAACCGCCACCGATATTGGGGGCAGGTCAGGTGGCTTTGCGGGTGCTTTTATGAACACCGGTGGGAATATTGGGGGTCTGATTTCTCCGGTGCTGACTCCGATCATGGCGGCCGCGATCGGGTGGCCGGGTGCGATTGCTACAGCTTGCGTGATCAGCGGTGTTGGCGGTTTGACCTGGCTGTTGATCACACCGCCTGCAGCGATCGTAGAGATTCCCGCCGAGGTGGCCTGATCGCGCGGATGGGAAGGCAGACGACACTGCGAACGCCGTGTCTTGTACGGCGCGAACAACCAAGTTGTCAGCCCTCTGGTCGGTCCCAGATCGAGATCGATTCGATCACAATCGGGGCACCGCCGAAGACGAGTCGACAGTTGGCGTTTTGATTGTCGACCCGCCCCATTTTCCAGGGTTGTTGGCGTGACTGGGCGAGCGGCTTGCCGTCCAGGAACAAGCGAATTTCGCCCACCGAAGTGTCCCAGGTCACCGTGGCATCGTGCCAGTCGCCGGGAGCCATATCGCGCAGCGAAGTGTGGGGCCAGTGTTGCTCACCGGTGACATCGAACATGTTGCACAGGTAACGGCCATCGTCGAGCTTGCCGATATACATTAGTCCAGGTTCCACGCGAAGTTGCAGGAAATACCGTGTCACCCCGTCTCCACCGTGCCACAGCGGTTTGAAACGGAGATGGATTTTGCCGCGTTGCAGATTGATGTTGCCTTGCGGGAGGTAGCTCACCGTGGCGCCTGGTGGCAGATGCAGGGCGGTTCCTCCGGGTGATTGTTCGTAGCGGATGTCGCCGGTAATCGTCGCCTTACCGGACAGTCCGCGGGCGATCCGGGCATCGGCGCCCCCTTCGAAATCAACGTGAAACAGCAGGTGTTTATCAGGAGTTGTATTGCGGGACGCTGGCTGCAGCGTGGCAATGGATCCGGCATGGAACCGGGTGAATTCGGGGTAGAGTCGCAGGGTGTAGCCGAAGGTGGCCGTTTGCCCCTGTGCCAGTGGAGTGGCGCGGTACATCCACTCTGCAGTGCCGTGTGGGTCCTGGGAATTCTCGCCACGCCAGGTTAGCAACTGCAGGAGGCGTTCGGGTCGATCGACCTGGAACGCCAGTAACAATTTCTGGTCGGGAAAAAATTCGCCAAAATGGGCCAGGGCCCGGGTGCCCAACGCAGGGTAATCGGTGAACGCGTCCAGCACTTCAGCAGGTGCGAGGCCACGATTGATGACCACCGAGGATTTCCAGTCGGATGAAGTGAGCAAACGCGTTCCGTCATAACTCCAGGAGACAGTCTGGCCTCGCTGTTGATGATCGATGTAATGGTGGACTCGATAACTGAGATCGAAGCTGGGAACGTCCATCGACAGCGAGTCATTCAGAAACTCGACGCGGACGTGAACACGCCCCGGCTGATGGTCGAAAGAGTAGGTCTTGTTCATCAACAGCGTGACTCCTCCACCGAGTGAATGGAGCGCCACGGACCGTTGGAAAACCAGGTCGATCCCTTTCGCGTGGATCCGCTGATCGACCAGTCGCATCACGGTATCGAGTTCCCGGTTGCTACGTTCAGAGGTGGGTTGCCACAACATGTCGCGACAGAGTCCGGCTTCCCGCGTACGCAGTTCCGTGCCTGCGAGTTTCCACTTCAACAGGGTGCCGCTGGGGCTTATCCAGACCTGCTGATCCGGGGATTCGACCAGGTATTCAAATTGGTTGTCTTTGTTGAAGTCGTCAAATCGCATCCGCAGGTCACCGGGAACCGTGTCGGGGGGCAGTGACGTGGCGGATTCGGTGTACGCCAGCGCCTCCTGCTGGAGCGGTTCCAGTTCGATGGCCCGGAACTTCTGAAAGTCAGGTGCGGGCGTGTTACCGGCAGGTTCCAGAGAGTAGCCTCGATAGTCGTAGGCGGGGGTTTTCAGATAGAGGCCGGCTGCCAGATCGGCTGATGAGAGCTCGGCCTGCCCTGCCCTGGTGAAAATCTCCTGGTGTTCCCGGTCGACCAACAGCCAGCGACCGGCAGGCAGGGCTGCCGTCAGCTTGACGAAACAAGGCTCCTGGCGATGGCGGTTACAGACGACACTGAGCCAGCTGTTGGCGTCGGTGCGCTGGTAGCTGCGGAGGATGGCATCTTGATCCCAGTCGGGGTAACGGTTACGTATGATCTTGCCGCTGCCCAGGCGGATTTCCGCATCTTGCTTGGGAATTGGAGTGATAAGCAGGTTGCCGGGGTCGAGGGCACCTGCGAACAGGGTTTGTTGATGTTCTGCGAGAAAGTTCATGACGCGGTTGAGTTGCACAAACGTGGCGGCGTCGAGTGCCCAGCCGGCGTAAAAGCTGGTGCCTTTGCATCCAATCAAAGCAGCGCCAAGTGTCTGTAACATCATGTCCTGGTCGGCGATGAACAGGTTGCGATAGCCTCCTGCACTGACATTCTGACAACCTGTAAAACGCGCCTGGGGAGAACGCGCCATCCAGCGTTTCATCTCTTGCAGAGATCGTGCGCTGGTGAAGTTCATGGGGTCGACATAGGTGACCTGGTCGGCGTAGCGGGCGTAGTCGATGTTGGAAGTCAAATCACTTGTGGTACCCTGGCAGAGAATGGTGTCGATCTTCGGATTGACGGAGCGGCAGTAAGCAGCCCAGTTGCGCACGACCTGGGCTGCCAGCTCCTGTCGCATTTCGATCCACTCTTGCAAGTACTTTTCACGAATAGTCTGTTCGGTGAGTTCGGTTTCTACGGGCAGTTTGTTCCGTTTTCGAAACCGCGTTAACAGCCATGGGTAGTTTCGAAACTCGGTAATTCTACCCGCCGGACCGGGTTCAAAGTCCAGTAGCGTTGCATCGGCCGTGCGCAGTCTGGCGGCGGTCCGCTCTGCCCCGGGGACTTGCCCAAACCAGGCGGGTCCCATCGCCAGACAGTCGAAAAAATCATTTTCGTAAACCCGCTGGTAGCTACCGGAACGTTGGTGGATCAGGTAAAAACCGCGCGCCTGCAGCGCTCGATTGAAGGTTGCTGACTCCAACGACTGGATCGCGTTAAACCCGGCTTTGGCCATGTAGTCGGCGACTTCGTCCCAGTGGCCGGTCCGATAACGCGGTCCGTAGTGCAACCACAGCTTGAAATATTCGGGCGGTAGCCGTGGCGGTTGTAACGCGTCGAAAATCTTCAGCTGAGACCGGTCGGTAAAACACGTATCCCCTTGGAAAGTAAGTCGAACTTCAATTTGCAGGGGAGCTGGAGGGATCGGTTGATTGTCACTGATACGAAACCAGATCCACTCGTGATCACTGCCCCATGCGCCTTGCAGTGACCGTATGCGCACCTGCTCCGCGTCGAGTGGTTTGGTGACTTGCTTCCACGGTTGGCCATCTCGAATCGTGTCGACCACAGCCAGCCCTTGTTGCTCTGCGTCTGGGATTTCGATGAATCCAGGCAGCAAGACGGTGTAGCTAAATCCTTCCGCGGTGTATTTGCCACTCTGGTTGTCGATCGGGGGCATGTAGAGGTCGAGGAAGTTCACCTGATCTTTGATGGCGGAGGTGGTGCCGTTTTTGTTGATGCTGGCGTGCGCAAAATAGATGCGTGGCGGGTCAAAGCGTTTGCCGTAGACGTCGACCGCCAACACGGCACCACCCGGCTGGAGAATGCATAGGCTACTCCAGACCAACCCCAGTAGTGTTACCCAACGCATTGTTCCACCTTATCAGCCAGGATTGCCTGAGACGTTACGCGGATTCCCACGACTCAATCCGAGTTTCCAGAATCTCGACACGGTCGCGTAAAGTAGAGAGTTCTGCTTCCAGACTCGTGATCCGCTCGCTGGTTGAATTTGTTGTCGTCTGGCTGCGTGTGGGTGTTGTTGTGCTCTGGGGTGCGTCTTTTTGCAGGCGAGCCATTTCCTCTTCTCCGTAGAGACCGTGGGTCACGACTTGGCCCCGTCCAGGTGGCGACAATTCCACCATTAGCTGTTTAGAGAGTAACGCGTCGACAATGGGGCGCAGAGCGTTCAGGTCGACGATGGCCTCCATGCGTGCGGCGCGGCTGCGCAGCTCTCCCAGAGTTTGTGGACCACGTAGCAGCAACTCGGCGAGAACAGCAGCTTCGGTCTTGTCGACGCTTAACCAATCATAGGCACGATGCCGGAATTTGGCTGCGCGGCCGTCCCCTTGTACTTCCACAACGGCGCCCAGCTGACGCAAGCTGTCGAGCGTCTCTTGTACGTCATCAGTTTCGTAATCGGTCTGCGGTGCGCGGTTGCTTTTCTGGTTGCAGCCGGTCGTCGTGGCATTCAGGGTTAATGGGTAGGCGTCGGGCGTTGTTTTTGCTTTTTCAATCAAGACGCCGAACACACGACGCTGTGCTGGATTCAATGGAGACCAGGTGCGATCGGGAGCGGAGTCATTGTTTGTGTCTGCAGAGGCTTCGTTCATCTTCGCGTCTCGGGAACAGGGTGAACCGCCAGCGCGTCGGAAATGGGATGTGAAGTGAGGACAGACACGCTTGGGGCATGGTGGTTTTTTTGCGCTGCGGCACGCTAGGTGCGCAAGCTGGCCAGCGTCTGGCAGCAGCGGTGTGTGGATGTCTTATTCCATCCCCAATCGATTCCGAATGACGTTCCGGGCTTCCTGGTCATCCAGCACCGGTCGGACCTCGATATCTAAC
The DNA here is from genome assembly GCA_002724245.1 of Planctomycetaceae bacterium. Classification (GTDB taxonomy): domain Bacteria; phylum Planctomycetota; class Planctomycetia; order Pirellulales; family Pirellulaceae; genus UBA9264. The sequence continues at coordinate 22,889 of PBOG01000062.1, forward strand.
GCTCCATTCCAATTGAGTCCCCAGCCCTGGACGGCTGCCGCGTCGTCACTTTCGCAGATTGCCACACCCGTGCCGGTGGCCACATCATGCCAGCGGCCAATTACCGTGACTCCGGGGTGGTCCGTTTCGTGGTCGGCGTCTGTCATGGCGGCAAAGGTCTTGAAGACTTCATGTCGGTTGGTGGTGTGTGTAGACCAGGTAATCATGAATTTCATCGGGGTATCCTTACAGGGAGGAGACGTACTCGTCTTTGAGCTGGAACTACTTCATTCCGTATTTCACGATGCTCAGTGTGCAGGTCACTCTGAGGCGTTGTTATCAGGCAGAGGTCTACTAACTGTCAACTATTTGTAGATAGATTCTTGGGTTTAACGAACGTGATTGGCCTGGCGGTGTGCGGGTAAATCGACCTGGTGATTAGAACAGGATCTGGGTTTCAGGCGGTGACGTGTTGCACTGCAACCGGAGCTGGTCGCCAGAAGGTCATCGGCTGCCCGGATTTGGGTCATAAGAGTTTTTCGCTGGTGGTCGGGCCCGCAGTAACACCGGCTTGGGTCAGCAGGAATACGGAGACGATCATGGCCGGTCCGCAGGCCAGCAGGATCCCCCAGTCCGTGTAGGTGAAGTGGTTGTCGACGGTATCTGGTGAATTGAGTTGCGTTTCCAGAATAGACACGGAGTTGTTCACGATGTGACATAACATCGCCGGCAGAATGGACTTCGCTTGCCAGGCAACGACTCCCATCCAGATCCCCAGCGGCAAGACCAGCAGCGAGTGGATGGGGTCCATGTGGGCGATCGCAAAGAGCACAGAGCTGATCAAGATGGCCACCCCTGCGGGTAGCCTGGCCAGTAGCCGGGTTTGGACGTAACCGCGAAAGAGAAGTTCTTCGACGACTCCGGGAATCAAAGCAATCAGCAAAAACACTAGCGGCAAGCGTGAACCACCAAAGCTGCCCATGATGCGATTGAGGACCTCCAGGTTCTCGCCCATGTCCGTTAAGAAATGGGAAGCAACGAACCAGGTCACAAGGCCGACCATCGGGGTGGCGATCGCGAATGCAAACCAATTCCAAACCGGCAGGGCACCCCTGGCAAGGCCCAGCCTGCACTGCCAGGGTATCGGTGATAACAACGCGGCCCCCAGCGCAGCGCATAGTAGCACGCTTTGACTCGGCACGGATATCACGAACAGCCCCTCCGGGCGCGTGTAGAAATCTTCCAACCAGATCCAGTACAGGGATGAGTCGCTCATCGTTGTTGGACCGGCATCTACCAGGGCAGCAATAACGATTGCTGCGGTCGACAGAATGGCGGAAAGGATGATCGCCAAGATCGGCACGGTCACTGTGGGCCAGATTCTAGCGCGCGCTGCAACTGGTCTGGTAGCATCTGCAGCGGGCGCAGGAGCTGCCGGGATGCCTGGTTCGGAAGTGTCGGAAACGAAGGTTGCCAGAATCGGTGGCGGCCTGGTTGCTTCGTCTGGTAACGGATTGTCATGAGTCATAGTGGGGCATCTTCCGGTTACCAGAGGAGGACTACGACCGTGGGTTGTGAACGCTCCGGGGTTGGTGGAATGTGGTTGACTATCTGCGGTCACCGGGGGGAGACTGCTTCGCTGCCACGGGCAGCTGAACCGCTACCAGTTCACGGTCACTGCGTGCAAAAATTCGGTCTGCTGCGTAAGCAGGGTGGGCCCACGTGTTACCAAGAACGGTTGCGCGGGCCAGCTCCTGGTAACCCGTGCGGTTCAATTGCGCCAGGATCAGTTCACCGGCCGAGTTCAGGATCAGTGCCCGATCGCCCTGATTGATCCACACCAGCGTTGCTTGTGGGTTGCGTCCGCGGGGAGTCGCGCGATTTCCATCATCCCAGATCTTTTTTCCTGTACGGAAGTCAAAACAGATCATGCCGTGTTGCTTGTCGAGTAAATAGGCATAACCGTCGCGGTAGAGGGGTTGCGACATCAATCCACGCAGATGGCGGTTTTCTTCCCAGAGCAATTCCGCCGGATTACTGTCACCACCGAGGCGGATGGCCTTTGAGCCTTCCCAGTAGCCACTCACAAAGAGGATGTCTTCCTCGTAGACAGGGGTTGCGATTGAGACTCCCATGGTCACTTGATAGGGAACGGCCCAAATCAGTTTACCCGTTCCCGGGTCCAGCCCGCGTATATGCGAAGGAGTCCAGCAGATAAGTTGACGCCTGCCATCACGCTCAATCAGGATCGGTGTCGCGTAGGCTGCTTCGTCGGACAGAGTCTTCCAGACAGGCGATCCTGTTTTTCGGTTCAAGGCAACCACGCTCTGGCCTGCCTTACCTCCAGGCTGGACAATGACCAGATCGTCAGCCACTAGAGGCGACGCCGCGTAACCCCAGGTCGGCATGCGGCCCTGGTAGTCACGAGCCAGATGCGCCGACCAGATCGGTTTGCCATTGGCGACATCCAGGCACCATAGATGTCCTAGTGCGCCTAAGGTGTAAACGCGGTTGTCGTGAATGGTTGGCGTCGCGCGAGGCCCACTACCATACTCAAGCTTTCCATAGTCGATCGGATACGTATGGATCCACAACGGTTTGCCGTCTGTGGCGCGAAAGCAGACAACGCGTTCCGAGTCTTGCGGAGTCGTTTGTCGGTCCATCGTGAAAATCCGTTGATCCGACGCGGCGACCCCCGCATAACCACCGCCAATCGGCCTGGTCCAGGCACGTTGCAAACCTTCTTGAGGCCATTTGTCGAGCAACTTCGGTGCATTCCAAGTACCGTTACCGCGTGGTCCGCGCCAACGCGGCCAATCTTCGCCTTGCCGGCTGGCTGTTCCGGTTTGATTAGCGCGTAGTTGCGCTCGTTCTTGCGACCGGGAACAGTTGGCGTGGCCCACTGCAAGCCAGGCTACGACCAGGATGACTGAAAGACGTAACATGTTACCGCTCGATTCCTTCTCTTCGCGTAAGCTACCTCTTCGGCGCAACCCATGCCAGGTTTATCCGCCGGCATAGTATCTTAGACCTGGTCATGACGAACATCATCGCCGTGCACAAGGAAGATCACCTCTTTGCAGATGTTCACCGCCTGATCCGCGATGCGTTCCAGGTGGCGGGCGATCAGAATCTGGGCCAGCGCATCCGCGATGTCTTCGATCCCGGTCAGTACGTTGTGCAGGACTTCGTCACTCAGTAGCCTCTTGATGATCTGGGCGTTCAGGGCATCAACAATGTCGTCTTGGCTGCGGGTAGCTTCGGCCTTGCTGGCATCTCGTTCGAAATAGGCATTGAATGCGGCATCGATCATTTCACCGACTGTGGCAGCCATTTTGTGCAGATCCGGTTGAACGTGGTGTCCGATCTCCGTTTGCATCAGATCCAGTGATTCACAGATGTTGACCACCTGGTCGCCGATGCGCTCGAGTTGCATTGTGATGTTGCTCACACCCAGTACATACCGCAGTTGCGTGGCGACCGGGCCGTAGACCGTCAGCATGCGAATCGCGTCACGATCGATGTCCATTTGCATTTGGTCGAGCGTGGTCTCTAACTGGTCTACCTCTTTTCGTACGTTCTTGCCGCGGTCTTGGATCGCTGTAATTGCAAGCGCGACCATCGATTGGGCCAGACTCGCCATCTGGCTCATGCGATTTTGTAACTCCATTAACTCACTGTCGAATTTTTTCACCACGCGCTCCATGGTTACGTAGCGTTGGGGACGTTGAGCTTGTCAACTATGGTTTTAACCATATCGCCCCTGGATGTACATTTCGGTCTTGTTGTGTTGTGGATTCAAGAACATGGATGAAGTTTTCGAGTGCTCGATCAATTCTCCGAGCAACATGAAGATGCACTCGTCGGTGGTTCGACGTGCCTGGGCCATGTTGTGGGTAACAATCACGATTGTATAGTCGCCTCGCATACTCTCGATGAGTGATTCGATGCGTTCCACCCCTTCGGCATCAAGGGCCGAGCAGGGTTCATCCATGAGGATGATTTCTGGTTTGAGTGGCAAGAGTCTGGCGATACAAAGTTTTTGTTGTTGCTCAAGAGTGAGTTGGGTGGCGCGTTGGTAGAGGTTGTCTTTTACCGCATCCCACAACTTCACTTCGCGCAGCGCTGCCGTGACCAGTTCATCTTTTTTCTCACGTGAGAATTCGTTGGGCTGACTGTGAACGCGGATACCGAACAGGATGTTCTCGTAAATGGAAATAGGTAACGGGTTGGGGCGTTGGAAGACCATTCCAACTCGGCGCCGCAACTGTCTGGTTGAGACGTCATCGCCGTAGATGTTGGTGTCGAGGATCTTGATCTCGCCAGTGGTTGTCACGTTTCCGTAGCGTTCATTGATGCGGTTGAAACAACGCAGTAGAGTTGTCTTGCCGCAACCAGACGGGCCAATCAGCCCGGTGATGATTCCTTTCTTGATCCTGAGTGCGATGTTGTCCAGTGCCTGGAAATCGCCATACCACAGACTCAAGTCACTAGTCTGGATTGCGTAGTCGGCCACAGTGTCTGCAGTGGTCGTTTCGTGTTTTGCGGGTTCGTGTTGCATGGAGGTTGTTGAATTGGGACGTGCCAGTTGCGGAGTTAGCCGAAGTCCCCGGTAACGTAATCGAGGGTCATTGTTTGGTCCGGAGCCGAAAAGATCTTCTCGGTTTCACCGACCTCAATCAGTTGCGAGTCGTTGAGGAAAGCCGTTGTGTCGGCCAGGCGGTGGGCTTGCTGGACCAGATTGGTGACCAGAATAATGGTCATGCTCTTTTTGAGTTCCAGCAGGACATCCTCGATTTTCATTGTGGTGACGGGGTCGATGGCTATGGAGAATTCATCGAGACAGAGAATCTCGGGGCCGGTGTTTTCCGGGCGGGCGTCCTGTGTGAGAGACAAAGCGCGGGCGATGGTCAAGCGTTGCTGCTGGCCACCGGAGAGCTTGGTCCCGAGCATGTTCATGCGGTCCTTGACCTCGTCCCACAACATTGCCTGTTGCAGACATTTATGGACGAGTGCATCCAGCGTATCCTTGTCATGCAGTCCTGCCATACGTGGCGCGTACGCGACGTTCTCGTAAACGGACATCGGCAGGCCGACGGGCAATGGGAAGACCATTCCGACACGGCGACGGAGCTTGTAGACGTCTTGCATTGTCATCACGTCCTGGCCAGCTACCGCCACAGTTCCGTTCAGTGACGCGGTTGGTTCCAGTTCGAGGGTGCGATTGATGCACGTGAGCAAAGTAGTCTTGCCTGAGTTGGCCGGGCCAATGATGCCAAAGATCTGGTTCCTGGGGATTTTTAGCGAAATGTTGTCGAGCGCGACGTCGTTGCCATAGCGAACTGTGACATCGGAGAACTCGATGTGCGTGTTGTGCTCGGTCAGTGTTTCAGGTGTTGGCACGACGGTTACCATTTCTTTCGATTTCGCAAGTAGATACGAAAGGCAATCGAAGCACTATTGACGACTAGAACCAATCCGATCAGCACGACTGCCGTACCGTACTGAATACTCTCCGGGACGTTCTGGACCTGTTTGGAAATGGTGAAGAGGTGGAAAGACAGGGCCATGAACTTTTCGTCGAGCGCAAACCCCTGATCCATGTTGATATAGAACGCGACGCCGGTGAACAGGATAGGGGCAGTTTCCCCAGCAGCTCGAGAGACCTGCAGAATCACGCCGGTGAGGATTCCGCTGATGGAATTTGGCAAGACGATCGTGCGGATCGTTTGCCAGCGGGAGGCTCCCATATTCCAGCAAGCCACTCGGAACGCCATCGGCACGGCGGCCAGAGCCTCTTTGGTACTGGCGATGATCACGGGTAGTGTCATCACCGCGACCGTACATGACGCCGCGATCAGTGATTTTCGCATTTGGGCAAAGTAGACAAAGGCCCCCAGGCCGAAGAGCCCGTGGACAATACTGGGAACACCGGCCAGGTTTACCACCGCCAGATTAATGATTCGCGTGCCCCAGTTGTCCCGCGCATATTCGTTCAGGTAGACGCCAGCCAAAACCCCAACTGGGGCGGCAATGAGCAGCGAACAGAGCACGAGCAGGAAGGTGCCGAACAACGGTGCCCAGATTCCACCAGCGGTCATGCCATTGGCGGGATTGCTGGAGATGAAGCTCCAGGTGAGTGAAGGCCAGGCCTTGATGGTCAGGAATGCCAGGATCGCCAGCACGGGCACGACGAGCATGATGGCCATGCCGAGAAACAGGTATTTGTAGGTTCGTTCACGGCGCAGCTTGAGCTGTTCGAATTTGGTACTGACGAACGGATGCGCCGCAGTTGTTGGCAGGGCAATTGCTGATTCGTGCTCAACCATTTTTTTCGTTTCGAATTCCCTTTACGATGAGGTCTGCAATCATGTTGACAATGAACGCGAAAACGAACAGTACGATTCCAATCAGGAAGAGCACCTGGTAATGTTCTCCACCACGAGGTGCCTCCCCCATTTCAGCCGCAATTGTCGCGGTCAGTGTCTGCACCGGATCGACCAGACTCCGTGGAATGCGGCCTGAGTGGCCAGTGGCCATCAACACCGCCATGGTTTCCCCAATCGCGCGCCCGACACCAAGAAGTACTGCTGCCAACAGACCACTTTTGGCCGCGGGAAAGAGCACGCGGAATACGATTTCCCAACGGGTGGCCCCCATTGCCAGGGCCGCCTCACGGTAGGAATCCGGGACGGCACGCAGTGAGTCTTCCGCCACTGAAACAATCACCGGAACGCTCATCAGAGCCAGGATCAACGCACCATTGAGCATGTTGACACCCACGGATGCCCCGGTCGTTGCGACCAGGATTGGTCCCAGGACCATCATGCCGATGAACCCCCAGACCACCGAGGGAATTGCTGCTAACAGTTCAATCAGGACTTTCAGTGTTTCTTTTGTCCGTGTGCCGGCGAATTCGGAAACATAGATTGCGGCTCCCAGTCCCAGCGGAACCGCCATTAACATCGACAGAATAGTCACCGACAGGGTGCCGACGATCAACGCCAGAATGCCATACTCGGCTTTTCCAGCAGCCGTTGGATCCCATTTGGAACTCGAAAAGAAATTGACCAGGTCAAGTGAGCCAGTGAGCGCCGGTGCGCCTTCCTTAATGACAAAGAAGAAGATCGCCATCACAAATAGAATGGCGCTCCAGCCACACACACGAATGAACCATTCCACGTGCCCTTCCATGGCGTCGAGGCCGGACATCATTCGGGCGCGGAAGCCCCTTGGAGCTCCTGTCCGGGAGCCCGTAGGCCAACCGAGCCAGTTAAACCGGGCGTTCGGTCCTAGCATGTAGCCGCCGGCAAAATTTCTGACGATATTGGCAGACAGAAATACCAATAGGCCGTAACCAAGACAGGTCAGAAAAAGGCTGGCTGGTTGTATTGCGTCACCCCCTTCCACGGAGACACGAGCCACGGTGGTGACCACAATGGCTGTGAGGAAGGCGATGATTTCCAGGCCGCTGATGCGCCCCATTAGGAATCGTCTTTCGGAGGTCGTTCAGTTGATTGGTACGTAGCCAAGATCGGAAACGATTTGCTGACCCTTCTGGGAAAGAATCCAGTCGAGATAGATTTTGAGTGCTCCCGACGGTTGGCCGATCGTGTAGATGAGCAGCGGCCTGGCAATTGGATAATCGCCGCTGGCGGCATTTTCAGACGTGGGTTCCACCGGATCGTCGTCGTTTGTTTTCGACACGGACAGCATCTTCACCTGATCCGTAGCATATCCCATTCCGCTGTAGCCGATTGCAGATGGTGTTGTGCTGACCAGATCGACGACGTCCTTCGAACCGCTCTGGTTGATGGCACCTTGCTTGTAGTTTCCCGTCTTGCCAAGCACGGTTTCCCGGAAATAAACGTAAGTGCCTGAACTATTCTGCCTGCTGACACGAATGATCTCGTCGTCACCTTCCACCTTGATTCCCAACTGAGACCATTTTGTAATATCTCCATCTTCACCATAAATTGCAGCCAGTTGGGAGAGGGAAATCTTGGTAAGTGGGTTGTCCTTGTGCACGTACACGGCCAGGGCGTCGCGTCCGACGACGTGTTCCAATGCCTCTTTGTTCAGGTTCTTTTTGACCAGTCCTTGTTCCTCTTCCTTGATAGCGCGGCTGGCATTGGCCATGTCCAGTTCCCCATCCATCAGCCCAGCGATACCCACACCGGAGCCGCCGCCGGAAACCTGAACTGAGATGTCGGGATTTTCAGCCGTATAGACTTCTGCCCACTTCTGGGCAACATTCACCATTGTGTCACTACCGCCCACCTGAATGGTGCTGTCACTTCGGGAGTTGCCACCACTACAACCGAAAACGGCCAACGAGAGCGCAATACACGCAATTTGAGGGACTGACATCCTTGACATCAGAAGAACTCCTGGGGATTCAGAGGCGTTGATTATTGTGAGGTATTCACGATAACCTCAGTTCTCCGAACATTTTGGCGGTAAATGTTAATGTTTTGTGAACATTGCGTTAGTCATTCGTTAACTAAATGCTGGCGGAATTTTCACAAACATGACGTCGCCTCGCAACTCCACGAGCGACGTTTTTTTAGGTGGTTTACGGCCGTGTTCCGTCCGTGGCTGAGGAGGTCTTAATGCCCTGTTTTTCAGCAAAAATGCGATGTGCAGGGCACTCAAAGGAGGCGGGGCGAGACGGGACTTCCTGGATTTGGAGGAAGCGGTGGGGCAGACGCAGGGGGCTCTGACAATCAAGCATAGCTGGCAGTGCGTTGCGTTGTCCCTGCTTGCGGTGTTTTCTGGGGTGCCGTGACGGTGCCTCGCTTTGCTTGCACGAGGGAAACACTAGAAAAGTAGGTTGTTGCTGTCTGGTTTCTGATGGAAAAGGCAAAGAGATCGAGGGTATTCATGGGACGCGTCGCAGTCACGCTGGCCGTATCGATGGTCGTGGGTTGCGGTCCGCGAGATCCGGTCGTGGCCTTACAGGAGATGGGGGCGGAGATCGCGCGGAATTCCCAGGGCCAGGTTGATTACATCGATCTCAGCGGAGACTTGGTTTTCGATGACCGAACTGGCAATCTACTGAGAATTGAGACCCAGGTGACTGCGGCGGGTTTAAGCCACCTCCAGGACATGACGGCGCTTCAGGAACTCCGGTTGAGTCATACCGAGATCGGCGACAAGGGCCTGGTTCACCTGCAGCGTCTCAGCAATCTGGAGCGACTGGACCTGACAGGCACCAGAATTACTGGCCAGGGACTGCTGCACCTTCACGGGTTGAAGAAATTGAAGAAGCTCTGGCTCGATCGTAGCGCATGCAGTCCGTCAGCATTAGAGGAATTGACTCTGGCCCTACCGGATCTCGTCATTGTCCGTGAATAACAGTGCGCGGAAACATAAATGCCTGGTCTGCCTGTGGCGGCAGTCAGCTTGAGTCAACCAGGTTCGTTGCCGCAGCTGGTTCCGATTTCAATCAGTACGATCGGTGATTTCGATCAGGTGATAGCCGAATTGGGTCTGGACCGGACCGTGTACCTGGTTCACTTCCGCACTAAATACCACCTGGTCGAATTCGGGCACCATTTGTCCAGGGCTAAATTCACCGAGTGCTCCTCCCTGTTGTCCGGAAGGGCAATCCGAGTGCTCCTTGGCTACCTCAGCAAAGTCGGATCCATCTTGGATTTGTTGTTTGAGTGACTCACACAATGCTTCGTCTTTGACAAGGATGTGTCGCGCACTTGCTCGTGCCATAGCTTGGAACTCTCGTCGTTTGTGGTTTGATCACGGGTTACTACGTAGAGTGTAATGGATCGTGGCGAAAGATCTATGCCACTGCCGTGACGGCACGAAAGCTGAGCGATGTGTTGGGGAGAATCTGCAGCAGGCAAGATTCCTTGCCAATGTTCCCTTGTCAATTGCGGTCTGGCGAGTCGTTTGATTTAGCGATTGGTGTCTGCTGGCTGGGACCGGCAGTACCTGGTCCGGCTTGAACTTTCCTGTTGCATCAATTGGCTTCCTTGCTGACTTGTTTGTTGTCCCTGCGGGCGGCGGTTGTAGGCTGCTGAGTTTCTACCCTGAATAAATCACGTGTGGTGATTCCGGAGCCTTCCGCCCAGGTTGTGTCTTGGCAAGAGTACTTCTGTAGCCTGACTGCAAATGGAAACGGATGGTCTGTGTTGGCAGGATAACGTGATTTGCTCTGCGGATTTGACAAGTGACAGTAACGTACCTAGAGTCACCCGCATTACGGAAGGCCGCGAACTGGCTGGTTTCCGGATCGTGTATTCAGAGCATTGCGTCACTCGGACGAGATACTTTCTCATCGAAACACAACGATAAACAGCAGGAATAACTTATGAGTAATGTGCAACGATTCGGGGCCGCAGGAGACGGCGTGACGGATGATACAGATGCCATACGCCATACGATCCAGTATGGGGATGGGATGTTACATTTTCCGCCCGGTAGCTATCGAATCAGCCAGACGCTCGAAGTCCCCTTGGCAGAGTCTGGCCCGTCTGGAATTGATGGTACTGGTGGTACGGCTCGCATTCTGATGACGGGCGCCGGTCCGGCGTTTCGTCTGGTTGGTACCCATAACGGAACTGGAGATCCGAGTTCGGTTAAGGGCAATGTCTATCCGCAACAGCGATTGCCGACGATCCGGAATGTCGAGATCGAAGGGGCACATCCTGAAGCCGATGGCATCCAGATGATCCGTACACTGCAATCCGTTTTTGAAGGAGTCCTGGTGCGGCGTTGCCGCCACGGTATCCACCTGACAGAGCGGAACCGAAATGTATTGATTAGTCACTGCCACGTGTACCATAACTCGGGTGTGGGCATTTTTCTCGACCAGGTCAATCTGCACCAGATCAACATCGCCAGCTCTCACATTAGTTACAACCGGCTGGGAGGTATTCGGATCGCTGGATCCGAGGTTCGCAACTTGCAAATAACCGGCAACGACATTGAGTACAACAACCATGCCCAGCACAACACGGCGCCTGAGCCCACGGCTGAAATCTATGTCGATACGACAGCCCCCGGTGCCAGCGTGAACGAGGTTGCGATTGCTTCCAATACGATTCAAGCAACGTCTTCACCCGGCGGTTGCAATATTCGCATACGGGAAGCGTCTGATGGCAAGTCGCGGCCCCCCGGGTTATGGTCCATTGCCGGCAATATCATCGGTAGTCAGGAAAACAACGTCCATTTGACCGGCTGCTATGGTGTTTCGATTAGCGGGAATTGCATCTACTCGTGTGGCAATCGCAATCTCCTGATCGAAGATTCACGGCAGATTAACGTGGGCAGCAATACGTTTCGCAGGCATACTCCCCGTATGGGGACTGGGGTTCGTATCGTACGCTCTGCGGATATTACCCTCAGCGGCTGTTCGATTCTCGATGAACACCCGGAGGGCCAGCCTTCCGGCGCGTCGCTCCTTGAGCTCGTCGAATCACAACGGATCAACGTTTCGGGATGTCAACTTCTGGACGGGATGCCCTGCGGCCTTGATGCCACCGACTGCAGCCATGTCGTGGTGACGGGTTGCACCATCTCGGAGAGCCGTCCACAGCCAGTTTCGCGACATGCCGTTCGCTTTGCAGGCGCGGGGACGGGAAACCTGATCGGCATGAGCTCAATTGGCCCTGCAGTGGAATCGCCCTTGTCACTCGCGGTGTCTGCTGGCGTTGTCGTACAAGGCAACGTGTTAGCAGCGGACGATTAGATGCACAGAATAGCGTCAGGCGAGAAAAAGTTTCAGGCTGTGACCAACGCGTCCAGACGTCCAGTGCTGTCTGCAAACTGTTTACGAGGAGTGCCAACACAATCCAGCATGGTCATCAGTAAATTCGCCATCGGTACATCAGAACCGAACTTCAAGAATCGGCCGTGATGCAAACCGAGTTGACGTCCGCCTGCCAACAACAGCGGGTAGTTATTGTTGTTGTGCGTCTGGCTGTTGCTGCTTCCATACAAGATTACCGAGTTGTCGAGGATGGAACCGTTTTCCTCTGGAGCCGCGGCTAATCGGCTCAGGAAATAACTGAATTGCTCGGCCATGAAGCGGTCCCATTTCCCGAGCTTCGCAGCGCCTTCAGGTTTATTCCAGGCGTGGGCCAGGGTGTGTAGTGAATCTTTCCAGCCCTGGAGTTGCGGGAATTTTCCGGCTTTGGATGATGCGTCCGCCATGTTGGTGATTTGATAAGTGGCGACCCTGGTCGAATCAGTGCGAAACGCCAGGTAGATCAGGTCATACATCGTTCGGATGAACAGTAGCGGAGCCTTGTCATCGGATTCGAGGTGGAGCAGATCGCGTTCTTCGTCACGCAGTTCCGGCCGTGGGATCTCCAGCCAACGTTGGGCGCGTTGGACGCGTTCTTCAATTTGCCGTACTGAGGCCAGATATTCGTCCAATTTGTCGCGGTCGGTCTTGCCAAGCCGCAAACGGAGTGAGCGCGAATCGTCTAATACGCGATCCAGCATTCCTGCGGCACTCTTGAGTCGTCGCCGTCGCGCCAGGGAATCGGCATCGCCGCTTCCGAAGAACCGGTTGAAGATCTGCTGGGGTTGGTTTAACGCGGGTAATGGTCTTCCTTTGTCGTTGTACGAGAGTGTGCTGGAGCGGGTTGGCTCTCCCACGCCACCATCCGTGGAAAGCACGAGTGATGAAAAACGTGTCTGGTCTTCATAGGCGTTGGCAATGACCTGGTCGACAGAGATGGTGTTGCGCAGGAACTTGTTATTCAGCAAGGCCCCGGTCAGAAAGGTGTCGCCGGTATCATGACCGCCCATCTTTCGGCCATTGGGGTGGGACAGGCCGCCCAGGACCGTCAGGTTATCTCGGTGGGTTTCCAGTGGTCTCAACGATTCGGTGAATTGGTAACAATCCCCTTCTCCATCGGGAAACCAGCGCCACATTGCATGCTCGCTATTTGGCTTCGGCAAGCCGACACCAAAACCAAAGTACATGGCGCAAAAACGTCGTGCCGTGCGAGTGGGGGCTTCGTCGGCCTGGCTCGTCATGCATTCCAGCCATGGCAGGCCCAGTGAAACTCCAGTACCCATCAGGAAAGTGCGTCGCGCCAAGTGCCAAGGCTTAAGTGCCATCGTGTTTTTTTCTCATGCAAAACGGTCGAGTAAACATCCAGGAGTTCACTAATGTACCTGGATTTGGAAGTGTTGGCACGCCGAATGTTCGTGATCGTTGAGAATATCTGATGTGCCTGCCGGGTTATTTTGTTTGAAATGCTTTACTCTTGACGATGTTTTTCACCAGGTTCCGCAGGCGAAACTCGTCTGTGATGAACTGCTTCGTAAGATCGGCAATGGTCTCGCGATCGCTTAACTCAATTCTCCGGCCTATCGAGTAGCCGAGGATCCGCGATACCAGTGCCCGGGCAAAGTCTGTTTTTCGTTCAGAAACCAGGTAGGCTTTGAGTTCGTCGATGCCCGTCAACTCTTGGCCATTGGGTAAGGTTGCTGTCGCCGCCACGGGGCGCGTGATGAACTCTTTCCCTGATTTGTGGCGGATCTCGTCACGCCACAGTCCGACAGCGTCGAAGTGTTCCAGCGCGATTCCCCAAGGGTCAATATCACGGTGGCATCTGGCGCAGGATTTTGTTCCGCGATGCGCTTCAAGTTGTTCGCGAATTGAAAGTTGCTGGGAACCTTTGTTCGTCTGTTCCAGCGAAGGAACATTGGGTGGGGGTGATGCTGGTGGGTCGTTCAACAGTCGATCACGTATCCATACAGCGCGTCGGATCACATGGGAGTCTGCCCCCGTCGAATTGCTCAACAGGATGCTGGCATGACCCAGCAAGCCACCACGGTGTTGTTTGGGCGAAAGTGTCACCCGTCGGAACGTGTTGCCGTAGACATCATCAATACCGTAATGCCTGGCAAGCCGGCCATTGAGCATCGTGAAGTCGGATGACAAGAAATGTAACGCGCTCAAGTTATGACGCAGGATCTCACCAAAAACCTGTTCCGATTCCTGCCGCATGTCGGTTTTAAGACGCTCTTTGAACTGTGGGTAGTAGTCCCGGTTGATTGCCACCTGATCGACAACATCCAGATGTAACCACTGCTCTGTAAACTGTTGGACAAATTGATCGGATCGCGGGTCCGACAGCAGGCGGTCGATTTCCTGTGAAAGGACATCGGGTTGCTGGAGCGTACCGGTTGCGGCCTTTTCGAGTAGTTGAGCGTCTGGCATCGTGCTCCACAAAAAATAGGAGAGCCGAGAAGCAAATTCCCAGTCGTTAATCGGTCGTTTCTCCTCCTCTGCTGGCTCCAGCAGGTACAGGAAGTCCGGGCGAATCAAAACCATGGCGAGCGTTTCACGCATGGCATCTTCCAGTGTGGGGAATTCTGGACGAATGGCCTGAAAAAAGTCTACCAGGGCCATCACTTCGGCCGTTGTTACCGGGCGGCGATAGGCCCTTCTCATGAAACGTTCCAGGACGGCCTGCGTGTACGCGAGTTCGTCCGTATCCCGTAGTGGAGATTCGAAGAGAATACGCTGGTGCAAGGCGGGGGGCCAGGTATCACATACGGGCGCTTCGAACTCAACGGAGTGAATGGTAATCGTTGGCAGGTGGGGTTCATCAGGAAAGACATTGTCCTTGCCTTTCGGCAAAGGAGAATTGTCGTCGTAGCGGTTGCGGATTTGTACGATCAGGCCTGGGAATTTGCCCTGGCCGCGAACCGGCAGCGGGTGGTTTTCAACGCGTCCATAAAATTCCAAGACTTGTCGTTCGCCATTGGTAATTTCTACGACTTGCACCTCGCGGAAGAGAATCTTCGTGTCCGGACGATAACCAACAGAAACCTCCAGTAAGGGGAAACCGGCTGCAGGTTTCAGATCCGCGGTGAATTCGACCTGGATACGGAAGGCGCCTTGTTCAGGGTAGTCGTCAACCATTTTTGCTAGAAATGCCTGCCGCCGACCGAGGCGGCTGGACCGTTCAGTTCCACCCAGCCAGTTCCCCACATTTCCTTGTGAAAACTGGTACTGGTAGACCGGCGGCGCGGGGCCACTGACGATAACTCGGCTCAGAGCGCGGCGGGCTGTTGCCAGATAGTATTCCAGTTGCAGCGCAGACATGCGCAGTGCATTTCCGTTATTGCGAAAGCCATCCGAAGATGGGGGGTCGGGTGGCAGGTCACGGGCGTAGTCCATCTCCAGGCCCAACAGATCGGACATGGTGTTCTGGTATTCGGTTCGGTTTAAACGTCGCAGCACCGCGCGGCCGTTCGTAGAGCGGCCGGCTTCGACGGCCTTTTGGATGGCAGTGGAGATCCAATTGGTCAGCACCGTGTTTTGCGATGCGGACAATTGGGGTTCATCGTCAGGCGGCATTTCGCCAGCATTCAATACGTGCAGGACCTCATTCCAGTATTCCGCAGCCGCGCGATCTTGTACCAGGTCGGTAGAGAGATTATCCAGGCGGATGCGAGATTCTTGTTTGTCTGGTCCGTGGCACCGTACGCAGTGTGACTTCAGAATTGGCAGCACTTCTTGTTTGAAGATGGTGCTCGAATCCGGGTCCGCTGCGTTGAGCGGAGGAATGAGTGCGGAAGCGGTGGTCAGAGTCAGTAGTGCCAACGCGCGCGCAGTTGACGAAGAAGGCTCGAGCATAAGGGAATGGGGGCTGGAGGAAGGCAAGCGGTAGAGTGTTATTTTCTCTGAATAGAGAAGGCACTTCAAGTCGAAGGTTTTGTCGTTACAGATGCGGTTTGTCTTCGATTCAGCGTACCGGCGAATTCTGGAAACGGAAAGAGAACACGTCAGCGTCGGTCAGTGTCCACCGCAGGCGAACGGTTTGACCGATTAGTGGGCTGACGTCACTTCCCTGTTTCCAGCCGACAATATGTTCGATGGAGTCACCTACGAGAGGGAGGCAATCGCCGAGTGCGTAACCAGGGACGGGATGGCCTTCGGTATCCTGGATTTCGATCCGCACGCTTCCAGCGGCGCTCGTCGAATAGTTGATGGCCAGTTGTTCGCCACGAAAGCGAAATGGCTTGGTTGTCAGTTCACCAGGTTGTGCACTGGCGTGGAGAGAAGCGAAACCATCGGTGCGAAGTACGTAGCGTCGTTCGCGGACGTAGATCGACATCTCTTCGGCACTCGTGGGAACGACGTTTAATGCGGCGTAGTTGGACCGATTCCCCCATTTTCCGGGGTCCAGGCCGGGGCGGATGAACGCTTGCAAAAATGTGCGGTCGTAACGGGCACCACCTCGTGATGTCATGAAGAGAATGTCTGTTGACGCGCCTCGATCAGGAAGAAATCGAGTGGGCAATGCGATGTAGATGTGGTTCGCTCGGAAATAGGGGTGGGTTCCACTGGTGTAGAGATGTTCGCCGGGACGGTTAGGGTTGGTGGCGACGGGGTCAGACCATTTCAAGAAATCCTGCGAGACCGTGCGGCTGATCGTTCGCAGGTTGCCATGAGGTGTGTTCCAGGTGCGGAAATAGCACACGTAGCATTGTTCACTTTCAGACCAGAACGAGACATTCTGCGAATCAAAGGCAAAGCTGCGGGATGTGATGACCGGCGTCTGCTGTAGTTTTTTCCAATGGATGCCATCTGCGGAAGAGAAAGCGAACAGTCCTCCTCCCTTGTGAACGCCGGCAAGTGCTTTGAACCGATGCTGCGTTTCAGTGTTCGGGCGCAGGTCAAGAAAGGGACTGAAGTTGTGGGCGATCCACTTGGTGTGGGCGATGATGACATTGTTTTGACGAGTGCCACCAACGTCAAACAACGCCAGGTGTGGGCTGGTCCAATGTGCCCCATCCCGACTTTCCCAGTAGTGTGTGGTCTCTCTGGAGTCGCCGTCGAAATCGGCAACGCCCCCGCGATCGTAGCGTCGAAAGAGTGCGCCATCTTTGATGACGGTTGCGTAATGGCCACGTGGGGCATTCGGAATTAATGCAGTCGGCGCAGGGTGCTGAAGTTTGAGCTGTAATCTTTCCTGTTTGTCGATCAGGAAATGATCGACAAACAGCTCTCGACGAGAGCCGATGTCGATCACGTCGTCCGCGTCAGCCCGCGTGATCCAGGAAGACGTGCCAGGGCCACTGCAGGCAGTAAGTAGTGCGCTGGTCAGGAGAACGTGCCTTATTGATGCCCAGGTCATTGGTTTCGCCTCGGTGCGCATAGAAGATGAGTGTGCTGTTGAATCCGTACTATACACAAGTGCCTCACTGTTGGAATTGCTGCTAACACAGGGCCCTCCCATGGAAGTCAGACGTAGCGGTTTGCATTGTGTCAGGCGGCCTCCGACGGTGTCCAGGCCGTCGTTTGGGTACCGGCTGGCGGACTCTGGCGGGCGAGTGGAACCCGACGTAAAGACTGTTAGACTCTGAAGTCTGCCTTGTGACCCGGTGTGAGGTGTGTTGTGAGTGCCACAGCCTTTGCTGTTTGTCGGAGATTGCGGAGCTGTAGGCGGGCCCTGAACGCGACAGGTGATGGTGATGAAGGATCTCAATGAAATTGCGGAGCTGGCTTTCCAGATCTGGGAAACAAAGAGCTTACCGCCAGATGCGGCGGTTCAAATGGAATCGCTGTCACTGGCAGACGCGTACGAAGTTCAGAGTAAAGTGCTGGAGCAGCGAATCGCCGGTGGTGAAAAAGTGGTGGGGTACAAGGTCGGTTGCACAAGCGGTGCGATTCGGCAGCAATTTGGTCTCACAGAACCCATTTGTGGGCGACTCATGGAGCCCTATATTTACGATGACGGGATTGAACTTGATTGGAATGCGTATGTGCAGTGCGCGGTGGAACCGGAGTTTGTATTGCAGATTCAGCAGGACGTGCCTCACGATGTGGTTGATGAACGCGAGTTGATTGACGTGATTGGCTGGGTGGCTCCAGGTATCGAGGTCCACCACTTCAAATTCTGGTTTGGTGATCCGACATCGCAGGAGTTGATCATATCCAATGGTATTCATGCGGCGCTGGTTGTCGGCAGCTCCCGCCGTACTCCTGAATCGACCGCTTTCAAGACGCAGCGGGTTGACGTGTTTTGCGAGGAGCAATTGGCTGCCTCGGGATTTGGTGTGGATGTGATGGGGGGACCGCTCACGTCGCTTCGCTGGCTGATCAGACATCTGGCGGAACGGGGAGAACATCTGCGCGCAGGGCAACTTGTGATTCCAGGTTCTCCGGTTGAGCTGGTCGCGGTACGTCCGCAAGGCCGAATTACCGTGTCACTGACGCAGTTTGATAACGTAACGGCGTGGTTCCGTGATCACTGATGTGTCCTGGAAGTCAACTGCGGGATCATCTGTGTGGGTTTCCTCCAGCAAAAATCCACAACACAGCCTACGAAAAAGCCGTTGGATTTGAGTGTGGGTGTATCCGCCGTTGATAGCGTCGAGCTGGCAGGTTTGCTACGCTAGCGGGCAAGCAAGCTTCAACACGATTTAATTTTTGGTATCGAGTGAGGACGAAAGACATGGTGAATAGACTGCCTGTGGCGAAGTACACGGAGTGCCGTTGGAAACTTGCCTGCAGCGGTATTCTTGCGGTGGCTGGTTTGCTGATGTTATTGCAGCCCTTGTGTGGTGACGAAAAACCAACGGCACCACTCAAGCTGCTCATGGTCACTGGAGGTAGCAGTCATGACTATGACAATCAGAAGATCATTCTCTCGGAAGGGATTGCGGCCCGCGCGAATGTGGTCTGGACCATCGCTCACGAGGGGGGCAAAGATCGGAATCAGAAGATCCCCGTGTTCCAGAAGGCAAACTGGGCGGCAGGCTACGACGCGATTGTTCACAATCAATGTTTTGGTGGAGTGGTAGACGTCCCGTTTATCGAAGGGATTGCACGGGCGCATGCCGAAGGCACACCCGCGGTGATCATTCACTGTTCGACGCACAGTTATCGGAATGCCAAGACCGATGCCTGGCGTAAAGTGGTAGGGGTGAGTTCGTTCAGTCACGAAAAACACCGCCCGCTGACCGTTCGCAACCTCGCGGCAGCGCACCCTGTGATGCAGGGATTTCCAAAAGCCTGGAAGACTCCAGCTGGAGAACTGTACAAGATCGAAAAATTGTGGCCCAATTGTCAGCCACTGGCGACCGCCTTTGGCGTGGACACCCAGAAAGACCATGTCTGTGTATGGACGAATCACCACGGGAAAGGTCGTGTGTTTGGTACCACGATCGGGCACCATAATACGACTATGCGAGAGAAGATTTATTTGGATCTGGTGACACGCGGTTTGCTCTGGGCCTGTGACAAACTACGCGATGACGGCACGCCGCAAGCCGGCTATGGCGTGAAGCGGGAAGGCGGACAAGGACGCGGCAACTAGCCTGATCGTGTTGTGTGAGGGCGCACCTTCGTTCGCCGGGCAATTTCCAGCGTAGTGTGGGCGACGAGGGACGCCCAGCGATTTGCGGGCACCCTCTTTTGTGGCAGCCTTTTTCGTCGGTCTGCGACCCGGTCGGGTGCTATGCGATCAGGTCGTGAATCACTTCACCATAGATGTCGGTCAGTCGGAAGTCGCGTCCTGCGTAGCGATAGGTAAGTCGTTGATGGTCGATCCCCATCAGGTGTAGCAGGGTGGCATGCAGGTCATGGAAGTGTACCTTGTCCTTGACTGCATAGTATCCGTATTCATCGGTTTCACCGTATTTGACCCCGGCCTTGATTCCGCCACCTGCCAGGAACATGGTGCAGGCGTGCGGGTTGTGGTCGCGGCCATCTCGCTTGCCTTGTGATACGGGGGTGCGGCCAAATTCACCACCCCACCAGACAAGCGTGTCGTCCAGCAGTCCACGTTGTTTCAGATCGCTCAACAAAGCCCAAATAGGCTGATCGACTTCCAGGGCATTGGTGGTGTGGCCGTTCTTCAGGTCGCCGTGCTGGTCCCATTTGTAACTGTGGGACAACTGGATGAAACGCACTCCTTTCTCCGCAAAGCGTCGCGCCATCAAGCATTGTCGCCCAAAGTCTTTGGTGGGTCCTTTATCGATGCCGTACATCCGCAACGTTTTCTGTGATTCGTCGCTGATGTCTTGAATGCTCGGTGCTTCAGACTGAAGTCGAAAAGCGAGTTCAAACGACTCGATACGCGACTCAAGTTCCAGGTCCGGTCCCACTTCGGCGAGTCGCTTACGATTGATTTGATTCAACAGTTCCAATTCAAGACGTTGCATGCCGGCTGAGGTAGTGCCTTGAATGAAAGGAATTTTGGCGTTCATTGATTCGGTGGCGGCGTTACCGACGGGCGTTCCCTGGTAGATCGCGGGCAAGAATGCGGCCCCCCAGTTATTTGCTCCTCCGTGGGTCAGCGAAGGGCAAATGGTGATGTAGCCAGGCAGATTCTGGTTCTCTGATCCGAGGCCGTAACTCAACCAGCTTCCCATACTGGGGCGAATAAACGTGTCGCTACCGGTGTGCAATTCCAGCAGGGCCGCACCATGGCGTGAGTTTGAGCCATGAACGGAGTTGATGAAACAAAGTTCATCGACGAGTTTTGACACGTGCGGGAAGAGCTCACTGACGTAAAACCCGGATTCACCGTGTTGTTTGAAGCGAAACGGTGATTTGAGAAGATTCCCTGTGGCTCCTGAGACGACGCGTGGTTTGTTGAACGGGACGGGTTTGTTGTCGTCTTTTGCGAGCTGAGGCTTGTAGTCAAATGTATCGATCTGAGAAGGGCCACCATGCATAAAGAGGAAAATGATCCGTTTAGCGCGCGGTGCGAAATGAGGCGCACGTTCCAACAGCGATGGCGCATGGGATTGTTCCGAGACTGCGTGGTTTCCCAGCAGGCCGGCGAGTGCCAGGCTGCCAAAACCCACAGCAGATTGACGGAGCAGGTCGCGGCGTGAGAGACCCGGCTGTTGTGCCCCATAACCGCGGTACGTCAGTTGTGTGCGCATGATTGTTTCACCTGGTGGGGGGCTTTATTCGACGTACATGAAATCATTAGAAGATAGCAAGACACGGCTGAAACTCCGCCAGGCCTTGAGAGTTGCCTCGGCGGGATCGCTGCCCTGTTTACGAGCCAACGACTCTGCGTCGACGATGAATTGCCTGGCAAGGTCCGCGTCATCCCCTGATGGTTGTCGGCCCAAAACCAATCGGTAGACGCTTTCTACGCGCTGGTCTGTCGGCAGGTTTGCCACCTGTTTGGCCAAATCACTGGTTCCCTTTTGGACCAGGGAGCTGTTCATCATTAGCAGTGCTTGCGGCGCGACGGTGGTTGTGATGCGATCGCCATTTGATACTGCAGGGTCAGGGAAGTCCATGGTTTGCAGTACATCGAAAACGGCGCTGCGGATTACTGGCAGATAAACGGAGCGGCGCAAATTGTCGTACTCGTTTGTGATGTTGGTGCCGGATCCTGTGACGTAGGCCCGATTCTTGACTTTGAGCAGTGTGCCGCCCATCACGTGATCCAGGCCCGGTCCGATCTGTAGCACACTGTCTCGTAGTTCCTCACCCGAGAGTCGCCGGCGTCGCATGCGCCAGAGCAACTTGTTTTCCGGGTCCTGGCGATCGTTGTTTGCATTGTATTGAGAACTCATCTGGTAGGTGCTGGAGCTGAGCATGATACGGTGCAAGGCCTTCAACGAGCCCTGCTGGCGGGAAAATTCCAATGCCAACCAGTCGAGTAAACGAGGATGGGTGGGACGGCTTCCCAGTGAACCAAAGTTGTCGACACTGGCTACGATTCCTCGGCCAAACCGCCAACGCCAGATTCGATTCACCATGACACGGCTGACGAGAGGATGCTTTTCGCTGGCCAACCAATTGGCGAATTCCAGGCGTCCACTGTGTTCGTTGTCGATGGGTTTCTGATGTTCACCTGCAATGATGCGTAGCATTTGGCGTGGCGCCGTATCGCCGAGCGTGATGTGGCTGCCCCGCAAATGGACACGGATGTCGGCGACCTGCCCTTCCGTTACTCCCATTGCGACATTTGCCTCGGGGATCTCGGTCTTCCAGGATTTGATTTGGGCCAAAAGAGTGCTGCGCTGTTCACGTAACGTCGCAGGATACGCGGACTCCGGTAGATCTTCAGGAGCGGAGAGTGGGGAGACGGCAGAGGCAAACTCTGTTTGTAGGCTGGCGAAAGCACGCTGTGCCTCTTGATTGTCGGATGCGTAGGCTTCAAGCAGACGATTCGTCAGTCCCTGGTACAACGCGGCGACATCCACCAGTGACTGTGGAGGTTGCGCATGGAATGCCTTTTTCAACGGTTCTGGAAGGCGTTCTCCCAGCCCGGTGTTGGATTGAATTTCCGTGAGGATGGGAGCTGCTTGTTCGACAAACTTTGCAGGGTCCAGTTTGCGCAGGGCAAGCCAGGGTCGAAACGCCACATGACTTTGATGTTTGCCTTCATCCAATGCTTTAAAGTAGTCGCTCCAGGTGGCCACCAACGCCGGTTCGACGTTTTCGGCTGACGCACTGCGGGTGATCGAGGTTGGTTCCTTTGTCTGGAATGGCCACTTCCCCTTGCCCGCCCAGACAATGGCGAGTTTGTCGATATGTGGGTACACCTTCGGTGAATCGAAGCGGAGAGTATGTTTACCTGGAGTGAGCTGGAGCTGTACTGCTGATACCCAACGCTGCGTGTCAGGGTACCAGCTTCCTGTTACAGCCGACAAAATCGAAGTACCGACCTGCTGGCCATCGAGCAACAATCCAATGGGGCGTGATTCAGCTGCAGCGTACCGGATTTCTACCGCGTACCGGCCGGCTTTCTTGACGTCGATATCGTATTCAGCGTGTGCTGCACCGCGAGAGCCGATAATGCCGATACCTTGGCCGTATCCATCTAATGTGATCACCACGTTCCCGCGATGAAAAATTTCAGCTTCTAACGCGAGATACCCATTTTCCACGACGTAGGGCTGGTCCTGCCGGACACCGAGTGCAGACTGGGGTCCTTGGAAAGCGGTTTGTAGTCGTTCCAGGTTGACTGAAGCGGTCAGATAGGATTGAACGTGCGCTCGCAAACTGGAGGTGACGGATTTCGTCGCCTGTTCCTTGAGTGTCGCGATTTGCTTTTCAGCCTCCTTGACCTTTGTCTTGAGTAACTCGATTTGTTCGGCGCGCTGGGGGGTTACCAGTGGGCGTTCGTACCAGACCGCCACAACTTTGTGGTTTTCCATGGTCTTCGTACTTTTGAAAATACCTGCCAACGAGTAGTAATCTTGTGTCGGCAGCGGATCAAATTTGTGGTCGTGACATCGACAACACCCGAGCGTCAGGCCCATGAAAGCCTGGCCGATCGTACTGACTTGTTCATCGATGATGTCCATCTGCATTTTGGTTGGGTCATCTTCGGCGAGCATCTTCGGCCCAATGGCGAGGAATCCGGTGGCAATAAATCTCTCGAGTGGAGAATCATCTTTCCAGGATCCCGCGAGCAAGTCGCCAGCGATCTGCTCCTGGATGAAACGGGCGTAGGGTTTATCTTTGTTGAAGGCATTAATCACGTAGTCTCGGTAACGAAAGGCGTTTGCATAGGACAGGTTTTCGTCCAGGCCATTTGAATCTGCATAGCGAGCCACATCGAGCCAGTGGCGTCCCCAGCGTTCTCCATAACGTGGGGAAGCGAGCAAACGATCGACAGCACGTTCAAACGCTGCCGGAGAGTCATCATCCAGGAACGTGTCGACTTCGTTTGGAGTCGGCGGCAGCCCGAGCAGGTCAAAGGTTGCACGTCGCAACAAGGTGCGTTTAGTGGTTGGGCGTGCGGGTGTGAGGTCTGCATTTTCAAGGCGCGCGAGGATCATGTGATCGATCGGCGATCGAGACCATGTTGTGTTCTTGATCGCTGGTAGTGTCGGCAACACGGGTGGCTGAAACGCCCAGTAGTTTTTTTGTTGTCTGGTGAACAGTGGAGCGTCGGGGTTTGTGCCCGTCGCGGTCAGATTGGCGACGTTGTTTGAATCCGGCCAGGGGGCGCCCATCTTGACCCACCGTGTCAGGTCGACGACCTGTTGTGTGGGGAGTTTTTCCTTGGGGGGCATTTTCAGGAATTCATCGTGGTTGATTGCACTAATCAGCAGGCTGCCAGCGGGGTTTCCTGGCTTCAGTGCGGGGCCGAATTCGCCGCCGGCCAGGAGCGCTGCACGAGACTCGACGCTGAAACGGCTCTCTGGGTTGTCGCCGCTGTGGCATTCGGCACAGCGTTCAATCAGCACAGGGCGAATCTTGGTTTCAAAGAAGGCAATTTGTTGAGCGGAAAAGGCGTCTGGCCTTTCGGCCTCTGCACGGGAGATCCCGCTGGGACTGAAGCCAGCCAGTAGAGACACCAGCAATGCGGCGATTCGGTAGCGTATTGATTTCATACCTGTATTAGATTTATTGCAGGCCCGCCTGTAAATGGCGGAAGTGGCAGGAAGCATGCACAGGGATCTGCAAACAAGAGGCTGCAACGCCATGGCCATGCGCGGAAATTCCGGGATTTTCCGCCAGAGGCTGGCATTTTTTGTCCGGTAGTTCGCAGAGGCCAGGATCAAGTTCTGGAAAAATCTTGCCGGGTCTCATTGCGGGAAATTGGGAGGAATCGCGTTAGCGGCCCCAGCGCAAGGCGGCAGTGTGGACGGGCGCGTCCCAAAATTCCAGCATTTCCGGATCGAGCTTTGTCAAGGTGATGGAACATCCGGCCATATCCAAGGAGGTGACGTAATTTCCCAAGAGTGAGCGACGGATGGTGACCTGCCTGCCGTCCAGCAGGCGGCCGACGCATTCAAACATCAGGCTGAGTTCCATCATTGGTGTGGCACCGAACCCGTTGACCAGCAAGAGAACTTCATCAGAGCTGGTCAATTCCAATGCGTCGATAATGGGTTGCAGCAGCTGGGCAGCGAGCTCATCCGCCGATACCAGTGGCATGCGTTTTCTTCCCGGTTCCCCATGAATGCCGACTCCCATTTCAATTTCGTTCTCTGCGATTTCGAAAGTGGGTTTACCTGCGGCCGGAACGGTGCAGCTGGTGAGCGCGACCCCCATGGATGCTGACTGGGAATTGACACGCTGGGCTAATGCACAGCAGCTGTCCAGGTCCGCCCCCTGCTCCGCTGCGGCGCCGACGATTTTCTCGACGACAAGAGTGCCGGCAACGCCGCGCCGACCGGTTGTAAACGTGCTGTCCTCGACCGCGACGTCATCATTGGTGAGCACTGACGCCTGTGAACCTGAATACATCTCCGCGGCCATTTCAAAGTTCATTACGTCGCCGGAATAGTTCTTGACTATGAAGAGCACGCCCGCGCCGCTATCGACTTGTTGTGCCGCGGCGAGCATCTGATCGGGGGTCGGAGAGGTGAATACTTCGCCGGGACAAGCCGCATCGAGCATGCCCGGGCCGACGAACCCCGCATGTAGCGGTTCGTGCCCACTGCCGCCGCCGGAAAGAATCGCCACCTTGCCCTGCAGGGGAGCGTCACGTCGAAAAACAAAGGTGGGATTGAAGTTGACCTGAAGCAGGTTCTGGTGGGCACGGACAAAGCCATGCAGACTTTCAGGGAGCAGGTTGTCAGGGGCATTGAGAAATTTTTTCATGGTTCGGCTGCGTGGGTTGCGAGATGTTTCTTGACGGGGCCTAGTGCACTGGGTGAAACGGTAAACGAACGGATGTCCGCGCCGAGCAGCCTGTCCAGGCAAGCTGGAATCGAGGCAGCTTCTCCGCACACGGAGACGGGAATCTTTTGTTGGCGACCCCACCGCGCCGCCCGTTCGATCAAGGCCAGAACGGGGGCACAAAGCGACTGGAACTGCTGCGGTTCACTTGTCGGGCCCGAGTCGTGCAGGGACTGCAACTGGTTGCAGGAACGGTCTGCCGCCAGGACATACTGAGTCAAATCGTTACTTCCCACGGAAACAAAGTCGACCGCAAACGTCTCGATTTGAAACGCCGCGGCAGGGACTTCCAGCATGATCCCCAAGGGAGGCAGCCGGGCAGCAATTCCTTCTTGCTGAAGTGCTGCCAGCTGTTCATGCATCAGATCACGAACTTGTTCCACTTCCTGCGGCCAGGTCACCATGGGAAGGAGGATCTCGATCGGGCCTTCAGCAGCGGCTCGTAAAAGCGCTCGTAGCTGGATAGCAAACTGGTCTGGATACGCAAGTGAATAGCGCACACCGCGCAGGCCTAATGGGGATGTGGGTGGATCGTGAAGGCCTGGCATCGCTTTGTCGACAGAGGCGTCGAGTGTGCGAATCGTCACCGGTCGTCCCGCTGCCCAGGCGAGAAGCTCTCGATAACGCTCGACCTGAATCGCCTCGTCACGCAACTGGTCGGCGTTTTCAAACAGAAACTCGGTGCGTACCAGTCCAATGCCATCGCAACTCTCCGCTGACAACGACTTCAGGGAAGCCAGGTGGTCTACGTTAATCGTTATTTCAATGCGCTCGCCATCTTTAGTGTGGCTTGCCAGATTGCGCCAAGTGAGTTGTTCAGTACGCGCGGATTCAAACGAACGAATTCTCGCCTGGGCCGCCCTGCGGACATGTTCTGGGGGAACGACGGTAAGGCAGCCCTGTTCGGCGTCGACAAGGACCTCCACACGGTCCTCGATTTTCGCGATGTCCATTGCGATCAGCATGGGAATGCCCACCGCGCGCGCCAGCAAAGCCGTATGATCCTGGAAGCTGCCCTGCTGGGTGACGATGGCCCGTGGAGCAGGTAATTCAAGCAGTTGGCTGGGACGCATTTCAGTTGCCAGAATAATCGCCTCTGCGGGGATTTTATTGGGACTTGGAGAGTTTGTGAGTAATTGCCTGACACGCTGATCGAGGTCGCGGAGATCCAACGCACGCTGTCGATGGTAGTCTGCGGCGAGTTTTTCGAAGTCCTCGATCCATTGTGACAGTGTTCCAGACCAGGCCGATTCAACGGACTCTCCAGAGTGGATGCGGGAGACCACCGGGTCAATGAAATTCGGATCGTCGAGCATGCTGATTTGAAATCCGATCACACCGGTGGCCGTCGTGTGACGCTGACTCAGACTGTGGAGTTCAACGCGGGCCGTATTGACTGCGGACCGCAGTCGTTGTTCCTCTGCTTCGCATGTCACTGGGGAGTCACCAGTCTTTGGTGCAAGAACAGCGTGTGGTTGCACTCGATGTGTGATCCCCAAGGCAATGCCCTGGGAGACAGTGGTTCCCGTGAAAACGCCGGTCGCGGATGGCGGTGCGCTGGCCGTGGTGTCTCCGGGTGCGGTGGGGGCTTCAACGGGCTCATCAAAATTGCGGTCGAACAGGTCAGCGACTGCTTTGATCACCGCGTCGGCTTCTGGTCCGGTCGCCCCGATTTGCAGCCGTTGTCCAAACCGTGCGCCGAGCCTCAGTACCTGGGCCGTACTACGCGCCTTGACCCACTCCCCATCGCATTCCAGACGCACCCAGGTTTCGGCATCAAAGGTGACGACGAGTTGAGCGAGCTTCACGGCGGGGCGTGCGTGGAGACCGATCGGATGAGTCAGGAGTACTGTTGTTTCAGTATCCATCACTGTTTCAGCACCCATCAGGCGTCCTCAGCCGCGGCGCGAACGGTGTTCAAATCACTTCCCAAGGATGCCTCTGACGCTGCCAGTAGCGCACCTTCGACGATGGGAGCATCGCAAACCACGATGCGTTCTTGTTGTTCGGCAGGGCACATGGAAATGGCCATTTCTGCATTCATGCGGGCACTGCCAAGGTCGAACAACACGGCGATCCCGGGTGGATTCCAGGCAAGGTCGAGGCAGGCACGGATTGCCGCAACATCCGTTCCCAGGCGGCTATCCACGGTGCCACCACAAGATTCAACGGCTACGTCACTGCCAACCATTTGTTTGACCATGGCTGCGGCGCCTCGAGCGACCTCCGCAGAGTGTGACACAATGACGATTCCAACACACTGGGTCATGACGACTCCTGACGGGCTAGATTCCGGATGATCACATTGCACACCGTTTCGATGATCAGGTAGCTTGACATCGCACCCGGATCGACGTGGCCTAAGCTCCGTTCACCCAGAAACGCAGCGCGGCCTTTCGTCGCCAGCATCGCTTGGGTCGATTCCATACCGCACCGGGCGGTTGTGATGATCTCCTCAACGGTTTTGGTGCCACCGCCAGGATCGAAAGTCTCAAGCATTTCGACCAGGGGCACGAACACATCCAGCATGGTTTTCTCACCGGCGGTTGATCGTCCCCGTTGCTGGACAAGTTCGATGCCCGCCCGTAACGCGTTACGAAATTCGGCGAAGCCTGGATTGTCACCCAGGTGTTTGCCAAGCCCCATAAACAGGCTGCCGAAGAGCGGACCGGAAGCACCTCCGACATTCATAACCAGCGTCATGCCGATTTTCTCCAGAGCTGCCCCAGGAGGTAGTGACGCGATCTCGGCGCGCGCGGCGACGACCGCGTTCCACCCACGTGCCATGTTAATTCCATGATCGCCATCGCCGATGGCACGATCCAGGTCGGTCAGTTCTTCCGCGTGTTGCTGCAGCTGAACCGAAATGGCGTCGATCAATTCACGGATCGGGATGTCCATCAAGGGCTCCAGGGTTGGTCAGGGCGACGCCGGTCTTAGCGTGTTATAACGTCGCAGTCAGTTCCTGATCCGGTCGTATGGTGAGGTGGGATGCGGCCCTCTGTGGCTGGCAGCGCCGACGGCGTGGAGCCAGGCAGTGTGACCTCGGTGCAGCATTTTCGCAACGGCTGATTCAGTCTTCGAAACGCACCTTGTTTTGGCCCGACGGATCTTTGCCAATCAGGCGTACCAGGTCCGGCAGGTCGTAGGTGGCCAGCGCGCCATGGACTGTGCTGTCGAGTTGGCCTGAGGGGGCTGACTCTGCCACCACTGCCGACCAGCTGCGGGGCGTCTTACGCAAGGTGACTGAAGTAAAGAGTTGGGGCTGCAATGCGGCTGCATGAAGCGCGATAATCCCCGCCTGCCCAACGGCCACGAGATGGACTTCGCGTGGGTTGGCTCGGTTCTTCTGATAGTAGGCTACGAAGTCAGCTGCAGCCAATGCGTCTTCAACGCGCAGGCCAAGCAGTGATTTTCCGAGGAGGTAGCCGAGGTAGTACGTTTTCCAGTCTGTCAGTACAGGATCGCGTTTGTCTGTTCCAGTTTCTCCCTGACCACTCAGGTCAACACTGACGACGGCATGTCCGGCATCGACAATATCTTCAATCGCTTGTCCCGCCGCGGAATCACCCAGTTTGCCATCGTCGTGCAAGTACAGGTAGGCAGCATCGACGGGGATCGTCGGATGGAATGTCAAGGCGGGCAGCGGGATGCCGGAGTCGGTAGTCAGTAACAGTTTATCGATGTGGTAGTCAGGGCGTTGCACTCGTCCCAGATCCTGCATGACAGGTGGTTTCAGCTTCGAGGTGGGGCGCACGCCGATGAGATTTCGTATTCGTGCTACCATTTCGTTGCGCGGTGTGGTTTGCCAGTGTTTTTCTCTTTGCTGCGCCAGCCGGCTTTCGTATTCGTGGTTTAGCTCGATGACGGAGCGTTCTCCTGGCAGACTGGTGAGTACCTGCCCGGAATTCGTGCAAAGCAAGTCGGCTGCTGGACGCACTGGCAATTCGGCGATGGGTACGGGTTTGTCTTCTCCACGCAACCAGCGTTTCATCCAGTGGGTAATTGTCGCCAGGTTCTGTGGGTGTACGCCGTGGTTCCCCTCGACCTCCACCAGATCGACGCGCTCAGGGTATCCGAGACGGGCGTAGACACGTTTGGCCTGGCGGTAGTTCTGCCAGCTCCCCTGAATGTCAAAGAAATCACCGGTGGTTGAGCTGATCAGTGTAGGACGTGGCGCCCGCATCAGAATGTAGTCGGGTTGATCAAGCCCGTAGGCGATTTGGCCGAAGATGTTCTGCTCGGCATCCTGTGGTCCAATCGTTTCGATTAAACGTCGAAATGTTGTCAGGTAGCATGCTGGAGCGGCACATTGCACACGGTCATCGAGTGCCATGACGTAGCTGGTCAGCGTACCGCCTCCGGAACACCCGGTGAAGCCGATTCGCTGTGGGTCAATTTCACGCCGGCTGGCGAGATAATCGATCGAACGCAATGCGTCCCAGATGCGATAACGGGCGGTATTGCGGCCCACCAGAATAGAGCCGACGCCAAGCAGGAAATGTTCTGTGGTGGTACTCTGAAACAGGGGTTCTCCAGTCGTCGCCAGCAGTTGCGAGCGTTCTCCCTGTCCGATCGGGTCGAAACAAAGAGCGGCTATCCCGTGCTGGGCCAGCATGATTCCGAACCTTTGGTTGTAATCAGCGGTTTTGCCAGTGCGACTATGGCCGCTGGAAACAACGACACCGGGTACCGGCACGGAGGCATGTGGCAGATAAAGATTGGCGGTGACATGATGGTCGGGCTGGCTCTGGAAGATCACATTTTCGATGCGATACCCTTCGGCCTGGATGACTTTTGTCCGCTCTGCGTGTAGTGGTGTCCGTTCCGGAAATCCACCCAATTGTCGCAGCAAGAAGGCTCGCAATTTCTTCTGGTAGGCGACGATGTCTTCTGCTGTCTTGAGTTGTTCATAGCCTTCCATTCGTCGATCGAGGGCAGCATAGGCTTGCTGTTGGAAATGCGCGTACAAGTTCCCTGCGGTACGTTGTTCTGTATTCAGGCAACTTAAGTCTTCCGCTGCGGCACCAACACTTGGCACAGACAGCATCAGGAACATCGCGAATCGGAAAGGTCTACTCATTGGTGTTATGCCACAAAAACGGGTTTCAGGTTGCAGGAAAGTACCGCATGTGCGGTCGCTGGGGCCATCTTATACACAAATCGACAACCACGCACGCTCTCGAACACGAGTTGCATAGACCCCCGGTTTAAGGCTACTGCCGCTTTTCAGGTTTACCGGGAGGGAACTTGCAGTTGGCCAGGTCAAGGTCTCTAACCTAAAATCAAAGCCGAACAGGGCTAGTTCACTTTCACCACAACACAGGTTTTACGATGCTCACCATACAGGGATGTCGACAACGGACGTGCGGCGGGTTGAACCGTCGTGCCTTGTTGCAAGCCGCTGGCAGTGGTCTCTTTGGCGTGAATCTGTCCACCGTGTTGGCAGCGGAACAGGAGTCCCGGCCTTTCCAGAACGGTCGAGCCAGGTCGGTGTTGTTTCTGTTGCTGTTTGGTGGTCCCAGTCAACTCGAAACGTTTGACATGAAGCCGTCCGCCCCCGATGACATTCGCGGGCCGTTTCGACCGATCGCATCCCGCACGCCCGGTTTACAAATTTGTGAACATCTGTCGCAGACGGCACAGGTTTCCGACAAGTTTGCCGTCGTTCGTTCGATGACGATGCCGTACAACGACCACGGTTGCGTTTTTTACATCCAGACAGGCCGTCCCCATCCGGCGCGTTTTGGAGCGACACCGGGTGAAACACCGATCGGACCGAACGACCCGCCAGCGATGGGTTCGGTTGTCGAGTATCTGTCTCGTCACCATGATCCTGGTCGTGTGGCTGCGTTGCCCGATTATGTCTATTTGCCGAATCGTCTTGGTGCATTGCAGGACATTGATCGTGGTGGACAATACGCAGGCTGGCTGGGAAGGTCGTATAACGCGCTAGCGACCGACATCCGCAAGCGCAACAAGAATGACAACCCTTATTTTCGCAAGTGCACTGAAGAGGAGCTCGATTTCCGTATCAAGGGACTGGCGCCCAAAGTGGACGTGAGTCTTGACCGACTGGCTCAACGGAGTTCGCTGTTGGAGCAGTTTGATCAACAACGCAGGCTGGTGGATGCCAGTGGTGCGGTCGAATCGTATGACGTGATACGACGTCGTGCCACAGAGTTGGCCACATCCGAACAAATGCGTCTGGCTTTGGATATTCGCCGCGAGTCGCCCGCGCTGCGCGATCGGTACGGACGCCACTTGTTCGGTCAATCGGTATTGATGGGGCGACGGATGATCGAAGCGGGCTCACGTTTTGTGACCGTTGCCTGGGACACGCCTGATGGCTACAGCTGGGATTCGCACCGCAATAGCGATGATGTGAAAAAACATCTGATTCCAGGTTTTGATCAAACGTTTTCGGCGTTGCTGTGCGACCTTGAGGACCGTGGCTTGTTGGATGAGACGCTGGTTGTCGCTGTGGGTGAAATGGGGCGTACCCCGCGGGCGAATAAACAGTGGGGACGTGACCATTGGACGGTTTGCTTCCCCGCGGTTCTGGCCGGGGCTGGCATCCGTGGCGGTAGCACCTACGGCAGTTCAGATGCCAAAGCGGCTTATCCGGACGAGCATCCCACGCGACCGGAAGATCTCTCAGCGACCATCTTTCAGGCTCTGGGCATCGACCCACACATGCGCATTCCGGACCCTCAGGGACGCCCCGTTCCGCTCGTGGAGAATGGACGCGCCTTGACGTCGGAATTGTTTGGTTGAGGGGCTGGTCGCCGTGATACGGTGTGCTGATTTCTGCAAGCTGTCACTGGAGTTCGTCGATTTCGGTCCGGTGGGCGGGCTCAATAGGGCAACATGCCGCCTGAGCAGTTCAGTGTTTGACCGGCGATGTAACTTGCATCATCACTGGCCAGGTAAACAGCCAGATTGGCCATGTCCTCGGGTCGTTGGATGCGTCCAATCGGAATGGAAGCCACTGCTTCCGCTTTGAATGAGCCTGTGGGGGTGTTGCTGCGCTGCGTGACCTCGCGGTCGATCAGGTCCCACATCGGTGTGTCGACGATGCCTCCGCAGATGCAGTTCACTAGAATTCCGTCTGCAGCGAGTTCAACTCCGAGTTGCTTCGTCAAACCGATCACCGCGTGCTTGCTCATCGCATACAATCCCAGTGGTGTTGCTTTGCCAGGGGCTATTTTTCCTGCGCCGCTGGCGTTGATGATGATGCGTCCACCGTGTCCCTGTTTGAGCATTTGTCTGGCTGCGATCGTGGCACTGAGAAAGCAGCCCTTGGCGTTGATGGACATCTGACGATCAAAGCTCGCTTCGGTTGCCTCGATCAATGGCGCGACCTCACCGGTGCCCGCATTACAGACGATGATGTCGAGTTGGCCGTGCAAGGCAACGGCCTGTGAAATTGCGTCTTCCGTTTGACTGGACGACGTGACGTCCATGATGTGGAACGAAGCTGAAGTCTCTTTGCGCTGTGCAGCGGTAACGACTAGATCTGCCTGTCCCGGGGAGATGTCCGTCAAGAGCACTTGGGCGCCTTCAGTGATGAACCGGCTCGCAATGGCCAGCCCGATGCCACGCCCGGCGCCGGTAACGAGCACCGACTTGCCTTTGAGTTCTGGATAACTTGCCACTGTCCACCTCGGTTACGCGGAGTATTCTGTCAGTTCGAGTACGTATCCATCTGGATCCAGGAAAAAGACACAACCGATTTTCCCTTCATGTTCCAGGTCAAATTCAACCGGTGCGCTGACGAATTCGACCCCTTTCGCTTGCAACGCATTGTAGGCCTTGCCAATGTCGTTGACCTCGATGCAGAAATGGCTGTTGGCAATGTCTCCCAGCTTGCTGTCGGATTGTTTTCCGGGAGGCTCGAGGTACTCTTGCAGGTCAATGTGGATGCCTGGCGTTTCGGGACAGAGTAAGCGGACGACTTTCATTTCGACACGCTCTTTTCCTGCCATTTTTGAGATCGTCTCGCCGGTCAGGTCATGGTCGCTGGCACGTACCAGGCCAAGCAGGTCGCAGTAGAACGCGAGTGAGCGTTCCATGTCGCTGACGGTTACCGCGACATGATCGAATTTGACAGCAAACATTCATTTCTCCTTTAGAGATAGCCGCTGGCCTGTAACCGGGTCCATGAGAAGATCGTCGCGACGAGCAGAAAAAACAGGCCTGCCAGGAAGAGCGCGATGCGACAAAACCAACCGGGACGCAGTTCTTTGGGTAACAAAATCAGATTGACCGCCAACGTGTGCAGGCAAGTAAATCCCAGGGCAAAGTTACTCAGCAGAGCGCTGATGAACAGGAGTGTCGTTGGTTCTTCAAGCGTCAGCATGATCACACCAAATGCGGCATAAGTCGCCAACACGCCAAAGTAGACGTAGCGAATTGACTTGGGGTCGAGTCGGCGAGCACGGGGACTGGCGATCCAGATGACATCCACCCAGCGGCGCAAGAATCCATCGGCTCCGGGTGTAACACCGGTTGCCAGCACAATGAATGCGCAGAATAGCGATGCCATCCAGAAGAAGTTTCCCCATTGCGCACCGATGTTCTCCCGCAATCCGTTGGCGGTAAACAAAGCTGTCTGCCAGGTGTCGTCGACAAAGAAACCGCGCGGTAGAAACATGACGGACATCATTGCCGGTAAACCGACACCAACGAAACAACCGGGCATCCAGACCGCCCATTGATCCCGGGCGACATGCCAGAACCAGCGGCGCCAGCGTACCAATGACTCCGCGGTCGGTTCGAAGACGGTTCCCACGTGTGATAATTGCAGGTGACGCCCGCCAATAATACTGGGAATGGCGCCGACATGTGCGCCCATTCCCCATCCCTGTTCACGGGTGTAGTTGCTGATCGCTGAATTACCGAGCCCACCGTTCCCAGAGATCGCGACCAGCGCGCAAAGAAACCCGATGATGGTCATGTCCATGACCGGGAGCTGACGACCCGTCAGCAAAGCGACCAGCACGTTGGCGACGTTTCCGCCGTCGCGAATACCATCTCCATCGATGTCAACGAACCGATCGAGCTTGCCGTCACCATTGCGGTCGAGAGGGATTTCCTGGTCAGGGGTTCCGTCACCTGTCGTGTCGCAGGGGAGCACCGTGTCCGCCAGCGAGTCGCCGTCGAGATCAGGCCAGCGAATCGTGTTGCCGTTCTGCTGGACGGAGACCATGCGGTCTGGTTGTCCGTCGCCGTTAACGTCACTGGCATCGTCTTGCCCGTCGTCGTCTGTGTCAAAAACCAGAGCCAGTGATGGTTCGGCCACATCCAGCCGCTGGTCACCGTCCCAGTCCTCACCCGCATCAAGAATGCCGTTGCCGTTGACATCCTCCGTGGTGCGAACAGGTACGGTGCCGAATTTAAAGAACCCACTGCCGATTTCGATCCAGTCCTGACGCGTCGAAAACAGACAGGCCAGAATGATCAGGAAACCCATCACCAGGGTGATTTTTGCGGCCATCAACACCTTGATCGAGTTGTAGATTTTTCCACCGATGATCAGCGGTACCATGGCCAACAGGAAGATTCCGATCGAAACGGACCGGACGAGGAATTCATCGTCCGGATTTGCTGCTGGATTGGGGATTTCACCGCGGACCATGGCGACCAGCGGTGGTGCGCCGGCGGCAGCCAGAAAGGGAAAGAACATATAGACGTCAAATAACAGGTAAATGACGAGCCAGAATCGGGGTCCCGGAAGCGTACGGAACTTGCCTGCGAAGATAGGTTCACCGGTGTACAGCGTGTAGCGGCTGACTTCGACGTTGTAGACGCATTGGCCGAGGATACTGAGCGTGGCCAGCCAAAGCAGGCTACCGCCATAGCGGGCAGTGATCACGGGGCCGGTAAGCCACTCTCCACCACCGATCGCAGCGCCGGCCATGAATAGCCCCGGCCCCAGCATGGTGGCGATGTTTTGCCAACGAAACACCGGTGGATCGGGCAATTCGTTCCGATTCCAAGGCGGCATCTGGGCTGATCCGACGTGCGGCATGGTCAAAGCCTCGGTAGTCGAACAAGACGGGCACTTCCAGTGGAACGAATCTACCCGCTGGTCAGCGAGAGCGAAAGCGTTTGATTGCCTGCCAGGCGTTTTTCGTGGACAATTCCTGCATTCACTACCGCATCATAAATAGTCAGGTGACAGAGACGTGCACGATAATACAACCCGCCAGAAGCTGCTGAACGGTGAGGCGACGATCGGTTCTTTCCTGGGGCTGGGAAGTCCCCATATTGCTGAGATGCTGGGGCACGCCGGATTCGATTGGCTGGTCCTGGAAACTGAGCACTCGGCCGTGGAAAGTGAACGTGTAGAGCAGATGATGATGGGTGTCAGCGGCACGGCTGCGACGCCTATCGTTCGTGTGACCCGCGCCGACCCCCTCGAGATCGGACGTGTCCTGGATGTGGGCGCTATGGGAGTCCTGGTGCCGATGGTACGGACGGCGCGAGAGGTACACGTCATTGTAGATGCGACCCGGTATCCGCCGGCGGGGACGCGCGGTTTCGGACCGCTGCGAGCATCCCGGTATGCACTCGATTACGAGGATTATCTGAATCGGGCGAATGACCAGCTGATTGTGGCTGTGATCATCGAAACGGCTGAAGCGATCGAGAATATTGATGAGATTGCCGCTGTCCCTGGACTCGATGTGATGTTTTTAGGGCTCTATGATCTTTGCCTGTCCTATGGATTGAATCCGAACCAGATGCCGTACCCGCAAATTGACGATTGCATTGATCGGGTTCTCGAAGCTGGCAAAGCACACCAGGTCGCCGTAGGCACGGGTGTGGGGTCTCCAGACGATTTACAAAGCCGAGCGCAGCAGGGGTTTCGTTTCTTGAGTTATGGAACGGATTATTTGATGCTGTCCGGTGCTGCGCGAACCGGCATTGAAGCATTTCGTAGCCTCTGATTCCTGCTGCCATCGCCCAGTCGTCGAGTGGGTGTACAGATCCTCTGTCACCTGCTGACCCGCTGGATCCTTTGTGCAGGATTGCGCTTCTGGAGCATGTCGTACACCCGGTCGATCTTGACTGGCCGTTGCCGCAACGCGTCAACGCGAAGGCCCACAGGAGCAGAAGAGTTGGCCTTAACGGGGCGTGACCGTCAGGTACATCGGATTCGATGCGTAATTCGTCATAATTGAATAGGTAATGGGCACCCGGGCAAGTGCCGCGATAGGATGACGCTTCACTAGCAGCGCCGTGGAGTTTGCTTCCAGCGTAATCTTTGCTTCCAGATCATCGCCCGTCAGCTTGGTTTCGCTACTGGCGGACATGGTGACGCCATTGGGTAACTGTTGTCCGTATTTGGTGGTGAAGAAAGAAAAGGCCATGTCGAGTAGCACCTGATCGGAGTACTCACTACTCCGCTGGATGCGAATGGTGATTTCGGCTGTGCCGCCGCGCGGTAAAGTAATTTCCTTCGGTTCGGCAGTGACTTTGGTCAGGTCGAGTGGTTGGGTTACCGCAAGTAACTGGGTTTTGATGGGCGCCCGGTAGAAGCGGCTGGCGCCGGCGCGTCGTAGCTCAGCGGTGACGTGGGCATGTCGCACTACGGTGATCGTTTTGTCGTTGGCTCGCGGAAGTTGGGCATGGCCGCTGATATGTACCAGCGCCGCGTTGATCGGCGCATCGGGAGCCGCGGAGAAAATCAAACTGCAGTGATTCATGCCAGAAGGTATGGTTACGGGCGTTAATGAGACACCACGAGGAAGTCCAGTCGCCCGGATCTCCACAGCTCCGTCAAACCCATTCAATCGCTTGAGTTTGACGAACCAGATTGCCTGTCCGCCGGGCGCCAGCATCCCGTAGTAATACTCACCATGGATTTCGAAGTCGGGTCCACTCGGCTCAGCGTTCAAATGATAGGCAAAGCGATCACCACTGCGTCCCGTTAGATCGCGTACTGTTACGGTGTAGTCTCCATCAGCAGGTGACTGGAAATACAGTTTGGCATCCTTGGTAAAATAGCTGTCATCGTTACTGGCCAGTTCTTGGCCCTGGGAATCCAGCACCTTCAATACACTGTCGACGGCCAGTCCGCGACGTTGTGAATGGACTTCAAAAAGGGAGTACTCCCCCTTCCGGGAAGAAAAACGGAACGCGTGGGTTTCGTTCGGCCTGGTAAAGGAACCGGAAATTCCCAACGGCAATGAGATCGGATGTGGGGTGTTCGCGGTCAATCCAGTTGGCGCTACGATCTGCGGATGGGGGCTGACGAGTAACGCCACTGGATTGGAAGGTCTGCCAGACGCGGTGAGGCCACGCCAGAAATAACTGGCTGATGGCTGGCCAGGGAGGGCGGCAAGAAGGGTTTCGGGAATCTCGATCGCGTGGTTCTGCGGCGCCCTTGTTGCGGCGGACGGTGGCGTGGTTGCAATCGCGGGAGTGGAGCCGCTGCCGGAGCTGATGTTTTCCGGGCGGGAGAAGATCAAAGACGGTGTCTGACCGGTTCCATATGCCAACGGCTGACTGCCGTACGCGAAAGGGTCGTGTGACACTTCCACACAGTAGACGTAACGCGGGTCTCCCGCATAACGTGTATCGCGTACCTCGAGAACATAATCACCCGATTCTGGTAGTTTGACGTGCAGCATGGCGTCACCACCGATGTAATTGTCGTTTTGGGCGACGATCCGACCGTCTGGTCCGAACAACGTCAGCATCGCGTCCATCAAGTGGATTTTGGGATAGCGGATCGCCATCGTGTGGATCGCCCGCGTGACGCGTTGTGCGAAAATCTGACAGACGAGATCCTGTCCGGCGCTGCCGTGGATACGGTAGTAGTCGACATCCTCGAAGTCTGCGATCGTGCCGCAGATGGCGGTTGGGACTTGGACCGGCTGGGCCATCTGGCGGTTGTCATTGTCAGACGCACCTTCGATCGTTACCGGGTGATCCGTGATCAACAGGTGGCCGACACTGGAGACGGATTGGCGCGTCGCGATCCGGTACTCATGCACGCCGGGCCGCTGGTCGTCGGGGATACGTACACGGAACCGAAACGGTGTTCCGATATCGCCTTCTTCTGGATCCGCCCATTCGTCAGGCTTCTTTTTCGGTTCCGCGAACTCCATCTCGGGACCAGCGGGTGCGAAAAAGGCGGAGTGTGATTCGTTCAGAGTAAAATTGGACGACACCTCAATTTCACGGGTGGTGCCGCGCTGTACGGCAACAGGAAAGGTGCGCGTCAGCTGGCGAAAACTGATTTTTGATTCGGCATACAGCACGGCTGTGCCGTGCAGCAGCAGAAGCAGTGCCAGTGAAAAACGCGTCATGCCAGTTTCCTATCCCAGAGGGTAGATGAAGCTCTGCAATCCGCCGCCAGACAGATTGACACGGAGTGAATCTAGAGCAGTTCCGTAATCGGATTTCCTTCATTGAGTCGCATTGGTCGGCCGTTGCCGATCTGGTAGGTCGTCTCGCTGGGAATGCCCAATTTGTGATAGATCGTGGCCGCAATATCCCGCGGGTAATACTCTTTGCCAACGCTCTGGCCACCGATCGAATCCGTTTGTCCGACGATGGTTCCCACAGGGGTGCCGGCTCCGGCGAATACAGCGATTCCGGCGGATGCCCAGTGGTCGCGTCCCGCCGCCGGATTGATCGTGGGTGTGCGGCCAAAATCGGTGAGCCAGACGACCAGCGTCGTTTCCAGTAAACCCCGTTGCTTGAGATCCAGTAGCAATGCGGTGAACCCCTGGTCGACGGGCGGAGTCAATTCGCGCAGGCGAGTAAAGTTGTCACGGTGCGTATCCCAATCTCCGTCACTGACTGTGACAAATCGCGATCCTGCTTCGATCAGTCGTCGGGCGAGCAGGCAGCTCTGACCGAACGTCGTGCGTCCGTATGCATCGCGAGTGCCATCCGTTTCGCGATCGAGGTCGAAAGCGCGTTGTGTGGCGGGTGAGGTGACCATGGCGAATGCGTTCTCGTAGTACGCATCCAAAGCGTCTAGAACCGCAGGCTGGCGGTCGAGGTCACGTTGGAACCGGTCGATCGTACTCAAAGCTTCACGCCGTAACCGGACTCGGTCTAAACTCATGCCTCCCGGTGGCGTCAGGTCCCGCACGGAGAACTCCGGTTCGTTGGCATCGGCGTGGATCTCAAAAGGGTTGTGGGCGATGCCCAGGTACCCCGCAGTACCCCCCAAGAACTTGCGATCGACTTCGTTGCCGAGTTGTACGAACGGCGGCATGTTGTCGCGATAACCACGTTCCTTGGCAACGACTGAGCCGTAACACGGATAGGTGATGTTCGGGTTCATCTGCCAGCCGGACATCATGATCGCGTCTGCAGTACCATGGGCGCCGTTGATGGAGTTCAAGTTGCGGACGACGCTGAACTGTTCCGCATGGCGAGCAAAATGCGGTACCAGGTCGGTGAACTGGACCCCTGGCAGCGTCGTGTCGATCGCCTTGAATTCGCCCCGCACCTCGGCTTTCGCATCCGGCTTGGGGTCCAGCGTGTCATGGTGACTGGTTCCGCCACGGGTCCAAACCAGAATGCAATTCGTCTGGGAGCGGTTGTTCAAGTCCGCGGCCTGGGCCTCTTGGCGCAACAGCCCTGGCAGTGTGGCACCGATCCCCGCGAGTCCACCAACTTGGAGCAGGAAATGCCGACGGTTTTTTGCGGCCCGATTTTTTGCGGCACAGTTTGTTGTGGCACAGTTTGTTGTGGCACAGTCAGCGGTTGTGCTGGGGTATAGATCTAGCATGGTCTGGCCTGTGTGATTGGGTGAACAATCGTTCGGTGTGCGCTGTCCTGGTACGGATTAGTGATTCAGTAGAAATTCCCGACTGTTGCAGAGCGCCCAGAGTATGTTTTCGAGGCCTTCGCGGCGCGTCGCCGATTGTCCGATGAGACGCTGGCAGTTCCTGGTTTCTTCGTCGCTGGGGATGCGAGAGAACGTCACCAGGTACAGCTCGCGGATCGCCTGGCCGTCGGTGATCCCGCGTTTGATCAATTGCGTAATGCGCCCTTTTTCGTCGGCCAGCTTTTGTTGCAGCAGTGCGCCATTGGCCAGGTGCAGGACTTGAGCGATGTTGGGCTCAGCAGTCCGCTCGCATTCACAATGCGTTAAACGTTGCGGGCGACCCAGGGTGTCGAGAAAGTAAGATTCGAAGTTCGGGTCAGGAAGTTCAATGGCGCGGGTGCCGAGTGGCACATCCGGAAAAGCCTCACGAGTGCCGCAGGCTGAGTTGATGGCATCCAGTAGAACTTCTGCCGGCAATCGTTTGACATTGTAGTGCGTGTAGAAGCGTGTCTGGTTCAGGTTTTCCTGTCGTGGTGTACCACGGAGTTGATAGACACGTGAGTTGAGGATGCTGCGTAATAGCTGCCGTAGATCGTACCCACTGTCGACGAGATGTTCTGCCAGCGCGTTGAGCAGTTCTGGGTTGGAAGGTGGATTGGTGGAACGCATGTCATCTACCGGGTTGACGACCCCGGTGCCAAGCAAATAACCCCAGATGCGGTTCGCCATGCTGCGGGCGAAACGGCGGTCTTGGGGATCGAGTAACCAGTCGACCAGGGGCTGGCGGAGATCGACGACCGTGGACGCGTCGATCGGATCGGCGAGCAGCGGCGTGGGCGGAACAACCTGGCCGGTACGTGGGTGACGAATTTCACCGGTAGACTTGAGGCTGACTACCGCGTCGAATCCGAGTTCTCCAAAGGCATCGCTCGTCTTGCTTTGTAGACGTGTAAAGAACGCGGCCAGTCCATAGTAGTCAGCCTGGCTGTAGACCTCGAACGGGTGATGATGGCAGCGAGCGCACTGCAAACGCACACCCAAAAACACCTGGGCCGTGGTTTCTGCCAGGTCGGTGGCCGGTGCGACACGGGCGTTGTCGGTAGGGCGTGGCGAGTAGGCGATGTAGTTTACGGGACCATTCTCGAAAATCGATCCCTGGGCGGTGATCAGTTCGCGCGCTAAATGGTCCAGTGGTTTGTTTTTCCGGAGTGCCTGCTTGAGCCAGTTGTGCAGTGCCCACATGCCACTGTCGCCGGCCGTTTTACGATTGTTGCGCAGCACGTCCCCCAACTTGAGCGTCCAATAAGAACTGAAGTTTTCACGGTGTTGCGTGCGGTCACCGATTGGGTTCAATCCCAGGATCTCGTCAACCAGGCGGGCTCGTTTTTGTGGGTGTTCAGATGTCAGGAACGTGGTGGCTTGCTCCAGAGTGGGGAGCGTGCCGAGGCAGTCCAGGAATGCACGCCGCATGAATTCTGCGTCACTGCACAAATCGGCAGGAGAGATTCCCAGACGCTGCCATTGCGTTTGTACTGCGTTGTCTATCCAGTTATGCGGTTTCCAGTTCGCGAGATTGACATCAGTGGAATAGGGAGAGACGATTTGGGCCACGGTTGTTTGGCCACGGTAGCGGACCATGATGCCGGACTGACCTGGTCCAACGATCGTACAGTGGCCCGCCTCTGTCACGTTGACTACGCCATCGTCCAAACTGTCGAACCGGGATAGTAGCGTAACGTCGTGTCGGCGTTGGTCTCGGTAATACGCTACCACGCGCAGTTGCTGTGTCTGGCCGCTGCGGTATTGGCGGATTCCAGGAGTAACGACCAGTTTTTGCAGGCGTTCATCAGAAACGACAGGCGCAGGGTCTTCCGAGGACGCAGGGTCT
This sequence comes from Planctomycetaceae bacterium, assembly GCA_002724245.1. Lineage (GTDB taxonomy): Bacteria > Planctomycetota > Planctomycetia > Pirellulales > Pirellulaceae > UBA9264. The sequence continues at coordinate 65,162 of PBOG01000062.1, forward strand.
TCCGAGGACGGAGGTGGGGCTCCGGCTGCGATCCAGGTGCGGAGCGCCTGAAACCCGTATGATTGTCGCGACAGTCTGCGTCCTCCCCCGTGCGGTATTTGCAGTGTTGGTTTTTGCAGCAGGAGGCTTTTGTCAGCAGCGATCGGTGTGATGCGACGCTGCTGGAACTGACGGGCAATGGCCAGATAGTCCGCGTCGCTGTCATAGCCGAAGACCGATAGCTTGAATTGTCCTTTGCCGAACTGGGAAGCGTGGCAGGCACCTTGATTGCAACCTGCCTTGGTGAGCGCGGGAAGCACATGGTCACGGAAGCTGGCAGGCCTGGCATTGGACCAACGGATTTCCACCGGAACACGTATCGAGGTGTTCTGGTGCTGGATTTCGATCTCGCCGATACCTTCGCGAAGTGGGGTGACTAGCCCGGTGTCGCTGACGGAAAGCAAATCGCCCGGCAAGCAGCGGCAGGTCACGGACCGCGTGACGTCAAAAGGTGCATTCTGCGCGTCCTGTGCTGTGACAACGAGTTGTACACGTGCGAGAGGGCCAGCCAACCGAATCTCATGTGGTTCGGCGCGTAGTGTGGGCGTTTTCTCAGCGGTCAGAGCAGTGGTAGCAACACAGGACACCAAGAACGCTACGTACCACGCGCCTCGTAGCACTGAAGAGCGTCGAAGTATCAGGTGGTGTTGAAGTACTGGGTCGCAGGTTTTCATACGCGCGCCTGAAGGGGCTATCCTACGACTTTGAGTGTAGCCGAGCCTTTTGGAAACGACAATCTGGACTGATGAACGATCCGGTTTGTCAGTCGTCTCCCGTGGTGCCCAGCTCATTTATTCCACCGGGCGATCCGGAAATCGGATCGCCAATGACCGTCGTTGCTTGCCACGTTGCACCACAATCGGCATCGTGTCACCGTAGTCCTTTTGCAGCATGGGATACGCGTGCAGCTGTTGAATCGTCATGTCACGTCGCAGCCCGTCCAGGGCGACAATGATGTCGCCAACGCGCAGTCCTGCGCGGCGCGTGTGGGCGCCCCAGATAAAAGTGACTTTCAGTCCTAATTGACCAGTCGGAATCCCGTGTTTCTGTTTTTCTCGCGCACTCAGTTTCTTTCCCCACAAGCCGCAATTAGGGCCAGCCACGTGGAGTGACTCACGCCACGACGGGTCGGCCGTGTGGCGCCAGTTTCCCGAGAGCTGTAGCCGACTCGTTTTTGATTTGTCAGCTCGCAGGTAGTTGACGGTCAGTTCGCCGACCGCTGGAGTCTTTTCCAGGACTCGCGAGAAGTCGGCGAAGGTCAAAATGCGGTAGCCGTTGACGGACTGTACCTGGTCACCCGGCCGCAAGCCACTTTGGCTGGCGGGTGATTCAGGAGTAATGTCGATAACGAGAGTTTGCTGGTCTGGATCGATTGCGATTCCCAGATTGGCAGGGGTTGGGTAGGTAAATACCTGGTCTCGTCGAAACCGATTCAGGGCCCGTGCATGCTTCAGATTGGCGACTTTGACATCGTGGCAGTGAATGCACTTGTTGTCCCGATTTGCCAGCATGGCGTTCATGGCCGGCAGCTGTTCCGGCACGCGGGGCTTGAGGCCTCGGGGTTCGTAGCGGCTAGCCTGGACTGATTTCGTGCGATGCAGTTCGATGACCTGACGCATCACGCGCGCCAGGGATTGCTGACTGAGGTGGGATTCGGCGTTTTTGTCCAGTCGGCCACCGTAGCGCGCGTAGAAACGATCATTCCCATCCATGAAGAAGCTCATCCAGGTCAAATCGTATTCAAACTGGAACAGGTCCAGGTTGACTCCGTTCATGGACTGGATACGTACGCAAATGAACCGCTGAGCCAGTTCGGCGATTTCAGGGTCTTGGCGGACAACCTGCCCGTCGAAGTCGGCACAGGCTACTCAGCGTTCACAGCGAAAAACGACGAACAGGGGTTTTCCGGTCTGACGGGCCTGTTGTTTTCCTGCCTGGTAGCTGTAAATCCACTCGATCTTGCCGTCCACCTTTTGTACCGCGATTTTTTCGGCGGTCGTGCCGGGTGTTGCCCAGAGCGGCAGGCAGACCAGCAGGGGGACGAAAACAAGCCTCAGAATTCTGGTACTGCATCTGAGATTGTGCATCGTTTGTCCGTTTGAAGAGCAGCTCTCTGTGGTGGAATCTGGCACGTCTCCATCGTATTCACCTGGGGACGGGTGTGAAAGAGATACCGAAACAGAAAAGGCCGAGTCGTGCAGGTGATGACATGTTGTGCGTCGTAGCGAGCCAGGTGAGTTGACGCGATGTCAAGCCGGTGAAGATGTAACGGCTGCAGCGAAAACACCGTCGATATCGTGAGAAATTGCTTCAATCTTACCTGGGGCAACTGGACATGCGCGAATCTTGATTCCGAAATTCCTTGGGTAGTAGCAGAACTGGTCGGATCAAGAACTTACTGTTGCAAAGGCTGTCAGGAGCACGTTCCTGTGATCAGACGTGTTTCGGCAGCCGTGGTCCGTAGTGAGGAAACTATGAAGATGCGCTGTAGATTGGCCAGTCATACACTTCTAGAGAAGGCAGGCGACAGCTGGCGTCTGCTCTCCGGTTGCTTGCTAGCAATTTTTCTAGCAGGTTCTGCATTGAAGGCACAGGATCCGGTGGCTCCCCCAGTAGACCCGCTTGACGCTGCTGTGCGGCGTTTGCCCTTCATTCCAACTCCGACGAGTCGCGGTGAGCTCGCCAATCCCAATGTGGGCAATTCTCTGACTCCAACGGGAGCTCGCGCCAACGGATTGATTGATTTGTCAGCGACGGTCGGCGGGGCCGTGGGTGGTGCGACAGTCGATGATGAAACGCTGCTCGGGTTACAGTCTGGCCACCACGACCCCAACCAGCGTGGCTTCACCTTGCAGACGACGGAGCTGACGGTTGCCGGAGATGTCGACCCTCATCTGAACGCCGCAGGGGTTTTCAATATTGGAATTGACGGACGGTCTGGAGAGACCATTTTTGAGTTGGAAGAGTCTTATTTTCGCACGACCTATCTGCATGAGATTCTGGAAGCAGAGTGGAGTGAGAACCTGGAACTGAAAGGCGGTATGTTTTACGCCGATTTCGGGCGGGTGAATCGCCAGCACGCCCACATGTGGGATTGGCTGGATCAACCGGTGATCATCGGTCGCATGTTTGGTATTGATGGCCTGCGCGGGCTCGGCCTGCGTGGAGCCTGGCTTGCGCCCACCGAACGTTACAACATGTTCTACTTTGGCGCGCACAACGCACACGGAGAGACGCTGCACAGCTTCTATCAGGCTGGCGAAGGAGCACATAGCCACGGTGGCCACGGCGGGCATGACGAGCACGAGGGTGAAGAGCACGAGGGTGAAGAAGAGCACGAGGGTGAAGAAGAGCATCATGACGAGCACGCGATCCTCGGCAGTACGATTGGTGGCTGGGCTGCCACGGACAATACGTTTCGGGATGCGGGTGACTTGCTTTACACCACCCGCTGGGAGACCTCCTGGGTAGGCGGAGCTGCTGAAGACCGTACCTGGCTGCTCGGCCTGTCGGGAGCCTTTGGACCGAACAACACCGGTACCATGGGGTATACCCGGATCTATGGCACCGATCTGACCATGAAGTGGGTTCCTGAAGAAAACCAGCGTGGCTGGCCCTATCTTATCTGGCAGAGCGAAGTGCTGGGGCGGCACTACTTCGCCCAGGGATTTGAGCATGAGCACGAAGAAGATGGTGTGACGGAAGAGGAAGAAGTTGATGGCCGTCGTCTGATTGACTGGGGTTTGTACACCCAGTTGCTTTATGGCTGGAAACCGAACTGGTCGGTGGGACTTCGCTACGAGTATGCCGACGGCAGTGGCGCCAGCCTGGACGGAGACTTTGAAGAGATGGCGCGCTCCAGTGATGTGACGCGTGATCGTCGCTCTCGATTTTCTCCGCTAGTGGTCTGGACTCCCTCGCACTTCACGCGGCTTCGTTTGCAGTACAACCTGGATCGCGCGGATTCTCTGCGGGAAGAGCACGGAGGTCGTTCGCACGGCTTCTGGCTGGGGATTGACTTTATGTATGGTGTCCATCCCGCCCACGCGTTCTAGTGGGGATCATGCTGTGGCGTAGAGACCGCGATTATGGCGGTCTCTACGCCGGGTGGTCAGCGGTGGGACGCCCTGCCCTGTTGCCATCGCAACCGAAGTTGCTGGTAGCACCAGGCTGGTAGCAGGGCGACTCCTAACAGAAAGATCGCCAGCTGTTCCGATGGGTAGCCTGTGGACCAGCCCGGAATGAGCTCCGGGACAAAGACCAGCAACGTGGCACCCAATGCGACGATGGGGCTGGCGATCAGTACAGTCCGCATCGTGTGGCAGCAGCTGCGCGCAATCAGGGCGGGCAACACAAGCATTCCGAAAGTGTAGAGCAGGCCCGAGAAGCGAATCGCCAGTCCGATGCAGATCGCCAGCCAGATGGCGTAGATCCATTGCCAGAGACTGGCACGCATTCCCGAGGAGCTTGCCATCTCAGGATCCGTGGCCAGTAGAAGTTGTCCGCGCCACGTCGCCGACAGGACCAGGAGGGTGACCATGGCGACGAGCGCCAGTAACACGTTTTCGCTTTGAGCGGCTCCCAGGATACTGGAAGAGTGGACACGGTGAATCTCTTCCAGACTGTGCGGGCTCTTGGCGACCAGGAGATTGGCGCCCACGGTGGACACGAGAAAAATCCAACCGATACGTGCTTCATACGCGTTTCGTGATCGGCCTCGGCCAACCACGATCAAGGAAGCGGCGACGGCGCTGATCACGGCCATGGTGGTTTTGAAGGAGTCGGAATGGTACCAGTTGGTGGCGTGATCGTCGTCGGGTGTGTGGTGGTGCACGGTGGAGTATTGTGCCAATACCAACGCGAGGGCAATGCCCAGGGTGGAGGCGGCCGAGATGGCGGCGCCGGTGAAGATCTGGTTGCGGGCGACAACCAACACGCCGGTGAGCGACAGGGTGACTGCGATCAAGATCCCCTGCGCAAACATGTTCTGGTACAACGTCCAGTGGAATGCCAGTTCCGAGAGGAAGGATTCGGTCATCACAGGCCCCCGCCAAGCGTATCTTCCAGCGGGTCGAAGTGGGGGCGCTCCAGCGCGACGGCGCCGCCGTTGGATAGCAGGGCGCAGTGGCTGGCGTATTGCTTGACCGCCTGGAGGTTGTGCGAAACAACGAGCAGGGTAATTCCGTCGGTTGCGTTCAGGTCACGCAACTGCTCAAGTAAAGCGGATTGGATTTCCACATCCAGCCCGCGGGTTGGTTCGTCGGCAATGAGCACTTTGGGACGCCGTACGAGAGCCCGAGCAATCCGCGCTCGCTGCTGCTGCCCTCCAGACAATTCCCAGTAGCTCTGGTTGGCCTGTGCCGCGAGGTTCGTGCGTTCCAGCGCGTAATCCAAATTTGCCCTCAGGTCACGTCGTGGCAGTCGGGCGCCTACGGAGCCTAGGGAGATAAATTCAGCAGTGGTGGTGGGGAGCGTCTCTTCGATACGCAGTGTCTGCGGAACGACCCCCAGACGGGAATGGTCTTGCATGGCACCGGAAAACGACAGAGTGCCTCCCAGGGGCGTCAGTTGTCGCAGTAACGTCCGCACCAGCGTGGTTTTTCCTGTGCCGTTTCTGCCCGTGATGAACCAGAACTGACCGGCCTGGATATGAAGATCAATCCCGCGCAGGATAATCTGGCTGCCGTAGCCGAGTGACAGGTTCGTGGCATCGATCATGGCATTGGTTGCGCAATTTGCGGGGCGGTCAGACGCAACAGACGCACTAGTTCGTGCACATTGTAGTCGCACATTTTCAGGAATGTCTCGGTATTGGGGCGTGCCTCGACCTGGTGTGCCATCTTGGCGACGGTGGCATTGGTGTTGGCTTCAACGAAGCGGGCATGGCGTGGGTCGTAATAGGCGTTCGCCAGGATGACTTTCACCCCTTTGGTCCGAATGAGTTGTATGACCGTCGCCAAATGGCGTGGTGTCGGTTGCATGCCCGGTTGCGGCTCCAGGTGCCCCAGCATCTTGAAGCCGAGGGTGTGTGCGAAGTAGGGCCACATCTGGTGGTCATCGACCAGGGCGGTGCCTCTGAATGGTCGTAACATTCCCAGCCACCCTTCGAGTTGTGACAGTTCGCCCTGGCTCTCCAGGTATTGGTCCATACGGCCAAAACTGTTCAGTAAGGTAAGTTTGTCCAACTGTGTGTCTCGGTACTTGTTTGCCAGTTTCTCGCCGAGGTAGAGCTGGGCAAAACGTTGGGAAAAATTCTGGAAACGCTTTTCAAAGTACTCCGCATCGTCGGGCCACAGTTGGCTGAAGCGGCTTTTGATCAATCGGGCCACCTTCAGTCCGTGAATCGGCGAGACCAGGAAATGTGGATTTCCTCCCGGGTGTACATCACCTTGGCTGCGCGAGATGCGTCCCTTGGGCACGAGCATAGGTGTGACCGCCCTCGAAGCATCAATGTAGGCAGGGCCCCTGATTTGGATAACGCGGTTCCGTGAGTTGCGCAGCAACGGTGGCAGCCAACCGATTTCAAGCTGCAACCCGACGAGGACGAGCGCGTCGGCTCGCGCTAGATCCCGGATGAAGGTGGGACGCGGTACCACAAAGTGCGGGTCTTCGGCACCTTTGCCAAACGTGGTGACGTGAATCCGGTCACCACCGACTTGTTTTGCGAGATCACCCAGTTCTGGGACGGTGGCACAGACAGAATATTGGGCACGGGCTGGCGTGGCCAGGAGCGCGCAGAATACAAGTGTGAGGTTGAGTTTCACCATAGATTGCTCCAGAGAAAAATTCCGGAAACGGCAGACGCATCGCCAGAGAGCAGGCGTGCGCGCAAAACGATTCCTCCATCAAATCACGGATCAGGAGGAGGCTTTGGGCGGTGCCCGCGGGTGATACTCAGAGGTCGGTTGCAGAGGCTGGTTGATCGCAACGGAAGATCGTGACTCGTCCAGCAAGTCGTCGGGGCGATCAAAGGATGTGCCAAAATAGCAGAGCTGCGGCGTGGCCAATAGTTGACAGAACAAGCATACCGCGGGAAGGCTGGAAATCATCGCGCTGGGCGTGTTTTCAGTGGCCAGTTGACTGTCCCGGGCGGATTGAACACGCGACTGGCAGCAGGCGTAGGACTGTTGGCCAGGCGAGCAGCCCCGGTGCTGACTCAGGACAGGGTGCAAGATTCCCCCGAAAACCGTTGTGGCCATGTACAGCAAAAAACTGCCAACCACGGTCATTTTGTGGAACGCTGGAAACATAGTCGCAACGTGGTTCTGCGTGACGTCGTCACGGTTTGGAATAGTATTTCAGCATAGCAACGAACGAGAAGCACTGGAAGCGGGGCATGCACGTCCCTCCCTCAAATAGGGCCAGTAGCATGGCATGGATGGATTCAGATCACAGGGAGAGACGCGGTTTGTGGGGAATCTGTTGACCAGGCAAGTGGAAATGGTTTTCGCGTTTCTGGCGGCGGGATCATGGAAGACGGGGGGGGCTGACCGTCGGTGCTTTCCCTGTCAGCGATTTCAGAAACGCGATTAGCAGGGGAATTTCAGAGAAGCTCTGGCCACGTAACGCCTTGGTGTCAGGTGGCAGGCCATCTGGGCCGTTGTCGGGAATGCCCCGGTAGTAGAACGTGACCACGTCTTCCAGGGTTTTCATGGAACCGTCGTGCATATAGGGCCCGGTCTCGGCGATCTGGTGTAGTGAGGGGGTACGGAAACGGAAGCGGTCTTTCCGGTGGCCGCTGACTTGCGCTCGGCCGGCATCGCGGAAAGAGACACCAAGTCGATAGAATTTGCCATCACTTAGCAGGGGGCCATGGTGACAGCGGATACAGCCGGCTTCACCTCGAAACAGTTCGAAGCCAGCTTGGGCGTCGGCGGAAATCGCGGTCTTGTCGCCACGGAGGAAGCGGACAAAGGGAGATGGTCCGGTAACCAGGGTGCGCTGAAACGCGGCTAAGGCTCGGGCGACCCCTTGCCGATCGGGGGGGCGATTGAAAGCCTGCTGGAATGCCGCCACGTATCCAGGTAGGCGGTTCAACTCGATTTCGAGTTCAGCCAATGGTTGGTTCATTTCGGCCGTCGAACGCAGCGGGGCCAGAGCTTGTTGCTCCAGGCTGGTTGCGCGTCCGTCCCAGAACAGGTTGCCATAATAGCCGACGTTAAGGCAGCTAGGTGTGTTTCTGGTGAGCCGTTTTCCTCCGGCTCCTGGAGAAGCGACCAGCCCGTCGGTGAACGCTTTGTCAGGCCGATGGCACGAGGCGCAGCTCAATCGATTGTCTCCCGACAGCCGCGGGTCAAAAAAGAGCATCTTCCCCAGCGCCACGCGAGCGGGGGTCGTCGGGTTGTCGGCGGGGACAGGAACCAACGCGGGCAGGCGAGCCAGTCGCCTGGTCCCGCCTCGCTGCCTGGCCATGGTGTACCACAATCGTGGCGATCCGATGGGGAATGTTTCTGGCCTCCACACGGCACGCGGGATGAACAGGTTGTGATTCAGGGGGGTGGAGAGTTGTGAGACTGATGCATTGCGTCTCGCGGCACCTTGAGCTGGCCAGAGGACGTGTCCAGACAACGTGTCTTGAACCGCCACAGGGAAAGATAGTGTTTGTAGTGCTGACGCATGCCGGTGCCCTGCGCGAGCCATTGGGCCGTCGGCGAGGACTAGTATTACCAGAAGCCAGGCGGGCGCCAGAGAAATGTGGGCCGCCACAGAATTCGCCAGCACTTCACTACGACCAGGTTGGCCTCGACTGGATGGTTGGCGGGGCACACTGCTCGGTCGGTGCGTGCTGTGCATGTTCACACCGGATGGACTTCATTGGTTAACAGGTCGCCGACAACACGCGCGTCCGTCACGCGCGAATCGGTCAACGACTCGTCATGCCCCTGATGCCGGTAAGTCAGCTTTTTATGGCTCAATCCCATTTGATGCAGCACCGTGGCATGCAGATCGTGGACCGTGACCACATTTTCCACGCTGCGGTATCCGAGTTCGTCCGTAGCACCGTAGCTCAAGCCACCTTTGACACCACCACCAGCCAGCAGCGTAGTGCAGGCATTGCGATTGTGGTCTCGTCCGGAGCCGTTCTGGGAAATGGGCAATCGACCAAACTCACCGGACCAGATGATCAACGTATTGTCGAGCAGGCCACGTTGCCGGAGGTCCTTGATCAATGCGCCGGTTGGCTGGTCGACGATTTTGCAGATTTTTTCGTTATCCGTCTTCACGTTTCCATGGGCATCCCAAGGCTGCGTGTTGGGGTGGCCTGGTGGAAACACTTGAATGAACCGTACGCCCGCTTCGACCAGCCGTCGCGCCATCAGGCAACGTGTCGCGTAACGTGACATCTCGTCGTGGCCCTGATCGATTCCGTAGAGTTTCTTCGTGTCGTCGGTTTCTTTACTCATATCGAGTACTTGCGGCGCTGCCAGTTGCATACGGGCCGCGAGTTCGTAGTTCTGTATTCGCGCCTCCAGGTCGAGTTCGTCCTGGAACCGACGCTTGAATCGGCGGTTGAGCTGTCCCAGTAATTGCAGATTCCGCGCGTCGACGCCGTCAGGTCTCTCGTCTGTCGATGTGAGATTGAGGATGGGTGAGCCCTGGGTGGCGACTTCTGTGCCACCATAGATGGCCGGCATCCAGCCATTTTGCCACAGCATTGTTCCGCTGGTGTTGTAGGCACGTTCGTCGCGCAGGACGATATAGGCAGGCAAGTTTTGATTTGCCGTACCCAGTCCATAGCTGACCCATGAGCCGAGGGCCGGCCGTCCGGGGAACAGTTTCCCGGTATTGAACATGATCAGCGCTTCGGTGTGGTTGTTGTGCCCGCTGACCATCGAACGCACCTTGCAGATTTCATCTGCAACGGAAGCGATGTGGGGAATAACGGAAGCGAAATCCATTCCGTGCTGGCCATGTTTGGCGAAGGCGAAGGGCATTTTCAATAGTTTGTTGCCTTCGCTGCCAGGCTGGAACTGTTCGATGGCGTCGGTGTGTTTCTGGCCATCACGTTTGACCAGTTCCGGCTTGGGATCAAACAGGTCCATTTGGCTAGGGCCACCGTTCTGCATCATCAAGATGACCGACTTGACCTGCGGTGGGAAATGGGGATCGCGTGGCTGCAGCCCACGTGCTTGCCCTTCGGCTGCGGGTAGTTCCGTCTGCAGTAATTGGGCCAAGGCCAGGCTGCCGAGTCCGAGGCCCGACGTTCTTAACATGTCCCGTCGCGAGAGATAACCGCGCATCGCATCATATTCCTGATAAATGTCGATCGTTCCTAATGAACGTAAATGAATTCACTGGTACTGAAGAGTGCCTGGCACACCCGCGTCAGTGCGGACATGTGTGCAGCCTCCGTGTCCTGCCCTTTCGTGACGTACCTCTGTTTGTGATCGCGAAATGTTTCGATCAGCCATTTCCGCTCTTCATCGGTGACGTCTCGGGCGAGTGCTAGTTGAAAAGCCATCCCCATCTGGGCGTTAGCGTCCGATTTGTTCGTTGACTGTTTGATCACACGGCGCGCCAAAGCCGTTGCCTGTTGCCCCACAAACTGGTCGTTGAGCATCATCAACGACTGCGCGATGGACGCTGAGGCGTCTCGTTTCGTACAGTTTTCCGTGAGCAAGGGCTGATCAAAAGCCTGGAGCACGGAGGGGTGGTAATTGCGTCGCTGGAGCAGGTACATGCTCCGTCGCCAGGTGGTTTTTTCGGTGACTTTGTCGTAGCCAGCTTCGACAACCATGCCATCTGGACGGTTGAGAGTGGGTGCGGGCGGGCCGCCCAGCGTCGGGTCGAGGTGTCCGCTGGCAACCAGCATCGTGTCTCGCACGATTTCGGCGTCCAGTCGCCGTAGCCGTTGTCGCCAGAGCAGTTGGTTGCCCGGATCGGCTTGTCGCGCCGCCTTGGCCAGTCTGGAATCGTCGGAGAACGACTGTTGCCGATAGGTTCTGGATGTCATGATTTGCTTTAGCAATGCTTTGAGTTTCCCGTCTGTTGCGACAAACGAGACCGTCAGCCACTCCAGTAGGTCGGGGTGTGTCGGGCGCACGCCAGAAACACCAAAGTTGCTGGGTGTTGCCACCAGCCCAATCTCGAAGAGACGTTGCCAAATGCGATTGACACGTACTCTGGCGGTCAAGGCACCGGCAGGACTCTTCCAGTTGGTCAATTGCTTGGCCAGTTGCAACCGCCGACCACTGGTGGTTCCCTGGGGCGTGGTTTGGGGCGCAGGGAACTCAGGATCTTCCAGGGCGCTAAACAGTCCGGCTTGGACTTCCGCTCCCGGAGTTTCGAATTCGCCTCGTCGCAGGACAAACGTGGGGCGTCGCGAACCGACATCGTAGATCGCTTGCACCCAGCTCCCCTGTTCCTGACGATCAAGCGTTGCGATTTCCTGGACCAGCCCCTTCTCTTCTTTACGCTGGGACTCATCCAAGGCCGCCGTGACTTGGGCGGCGGTGAATTCAAATTTATCACCGAGTTTGTCGGTCAGGTATTTCTGGATTTCGTCTCGTTTTTCCTTGGCGACTTTACGTGCCGCCACCAGGTCGGCGCGAATTGGCTCGGGAATGGCGTCCCAGGCACGTCCCTGGAGGATTTGCCGTCCCGCGTCGCGGAGTTGGTTCAATGCGGCTTTATGCTGGTCGCGTTTCTGGTTCAGCTCGGCAAGTTCAGATTTCCCGAGCATGCGCATTTCGCGGTGCTGAGGCTGTAGCCAGTCTCTCGGTTGAAGTGCCGGCATGATGAATGCCGTAAATCGGTAATAGTCACGCTGCGAGATTGGTTCGAATTTGTGGTCATGGCACTTGCAGCACTGCATCGTCAGCCCGAGTAGATTCTGAGCAAGCGATTCGGCAGTTCGATGCAAGACGTAGTACCGGTTACTGAAAATATTCAGTTCGCCCTGGTCGGTATCGTCCGGGCTGCAACGCAATAACCCGGTGGCGACCAGTTTCTCTCGTATGTTGTCATCGAACCGCGGCGCGCTGCGCCAGTCTACGAGTTCATCACCGGCGATTTGTTCAATAAGAAACTGACCATAGGGGCGATCTTCATTGAAGCAACGCACGACATAGTCCCGGTATTTCCATTTGCCCCGGGCTGGCTTGACGATGACCTGGTCGTTATCGATCGCTACGGTATCACTGTACCCCACGCCATCCAGCCAGTGGCGGGCCCATCGTTCTCCGAAATGAGGGGACTGCATTAGCCGTGTGAGGAGTGCTTCCCAGGCCTGGGGTGACTGGTCGTTCACGAAGGCGGTGACCTCTTGCGGCGTTGGTAGGATACCGGTCAGGTCGAGGGCAGCACGCCGAATCAGTGTGGTGCGGTTGGCAAGCGGCGACAGTGAGAGGTTTTGGGCCGCAAGTTTGCGATCGACGAAGCGATCAATGGGGTGATTGATGGACTGGCCAGTCGCACGATTGGGGATGGCGGGAGTTCGCAACCGCTGGAAGGCCCAGTGATCAGTCTTGTTTTCATTGGCGAGTGCCACCAGGTCGACGGGCTCACGTGTCTTGGCGCCTTCATCGATCCAGCGGCGGAGCAATTCGACTTCCTGGTTGGATAGCGGCTCACCGGCGTCCTGGGGAGGCATTTCCTTGGCCCCAGCAATGTGCAGCAGGATACTCTGTTGCGCGTTTCCAGGCGTGATAGCAGGGCCGCTGCTCCCGCCTCGGAACAATCCCAGGGCATCCACAAGATTGAGCCCGCTTTCGGGCTTTTCCATCCCGTGGCAGTCGGCACAACGACGCGTCAGCAGTGGCTGGATGTGTTCTTCAAAAACGAGTGGTTCTGTGGGCGGTTTAGCGTAGCTGCCAGAGAGTTGGTACTTGTGAGTCAGGTAACGACCGACCTGTTGCTGCTGTCGCGTGGTCAAGGCATGATCGAAAATCAGGACTTCAAACAGATCGCCGTGGAAGAAATTCTCTGGCTCCTGTTTTCCGTAGTGATGGCCCAGGGACAGTTTGCTGCCGCGATCAAAACCTAGAAAACCCACGTCGCCACGATAACGCCCGTGCCCAGAAGTGGCACCATCTTGGTAAAGGGCCCAGCGTTGGTTGCCGGCATAAACGGCTTCGACGAGATGACGCTTTCCATCCCACGCCACCTGGTCGGAAGCGCCCTCCGCGCCGATGTTGACGGCAACGCGCAGGCGTCCTTTGGACTGAGGGTCGAGGGCGTAGTCTTCGTAGCCGACCCAGAAGCCCTTGCGTTTGTTGCTGTAATTGCCTGACGTACCAATGCTGGTGAGGTCAACGACGCGAGGACTACCCTGCTGCTGCAGTGCGGCTTGCATGACCAGAAAAATTTGGAACGTTTGTTCTCCGGAGAGGAAACCGACCAGTTGGTTTCGTTCCAGTTTTGACTTAGCAAAACGGATTGCCGGCTGGCCGCCGACATCGACCCGCGCAGGCTGCCAGTCCGGGTCGTTTTGTTCGACATGGTTCTCGTGACCGCTGCGGTCCGGCCACCTAGCGACTTTGCCCTGCTGGACGTCGGCATCTGCCGCGTCGAGCCAGAGCACCAGGCCTTGCGGGGAAAAAGGTGCGTCTGCGGGTGGCTCAATACCGCGCAGAGACGTGGCGGGAACGCAGAACGCCAGTATCAGGATGACACAACGCGACATGGACAGCTGCAGTTCGGGGACGGGGGCCGGGAGACAACGGATTGAGAATACAGGATATGTAAACTGAATTCGAGACATTTTCAGTGAACCCGTGGTGTTGTGGGAAGACTCTGGCAAATCGTGCGTACGCTCATTTGGTGATATGTCTTGAGTGTACCGTCTGGGGTTAGTGTACTGGCTTGCCGTGGGATGTACGAATTGATAGAGCCTGGTCGCGTGCTGCACGCTCGGTGTGCGTGCGTTTTTCGTTCCGGGGCTTCTTTTGTTGGTCACGCGTAAGCAGTTGTTCTGGTTCACCGGAATACAGTGTTGGAGTGGTCACAACCTGACTCAGCAGTGGCGATTGTAGGAGTTGTAGTGGCTGCGAGTACCTGCGTGTGGTGTCCAGGTGCATTCCGTTGTCCGCTACGGTGCGTCAGGTGAGCGTGGCGTTGGTTTTTGGCGCGAGGTCGGAGCGGATTTTCTTGAATCCGGTTTTGCTTCGAAGAAGAATGGATTATTGAGCGTGTGTTTGCACGTTCCGACCTTGTGCTCTCTACTCGCTAGGAATTCTCTTGGAAGCTCTCGTGCCTGATCATCCTGAAAACCACTTGCCATCGTCCGCGCAAGGTGACGCAGTTGGCGCTCCCGCCGCAGATTTCGATTGGGATGCCGCCAGCATGGCGTTACACACACTCGGTGTCTGTCCGGATTGGCAAAGCCGTTATGACCTGAGAGACGCTGTTGCGGTACTTGCAGCTGGAGAATCCGTTGCGGCTCACGATACGCGTTTTGACCGACCGGTTGTGATCCGACGGATCACTGAGCCTACAGCAGGGCAGAAGAAAGACGGGCCAGACATTCTTCATGTGATTCGTTCCTGGGCCCTTGTGCGGCACCAGAGCATTGCCGGCATTGTGGACTATGGGCGCGATGCTGAAGGCGTGTTTCTTGTCAATGAAGCGGTCGATGGGAAGAGCCTGACCGAAGTGCTGGCAACCGGTCCGCTTGAATTATCTGCCGCGATCGACGCTGTTTTTCACTTCTGCGATACGGTCGTGAAAATCGATTCCCAGGGATGCGCGATCGGGGTATTGCGCCCGGATCATTTGGTGTTAACGTCATCGGGCTGTCTGAAGCTGGTTGGTTTCGATTGGGGAGATGGCGTTGTTGACAGTCTGCTAGGGACGGAGAACGGAGTCGGTTACTGTCCACCGGAACAGCGAACGCAGGCAGTGCAGAGTGACGGCCGCGCGCAGGTGTGGAGCCTGGCGGCTCTCCTGTTTCATCTGCTGACAGGGAAATTACCGGTGACCAGTGATTTACCGTCAGACGAGATTCTGGAAGCCGTCGAAGTGCCGGTGCGTTCGGTACTGGCAAAGGCGTTGCAACCCAATCCGGAGCTGCGCTATGCAGAGGTGATCGAATTTCAGAGTGCGCTCCGGCTTGTTGGCGACGAGTTGCGACTTGCAGCTGTCGATGGCACACCTGCGATCAAGGGTGCATGCCGGTGCTGTGGCGAAATCAACCAGGTGGATCGCGCGTTTTGTGTCGCTTGTGGCGAAAAGCTCCGCGAGACCTGTTTGGGTTGTGATGCGGACAACGAAGTCTGGGCACAGTATTGCGGCAAATGCGGATCTCAGTTGAAAGAACTGGTTGTCCGTCAGCAGTGCGATCTCGATGAGCAAAAACGCTGCGTCGAAAGTGCGCGACGGGCTCATGATTACCCGCTGGCACTAGAGCGAATTAGCCCGCTCTTGTTGATTCAGCATGAAGGTTTGAGCCAGGTGCATGACTGGGCAGTGCAGATGAAACAGACACTGCAAACTGAGGCTGCAGATGAGCAGTCCAGGGCGGAGTTGCTGGTGCGGGTAGCAGATCAGGCTTTTCAAGACGGGAAATACGGCGACGCACGCAAAGTTCTGGACCAGATTCCGCAAAATCTCCGTAGCGACCAGGCTTCGGTGTTGTCGGAAGAAGCGTCCGCTCGACTGGACCAGGCTGAGCTTTTGATTCATCAGATGGGGGACGCCATAGCCCGCAAGGAACCTGGCCGGTTGTGGCGTTACACCGAGAAATATCTCGCGCTGTATCCGAAGCACCCGGTCATGACACGGATCCATGAAAGCGTGCAGTGCCACAAACATGAAGATGCAGCACTGATGGCGGAAATTATGTTGCGTGCGAAGCAGGCGTTTGGGGAGACTGAATACCAGCGAACGCTGGCTGCATTGGAAGAACTTTCCGAGGGCGAGCAGCAAGATCCGCCGGTTCAACAGCTACGCACCATGGCGAAGAATCGCCTTGAGCAGATTGGGGATATCAAGGCGTCGATTTCTGAGTCTGATGATGTTCACGATTTACTAGGCCTGGTTGATGAGCTGTTCGAGTTGCAGCCGAATGATGTGGTGGTGCAGGAGTTGCGAGATGACCTTATCGAGGAAGCGGCCTTGGTCGATCGTCAGACGGCCTCTCGTCATCGGCAGAGGTTGGGCGGCCTGGCAGTATTAGCGGCGGCGGGAATCTTCCTGCTAACTGCTGCCGGGTGGGTGTGGAGTCGTGCAGAACGAACCCAACTGGCTACTCTTTCCGATGGACCAGCAGCACCAGCAGACGTGTCGCGGCAGCCGATCGGGAAACTGAAAGCAGAGAAGGGCAAGCAAGAACCTGCCAATGAGGGAGCCGCATTGACCAGTGGGGTCGCCTCAGTGAAAAGTAAGAAGAGCGTCTCCGATACAAAGCCAGCAGTGGCTGCTGGCCAACCGGAAGTGTTGGCCAGCACCTCGCCTGCCGGTGGAACCACGACAGTTACTCCCGTGCGCCGTGTTGAAGAAAGTGTGACTGAGACCGACGCAGCCCTCCAGACATCGGTAGTCAGCTCCGCTGGTGCAGCGGAAGCGCCGGCAAAGGAGGTGCAGGAGACACCCGCCAGTGCACCGTTTTCCGCGCAGCAAGCAGTCGCTTATCAGCAGGCGTGGGCAGACGCGTTTCAAGTGCCCGTCGGATTGACCAATAGTATCGGGCTCAAACTTCGGCTCGTACCTGCAGGCGAGTTTTTGATGGGCAGTGCGCTGGATGTTGCCGGTCGCGGACAGGATGAAAAGCAGCATGCGGTTGCCCTGTCTGCACCCTATTACCTGGGAGTTTACGAAGTGACACAGGCACAATACGAACAGGTTATGGGAGAAAATAACAGCAAGTTTCGCGGGCCCGACAGGCCGGTTGAACAGGTAAGTTGGCATGATGCGGCTGCGTTCTGTGCAAAGCTCACTGCATTGCCTGCCGAGAAAGCCGCAGGCCATGTTTACCGGTTGCCCACAGAGGCGGAGTGGGAGTACGCCTGTCGTGCCGGGACGGTGACTCCGTACAACGCCGGTGATTCCGATGACAGCTTGTCCAACGCGGCCTGGTTCAATGGGAATACGGAAGCCACGCAGCCCGTGGGGCAGAAACAACCCAACGCGTTTGGATTATTTGATATGTCTGGAAACGTGTGGGAGTGGTGTCAGGACCGATACGGACCGTACGATGACGAACACGTCCGCGATCCGCAGGGTAGCTCGTTGGGCAACGAGAGGGTCAACCGCGGGGGAAGTTGGATTAATCTTCCCCAGGTCTGTCGTTCCGCCAGTCGCAGCCGTTTTTCTCCAGAGCGGAGTTACACTGTCCTGGGATTTCGTGTGCTCTGTTTGCCCGTTGATCGCTGAGCAGGTGGTCGTCCCCAGGGACCAGCACGCAGGCACTCGCATGCTCTACTTGCTGGAGTCATCGGTCCGGAATGAGCTGGCCGGTAGTCCAGCCCGGTTCCGCAAATTGGGCGCGGCCGTGCTGGTAAACCCATAACGAACCGCCGCTGGCTGCAGGACACGAGGCGAAGATACGACCAGCTCTTCGCCTTCGATATGTGCCGTTGCCGGATGAAACACAAGGTCGTTTCCGGCGATTTCAAGATGTGTGGGAGGCTGTCCGTCAATCGTTGTCAGGCCACCGCGGGCGTGATCGAACAGGATCCTCAGCTGGCCCGCTTCACGACGCTGTGAACGATAGAGAGGGCCCGAGTAAATAACGTCCTGGTTGTAATCCCGAGCGAGGGCCCACAGGGCCAGACGGCGTCCCACCTCTTGCTTGTTCTTGGGGTGGATGTCTCGCACGTTGCCGATATCCATGGTGACGGCCATACCTGTCTGTGGCGTGGTCAGTGTTTTCAGTTGCGCTTCGCGCAAATACGCCGAGTTCTGATTGCCGTAATCGTAGGGGGCCAGCTGCACAAAATAGAAAGGGAAGTCGTATCCAAAAACGGTACGCCAGCTTTCTATCAGGGTAGAAAACAGCTGCCGGTATTGGTTGGCGCGTCCCACATTACTTTCTCCTTGATACCAAATCACCCCTTTGATTCGCATGTTTCGCAGTGGATGGATCATCCCGTTGTAGAGCCGCGAGGGGATTTTCTGGTTCGCTTGCTGAGGGTGATCCGCCGCGGCTTGGAGTGCCTCGCGGTATTCCAACCGGCGGAGGGCGGAGGCTGGAGTCCAGGCCTCCGCTGATGTACCGCCCCAGGACGAGTCGATGATACCGATGGGGACTTGTAGCTTTGTCTGCAGCGTGCGGGCAAAGAAGTAGGCCGTGGAAGCAAAGGTCGGGATCCCAGCCGGTGTGCAGGCCTGCCACCGGCAGTCGGCGGGGGGGATACCGTACATGGTGATCCCTGTCTCCACGTCTTCCAAAGGGATCTTGCTGCTGAAATTACCGACTTGAAAAAGCCGAATCCGAGGGTGGTTTGCGTTGGTGACTTCAGTCGCGGCTTCCTTGATCCCGGTATATGCTCCGGAGACTTTGACCAAGGGCATTTCCATATTCGATTGACCCGAGGCCAGCCAGACTTCGCCGAACAATACGTCGCGGAGTTCAATCCGATTGTTGCCGACGATGGTCAAGTGGTGGGGCCCCCCTGCCCCACCGGTCTTCAGCAGGACGCGCCAACTGCCGTTTTTATCTGCGGTGGTACTGACAGTGGCGGCGAGCCAATCACCACGGATCTGGATCTTTTCCCCCGGCGCGGCCCAACCCCACAAGGACACCTCGCTGTCCCGTTGCAGCACCATGTGCGATCCGAGGATTTTGGGCAGGCGAATTTCGGCCCGGGCGAGCGAACCACTCAAAAGTAACGTGGCCAGGAGGAGGTGTTTGGTCATGAGATTCCGTTGTGAAAGTCGGTGTGCGTTGTGGTCAGGGCGGCTGGCCACGGGAGAGACGGTGCGCGCACGATTTGGACATGTGTGCTGAAAACACACTGCGTGCATCCTACACGAACCGTCTCTGGTACGCTTTGCGGTCTGTTGGTGAGCTCTCGTTTTCGGCACAATGGAAGTCGTCTGTGCACAAGCTTGACCGGTATCGTTTGTCTCCCAGGAATGTCGTCCTATGAGTCTATCGCGTTGGTTCTCTCTGCTCCTCGTTCTGTGGGTGGCGCTGGATGGCGGTGTGTGTGTGGCCCAGCAGGCTGTCCCGACGACGTCTCCCGGTCGCATCGGAGAAGCGGTCGGATTGAAGTACGACATGACACGTTACCCGGTTCTCCGTTGGGGTTACAACGATCTCAATCGAGACGCGCGACCCGACACGCTGGTCACTATTTGGAATAAGCGGACGATCGCGGTCGTCAGTGATGACGGGACGTTGCCGTGGTCTCCGGAGGAAGAAGGTCGTGACTGGCACGCCTATTTCAATAAGGCCTTTAACGTCGGGCAGGACCCGCCGCAAACCTGGAATACGCTGCGCAGCGGATGGGGCGGCTATACGATTTTCGTCGACAGTGACCAGTCAGGACGATTCGACGATCGGGAGGACTGGTACTACAAAGTCCTTGATTTGAACGGTGATGGCGACCCCGATGGCGAGTTTTACCATGCCTATCCTGAAGTCGACTGCAGCAAAACCCATATCAACCTCAGTGGTGAACGAGAGATGTCGGTGCTGAATTGGAAGGATTTTGCTTACGGGTATGAGAACCGCTCGGTAGATGGCGGGAAGTATGTGATGAACGTGCATGGCAATGGGTTTTTCCTGAATGCCTATGCACCGGAGGTGCAGACCGGGATTGAAAATCCACTTGCCTGGTACGACTTCGATGGCGACGGGTTCAATAACATGTCTACCCGTTACTCGTCGGCCAGCGTTGACCGCGCCAAGCGGCGGCACGTCAGTCGCTATGAACAAGTGGAGATTGCCTTCGAGCTGAATGGCAACACCAGTCAGCGTCGCTGGCATTCGCTGGATATGCAGCTGACGTTTGTGGGGGACCAGCGATTTCGTCAGCAACGCGATGCCGCCTTCACCGGAGGGCTGGAGTACGGGCATTTCGTGGACCGCATCCCCGGCGTCGAGGGATTCAAGGACGCCGAGTTTTTATCGGAAAAGAAACGTGTGTCTCGCCTGGAAGTGATGCGGAGATACATGCCTTACATGGACGGCTACCGAATTACGACTGACGACCGCAACTGGTTGAGTGTCTGGCTTCAATTCGACGAGGATGAAGACGACACACGCTGGGAAGAGATGTTCAGCCGTTATGAACCGGAGGTCTTTCGCCTCTCCGACCGGATCGGGGACCGTCACGAGCGCGACACCTACTTCAAAGGCCAGGGCCAGTTGTATATCAGCAAGTTTGACCGGCGGATCCACTTGTTGCATGCCGATTTCGCGGTCTGGGATGTAGATCCATTGGCCTGGTACAAGGGTGAAGAAGTGTATTTCCGTACGGTGACCAATCGCCCGGACGACGGGCCCCAGCCACCCGTGGGGCTGCGCTATCCCCGTGTGCGCTACAAGGACACAAATGGGAACGGCTTTATTGATCGGATCGAGTACCTCACCGTCGAATACACGGGGAAGTTTGGCAACGAAGGGGTGACCGAAAAGTTGGACCGCGTGGTCTCGCTGCTCGACTATGCGGACGATTTGTTGCCGCACCCCGACGTCTGCCCGCTGACCGACCCTCGTGTCGATGCGCCGCTATCCGGGTGGTCACTGGCGAAGTGGGACGGCCGACCGTTGCAGCCGGCGGACTTTGCGGGGACGCCCGTCAAAGCCGGGTACGACAAGATGTNCCAGTTGTATGGCGNCGCAGCGGCAGAAATGTGGAGCGATGCNCANCAACTCTATCAGTTGGCAAAGACGCTNGGCCTGAACCGTTCAGAAAAACTGGATCAGGCTGGAATACCGCGACCTTCAGTTGAGGACCGTCTCAAACTCAAGCAACTCAACATTCCCGAGGGCTATTCCCGTCACCTGGCAGGGAACACGCGAAGAGAACAGTACCATAATGGCTACTGGTTGCGGGAAAAAGTGTTTGCAGACCTCCTGAAGTACGCCGGGCTGGATCGCGGCACATTGGAGAAATACTATTACACGGGTCGCATCGATGCCTTGTGCAAGTATGTGAAAAACCAGTATGTGAAAACAGCGTGCCAGGCCGCTCCCTAGCACGCCAGTTGGTTGGGCAACCAGGCGCCAGACACGATGGCTGGCGACGACACATTCGTTCCAGTCAACGTACCAGCGGTCGCGGGGCAAAGCGGGTTGGCTGTGGCGTGTCGACCGTGACCGTCTTCCAGGTCGCGCCCTGTTCACGCAGATGACTCCAAGGCGGTGTCTGGTAAGCCAATTCGAGGTGTTTGGTCCGAATTGGCTGGCCTGTGTCATACGCGTGCATCACGGCATCGACCACACCGGTGGTCAGCAGCGTGCGTTCCACAGGGTACGGTTCCCGCCGTGTGACAAAGAGTTGCTGGATCGAGTGGGAGAGTGCTTGGAAGAGGCCCCGGTTTCCCCACGGTCCGTTGAAAAAAGCGGTTGCACGTGGCTTCTTCTCGCCCCGCAGGCGACAGGCAAAATTCCAGCGATTGCCGTCGCTACCCAATCGCAGGACGGTCGCTTTCAATCCGTCGCTGTATCGTAGCGAAATGGCGTAGTCTCCTGACGGACGTCGTGGGTCCGGACTGGATTGAATCGGCCGCGGTTGACGCCGGTCACCGAGCGGTTTGCGCGGCACCTGCGGAAAGGGTTGCCGCTTGACGTTCATTTCACGTTCGGCCTGTAACGCCGCCGCAGCGAGATCTGCTGACCACCGTCCCTCTCGCTGCGCTTGCTGGAAACGTTCGCCGGTGAGCAATTCCACATCTGTGATGCCGGTTTCCCCGCCGCGGCGCGATTCCACGATTGACTGCAGGATTTCCAGCGCATGGAAGTCGTAGGACTCCAGGCCGCCTCCGTGGATCGAGACGGCTTCTTCGATGTCAGCTGCAGGTGGCAGGTCCAGTGGCGGAATCCGCTGCGCTAGTGGTACGGAGCTGCCCGCCATCAGCGGCATCTGGTTGGATCTGGCGGTATCGTACATTTCCTTTGCTTCGTCCCACCGATAGGAAAGGTGCTTGTCGTTGAAGTAGGGCACATATCGGCCACTGGCTTTCATCACGGCGACAGACTCGTCAAACAGCCGCTTGCGGGGGTACAGGTGGCGGCCCAGCTTGTCGTAGGGATAAATACCGTGTTCACCGATACACAGCACACCATCGACGGCGAGTTCCGATCCGCCACAACGGAGCGCCGCACCGACCGTGTCATACAAGGGGATACCAAACCGTTTGCTGGTCTCGAGTGTCATGTCTCCGGCGGAGAACTGATCCGCATAGAAGGAAACAATGTCGACGGGTGGATTGTGCAGCGTTCCGTTCAGGTAGTAAGCCCCCAGGAAATTTTCCAGGATGTTGTAAGCATGGCTGCGAAAACGAAACACCGTGAAGATCGCCGCCACGCGGGGACGTTTCGCTGCGCTGTCGATGGTGTGGGGCTGGGCCATTGAGGGAAGCATGACGCCGCCCAGGGCCAGCGATTGAGCGAACGTACGGCGTGTCCAATTTCCCCTCTGCGGTTCCGACTGTCGAGCGTTCATTGCAGGTGCCATTTCTCTAGTGCCAGTGAAGACAGGTTGACGTCGTATGAGACTACCGGTGTTGGGTCTACTGGTGGCCCGTCTGATAATACGTGGGCTTTCAGCCAGAGACGACTGCGGCCTGGACCATGTTCGAGACCCCGTTGAGCAAGTCCCGGCCAGGTTTGCTGACCCCGCCAGTGGTCAGCAGCACGCAGAGCAGTTGTCGTGCGGGATCCACCCAGGCGACGGTACCAGTGGCGCCGACATGCCCAAACGTTGCTGCCGTTCCCAGGTCGCCAAAATAATTCCAGACGGGCGAGTCGCGAAGGGCCCAGCCCAGTCCCCAGGGTGCCTTGATGGCCTGGTTGTGGTCGCGCGTCATGGCAGCTGTCGTGGCCGGTGAGAACAACTGATACTTGCCGTAGCGTCCACCATTGAGGAATGTCTGCAAGAGGCGGGCCACATCAGTCGTCGTGCTGTGGAGTCCCCCCCAGGGATGTCCCATGTCTCGCCAGTAGGGGGAATTCGGACCCCAGCTTTGCGAATCGGGAGTGCCTGGTTTGCTTTCTTGATAGATGGCCGTGTCAGCAATTTTCAGATTGTCCAATCCGAGTACGGTGTGCTGCATTTTCAGAGGCAAGAAGATCTCCCTCTGGAGGAAATCACGCAGCCGCATACCGGTGATGCGTTCCACGATTTCCGCGGCCAGCAGTGTTCCCATACTCTGGTAGGCAAACTGGGTGCCAGGCTGGTAGAGCAAGGGTGTGTGCAGGGCACTTTTCACAAATTGATCGAGCGGTGCGTGTGCTTTCCTTAATGCGACATTGTCGGGCAGCATGTCGGGCATACCCGAGACATGGGATAACAAGTGCCAGACTTTGACTTCTGCTTTGCGATCGCCTTGAAATTCGGGGAGATAATCTTGAACCGGGTCGGACAGCTGGACCTGGCCGCGTTCGACCAGCAGCATTAAACCGCACACCGTGATCGGTTTGGAGATCGAAGCCAGTAAATAGACGGTATCGGGTTGCGTGGCTGGAGCGTCGGGGTTGGCATTCAAGCGGCCGAAGCCGTGATGGAACACGGTTTGGCTGTGCCGCGCGACCAGCATGGAGGCGGCACTCAGACGGCCGCTGTCGGTTTCTGACTGGAGACGGTCGGCAATTTGCTGCAAGCGAGTTGCCGACAANCCGACGTCTGCGGCTTTGCCNGTNGTCAGGGTCGATGGAANGGTGGAAACTGTNGGCTGCTGTGCAATGATTCCGCCAGTCCGGATGGTGGCCCAGCCGAGTCCCGCCAGACTGACGATCCCGGTGGTCAGCAGNCGTCGTCGGGCCGAGTTCTGCTTGGGGCGAGCATCCATTGGGCCGGGTCTGGAAAAGCAACGCATGCGATTTCCTCGATCGTACAATCAGAATCGTCAGGTGTCTTACTGGAAGCCGTCTGGCCCGGTGTGACGGGCGACTGGTTGTTCTCACTGTAGCACGACGAATGGTCTGTTTACTATGCGGTCGTGGCACCATTTGCCAGGCGAGCGGCCGGTTACTGCTGGTATTTGCGGAGGGTGTCTTCGTTGATGGAGATTCCCAGTCCAGGCCGATCGGGAACGGTGGCGTACCCGGTCTCGTCGATGGCAAAGATCTCATTGGTCAGTTCATGTCGCAAAGGTGAATCCGCCATGCAGAATTCACAAACTTCCGTGTTGGGAACCGCGGCCAGGGCGTGGAGCGAGGCCGCCAGCGTGACACCGCTCTTGAAGCTATGATTGACGACACGGCGATTGTGACGGCATGCCATCCGGCCCGCTTCTACAAAATTTGAGATCCCGCAGCGGCCTGGGTCCGGCTGAATCCAATCCAGTCCACCGTCCACCACGAGACGTTCAAACTCGTCGAAACGTGACTCTGCTTCCGCGGCGGCTATTGGTATTGGACTCTCCGCGGTCAGCCTCCGGTACCCTTCCACGTCGTCGGGGCGCAGCGGCTCTTCTAGCCAGAATACATTGAAATCGGCGAACTGCTGCGCGCGTTTGAGGGCGGTTTTCCAGTCCCACACCTGGCCAGCGTCGACGAGTACATCGATTTCTTCACCGGCTCCTTCGCGCGCCGCACGGATTAGCGCCAGGTCACTGGCTTCACTTTTTCCCATCGGTCCCCAGCCAAATTTAATCGCGGTGAATCCCTGCGCCCGGTAATGCGCCGCGAGTTCGCCCGTCTCTTGTGGTGTGTCGCCGAAGAGAATCGAACAATAGGCGCGGAAACGCGTCTTGTAGGGTCCCCCTAACAACTGGTAAACCGGTTTGCCACATGCCTTGCCGAGAATGTCCCATAAGGCAATGTTGACCCCCGCCTGGGCATGTGACCCAGCGCCGGTACGACCATAGTAGTTCGTTGCCTGATCCATCCGCTGCATGCAGACTTCAATGGCCAAGGGGTCAGCGCCTAGTAACGCGTGGCGTAATCCCGTGCAAATTTGATGCGAGAGGGGAGCATCGACAACTGCTTTGACGACGTTGGGGCAGGAATCGACTTCACCCCAGCCGGTTATTCCCGCATCGGTGTCAACGCGGATCAAGCAAGTGTCCTGCGTTCCGTCGCAAGCGGTTGTGATTTCAGGAAGCGCCAGCACATAAGCTTGTACATCGGTGATTTGCATAGGTAGCTCCGGGGTGTGTTGATGGACACACTTCTGGGGTAGTCTTTGATCGTTTTCGTTTGTTGTATTTGTTCAGACCGCAAGGGAGAATTCTACATGCCGATTTCCGCAACGACGACGCACCGCTACGAAAAACTCACCTGGCCAGACATTAACGACGCGGTGGAGTTGGGACAAGTTTGCGTAGTACCTTGTGGGGCGGTAGAGCAGCACGGCCCCCACTTGCCGCTCGATGTCGACCTGGTCTGCCCGACTGGCGTGGCCAACGGCGCCGGCAGCCAAATACCAGACAAAATGAAGGTGCTGCCGGTAGTTTCGTACGGCTATACCGGGCACGTGATGGACTTTCCGGGCACCATTAATGGCCACTACGAACATTTCATCAATTACACGCTGGATGTTGTCAAGTCGCTGGCGTATCACGGTTTCAAGAAGGTGATTCTGCTCAACGGCCACGGTTCGAATATGCCGAACCTGAACCTCGTCGCGCGCCGCGCCAATCTTGAAACAGATGCGGAGTGTATGTGTACTGCGTGGTGGAATCTACTCACCGTGGATCCCGGTTTCCTGCCGGGTTGGCGGGAAGGACGTATCCCGGGGGGATGTGCCCATGCTGGGGAACTGGAAACGTCGCTTTACCTGTACCTCGACGAAGATCATGTGCGTAAAGACCGTGTAAAGAGTGACTACGTCAGTTTCAACGGGGAAGACAGTCCCTTCATGTACGTTGACCTGTTTGCCGAAGGGCCTGGAACAGTCGTTTCCTGGACCAGTAGCTACACGGAATCGGGGGTGATGGGAGACTGCGAACTGGCGACTGTGGAGAAAGGGCGTCGTGCGTATGAGGAAGCGGTCAAGCAACTGGTCAAGCTGGTGAGCTGGTTCAAGGACCGACCTCGGGACCAGCGCCGGGAACACCACCGTCAGCCACCGACGATTCCCATGCCTTGGGACCAACGCGATCACTGAAAGTACGCTGCCAGCAGCTGCGGTTGTCGCGGAACTCAGGCTGTTGTGTCGGGAGGGGGCTGTACGAAATAGGTGTCCCTGCCCGGTCGACATCCGGGGACGTGGATATCCAGCATCGTCAACGGCTCGTCTTTGGTGATGAACGCGTGTCGTGTACCGGGTGGCAGCCTCAAGAAGTCGCCAGGTTTCAGCGGCTGCGGTTCACCATCGAGCAGGGCCGTGGCCGTGCCAGTCAATACGAAATAGAATTCCTCCGCGATTTCGTGGTAACTTGTTTCGGTGTGCTGGTTCGCGGCCAGGTAGACTCGGTAGACGGTGGCGGAACCCTCTTCCGATTCGGTCACCAGTGGTTCAATTTGATAAGGACCGAAATGCTGAACCTTGTCTGTTTGTCCGCTAGAACGATGGATCCGTTGCAGTTGTTCGTCCATAGCGGCGGTGGTTCCACTCAGGAAAAGGTGGGCGACTGGGCGTTGGGATGTCGATCCAGTTTAGGGGCAGACCGCTGGCGCGTACAACCTTCGTGTTAGCTGTCGAGAACTTACTGTTGACGAACCGCCCATCGGCAGGTTGTGTGGGTTGGTCTGCCGTCGCAGGAAAACAAATGTCCCGGAGCGACTTTGCTGGAAACCTGCTTTCGGTCAGAATGCCTGCTTTCGGTTAGAATGAGAGTACCGGTCGATCCTTGCCACCCCCTGGTTGGGAGTTTTGCATGATACCGCAGCAATCTTCGTCGACGATCAATCCGCATGGTTTATTGCAGGGAGCACACGGTCGCAGGACTTTCCTGGTGGCCGGAGGTTTGGGTTTCTGTGGTATGCCACTGGCGGGTCGCCCGTTGGCCCAGACACCTGGCGGGGTGACCCCGGTCGCGTCCCAGGCCAAGTCGACGATTCTGATTTGGTTGAGCGGTGGAGCCTCGCATATCGACACGTGGGACATGAAACCTGCCGCACCGGTTGAATTTCGCGGTCCCTTTCAGCCTCAGATGACGTCGGCCCCGGCGATTCAACTGTGCGAACATTTGCCACAGCTCGCCAGACAAGCCCATCATCTGGCCGTAATACGCTCCCTGGGGCACTACCGGCGCGGCACCGGCGATCATCACGCCGGCTACTATTACAACCTGACAGGCAAGGCGCCTGACCCGAGCTTTCCCGCGTTGTTGAACAGCCGCAAGCCTCGTCCCACCGATTGGCCATTCATGGGGTCGGTTGTGGGGTACAAGATGCCCACCCATCCTTACCTGCCCCAGTCAATCGCGTTACCGTTGAAGCCCGGAGCCCCGGATTACACACGCCCTGGCCAGTTCGCGGCCCGGCTCGGAGCCGCGCACGATTCGCTGTATCTGATGGGGGACTCAGAGGACCCGCTGCATTTTGCTGCCCCTGAGTTTGCCTTGCAGGGTGAGGTGTCGGTAGATCGTCTGACGTCACGTCGGGAGTTACTTGCCACGCTCAACGCTGCGGAACGAGACTTTGATCGTTCTCGTAGTGTGGCCACACTGAACAGCCAACAGCAGCAGGCGTTTTCACTGCTTAGTGGCTCGCAAACCAAAGACGCGTTTGATGTTTCACGTGAGTCTCCAGCACTACGGCAACGCTATGGCGAGACGCTCAATGGCATCAGCATGTTGATGGCCCGCCGACTTGTCGAAGCGGAAGTCCCTTTCGTGAGTGTGTTCTGGAAAGGCAACAAGAAATTGGCTGAAGCCAAGAACTGCAAGAGTGGCGGTGGCTGGGATACCCATGGAAATAACTTTAAGTGTCTCAGCGATGTACTGTTGCCCGAATTCGATCAGGCGTTTTCCGCGTTGCTGGAAGACTTGAACGACCGTGGTTTGCTGGATCAAACCTTGGTGCTGGTGAATAGTGAAATGGGACGCAAGCCCAAGATTGGCGACCCGCGTAGCGGCGGCGTCAAAGGTGCCGGTCGGGACCACTGGACGCATGCCATGAGCGTATTGATGGCGGGTGGCGGAATTCGTGGTGGCCAGACGTTTGGCACTTCGGATCGTGTGGCCGCCTATCCGGCCGATTTGCCGGTGGCGCCTGAAGACGTGGCCAAGACGGTCTACCATGCAATGGGAATTGATGATCTGACTGCGACTGATCGCACGGGGCGCGCATTCCAGTTGTTGGATGAGGGGCGCATCCTCAGTGAGTTGTTTTGAAAGCCGTCTGCAATCGGTTATTCGGCCAGTTGACGAAACTTCTGCTGCGCGTGCTGGAAAAGTTTTTCCACACGTTGTCTGTCCGCCGCTTCGGCGTAGCGGTCCCGTGTGGCGACGACTCGCAACAACCGGCCAATCCAATCCACAAAATACGCGGCGTCTGCGCGATGGACGATCGGTTGCTGTTGCAGTGAGAGATAAACCGGGCTGGTGTGTGCCCAGGCGGGGCCATCGAAGATGGCCGGATGGTCGGGGCCATGGACACGGACCGCGACCCAGCTGCTGCGTGTGATGGGCAGGTCGACATGGTAACGGCTGATTCGAAAGCCATTGGCCCCGGCGTTTGGCGGGCTCTTGTGGGTATGGACGACTTCGCCGTTGACGATCAGGTCCACACGATCAAATACAGTGTAGCTTTCGACGGTCACGTGAGCTCGGACCGTTTTTTGTTCTTTGAGCTGGCAAGTGTCACCGGGGCCCTGGCCGTCGATTGTTAGCTGTGGAATCGGACCATTGGTGACGAACGAACGCCCCTGCTTCAATCCTGTCAGCCACTTGTTCATGGTCAACGATCCGTCGACCTGGACATAGACTCGACTACCACCCAGCGGGTCGGTAGACCGATCGAGCAACGCATCGGTGCCGACACAGGCCGCGAGCTTCAGGCCACAGTTAAGCAACCGGTACCAGAGTTCCGCAGAACGATCTTCATCGCTGTTATAGGACATCAAGTCGACCGCATGGGCGACACCCAGGATTGCGTCAACGGGGAGTTCCCGAGCAGCTCCATTATCGGCGGTGGGGTCGTCACCAAAGGGGAGTGGTTGATCTTTGAACATCGGGTGTCCGTAGGTGACGATGCCTCCCTGGCGGACCGCTTCGGCGGCCATGGTGTAATTAGCCGGATAGTCGTGGTGGTTGGGGGTGTCGAGGAAACCGGTGTACTGGGGCGTAACCAATTCGCGGATACCGAAGAATTGCATGTGGCCGTAGATTGAGCTACGCATCTCTTCGCCAAATACCAGCAGGTGGCTAGCCGTGGATAGTGGATGAGGCTTGCCGGTAATCAGCGGAGCGTCGCGAATGTCGTCTCCGACATTGTTGGAGACACACAGATTGGAATAGTACAGTCCTTCGGCCCGCGCGGCGACGAGTGCGTCCTTGACCGTAACTGCCAGGGGCCCCCCCGTGTGCAAATGGACGTGTGAGTCGCCCCCGTACCACCCCCGTGCGCGCATGTCGATCCAGCGGTTGATGGGGACGGGAAGCGTGGTGTCGGATTGGACGTCTATTTCGAGATGATAGGGAATCGATTCCAGGCCGGCGGAGAAATAGAAATGGGTAACTCCTCTGGGGACGTTCACCGTGAAGGTGTCGTCGGCGTAGAAGTAGTCCTCCTCACGCGTTGTCTTGCGGACGACCGCATCGGCCGGCGCGGAGAACTTCTGGTCGCTGCCGATCACGCGGACGCGGGCGGCTGCTGAGCCCGCGGGCAACAGTTGGATTTGGACTGTGTAGTTTGTTTCGGCGGACTGGGCGGTGTTAATGAACCCCATCACCAGGCTTGCCAGCAACCCGATGGTCAGGCAGGTAAGGCCACTTTGCAGTCGTTGCCGCGGTCCAGCAGTAGGGGCAGTCTTCACGAGAGCAGTTCCTTGTGGGTTGTGTCTCTGGGACAGGGACAGAGGACGTTCATGGTTCGAGCTGAAGGAACAAGCGAGCACGTGGTGCAAACTGGGCACCCGGGTCGTCTGTTTGTCAGGGATTACTCAAAGACCGAGTCGTCGAGGACGACACGGAACAAAGTCCCTTCGTAACCGACCAGTAGCAGTTCGCCGTTCGCATCGATACCGAAGGAGGAGATCTTTTCGGGAGACTCGCCGATGCGGCGGATCTTCTGGAGTTTGCGATCCCTCTGGGTTAGCGCCCAAATGCTCTTGGATTCAAAGTCACCAAAAATATAGACGCCTCGGTACGAAGGGCTGCGATTACCGCGATAGACGTACCCGCCGGTTACTGAAACGCCAAGCTTGCGCCGATAGGAGACGATGGGGCTGGTGTATTGGGCTCCCTGGCGTCGATAGCGTTCGGAAAATTTTGTGAAGCCTTCGTAGACGTTCCAGCCATGGTCTTCGCCAACCCGGGCGATGGAAACTTCTTCAAACAGATTCTGGCCGATGTCACCGACCCAGAGGTCACCGGTAGGGCCGTCGAAACTGAATCGCCAGGGCATACGAAAACCCGACGCCCAGATCTCGGGTCGAATCTTGGGACCCGCTTTCCGATAAGGGTTGGTGGCCGGAATGGCGTACGCTTTGCCGTCTTCCCGCCGATCGACATCGATCCGCAGGATCGATCCCAGCAACAGGCTCAAGTCTTGGCTGTGGCCTTCCGGATCTTCTTGGGGACCGGCATCTCCGGACCCGATGTAAAGATATCCGTCAGGACCAAAAGCGAGCATGCCCCCCCAGTGCAGATCC
>PBOG01000063.1 GCA_002724245.1 Planctomycetaceae bacterium
GCCACATCGTGGCAAACACCCCCGCGCCGCCATTACAGCAGTTCCTGGATGGGTTCGCCATCTGGAATCAAAGGCACGGGACGCCCGCTGAGGTCGGGGACCATCTCGCGGTAGTCAATTCCCAGGTGGGTGTAAATGGTTGCCAGCAAATTGTTGGGGTCCAGGGGGCGGTCCTGGGGGTGTTCCCCCTTGTCGTTCGTGGAACCGATCACCTGGCCGGTGCGCATGCCGCCGCCGGAGACCAGCACGCTCATGGCGCCCGGATAATGATCGCGACCCGGTTGGATCACCTTGGAGGTGGTACCTTTTTGCGGATTGATGCGAGGTGTCCGGCCAAATTCGCCGGCGACTACCAGCATCACCTGTTCGTCGAGGCCACGCTGGTAGAGGTCTTCGACGAGCGCGGCGATCGCGTTGTCGAAGACGGGCAGCCGCGCGCGGTTGTCGTCGTACAGATGACCGTTGACAGCGTGGATGTCCCAGTTGCCAATACCACCGGGAATACTCGGATTTTGCATCTGCATGGTCACGAAGCTGACGCCTGCTTCCACAAGCCGCCTCGCCAAGAGCGCGCGTTGGCCCCACTTGTGTCGACCATAGCGGTCACGCGTCGCTTGGTCTTCTTGATTAATGTCGAATGCCCGGACTGCCTTTTCGCCAGTCAGCAGGTTAATGGCCTGCTGGTTGAACTGGTCGAGCGAGGCGATGTTGTCCTGGTGATCGACATCGCGCCGCAGGCCGTCGATGGCCCGCAACAGGGCGGAACGGTCGTCGAGACGGGTACGCAAATCCCCAGCGAGTGCGAGATTGTTTACCTTAAACGACGCGGCGTTGGGATCCGCGCCCACCACGAAGGGCAGATAGGCCGAACCGAGCGCGGCAGCGCCGCCACCGTAGACGTTCCTGGAATCGGCCACATAGACTGGCATATCGGGGTCGCGTTTCCCCTGCAGCATCTTGGAAACGACCGGACCTAGGCAAGGAAACTGGGCCAGGGGGTCGAGTGGCTTAAGAGGGTTGTAACCCGAGAGGAAGCGACCGGCGCCGCCGGCGTGGTTAGCAAATCCGTGGGAAATGGAGCGGATCAAATTAAATCGATCCGCGACCTGCGCGTGACGTGGCAGCAGCTCGCAGATGTCCATGCCCTCCACGGCCGTTTGAATCGGGCTGACATCACCCCGGTATTCCAGCGGTGCAGCTGGTTTCAGGTCGTAGGTGTCCATGTGGCTCGGGCCACCTTGGAGCCAGATCAGGATCACGGACGTATGACGTACAGGCCGCCCGGCCTCCGCAGCGCGGCTGCGCGCGCGAAACAAGTCGGGTAACGTAAGGCCGCCCAACAGCAACGAGCCGGCTTCGAGAAAGGAGCGACGCGTAGGTTTTGGCTTCATGGATTGCCTCGCGTAGGTCGAGTGGGAAAAGGGCTGCACGTGTGACCGCGACCGCTTTGATCGTAGCCATTAAGCAAACGCTATTGTAGACCAATCAGCGTTGAATCCGGAACGCGCTGAGTGGATTTGATAGGCAGCCCCCTCCGATAAGGGGGGGGCGTCGTGGTCGCCGTTGATGCGAGCCGTACAGCCCGGGTGGACCGCTTGGGATTGCAGAGGACGTTGGAGAGAGCGGAACGGCCAAGGGGGGATTTCGACGAACTGGCGTACACGTTGCGTCAAAATGACCGGGAGCACGCCTGTCACTATTTCCCGCCGCGGTAATAGGCGGGACTGGAAAAATACGCCCGTGCGCCACCCGCCTGCCGCATCTTGGCCGGGGATATTTTCTGGTGTGAGGGTGCGAAGGGCTCGTAACCGAGGGCGTTGATGGTTACGTACGATCCAATCAGGATCGCACCGGCGAGGCCGTACCATTTTGCCGCGAACGCATTGCTGGTGAACATCGCCATCGACTCCGTCAGGAGGAATTGGAATAGGGGCTGTAGTCGCTTTCGGACCAGCGCGCCACTTCAAAGGCAAAATAGCGATATACAGGGTAGGATGCTAACGCCAGGACCGCGCCCAAGAGCAAAAACGTTGTGGTCCAGCGCGGTACGCCCTGGTGGATTTCGACGTCTATCGATGAGGTTTGGCGGTGGGAGCGTTGGGCCGATAAACGGACTGAATACGTGCCGGCGGGGATCGCCGACAGAAAAACGCTGGAGTCACGGCTGCCTTCCGACCAGGATTCACCACCGGACACGCCGTGGTAGTAGCTCATTTCCACGCCAAAGGGAACGACAACGCCGGTCTCCTCATTGTACAAATGGCCGTCGACATAGGCCCATGAGTTGTTCACCGTACGTGCAAGGCAGCGAATGCGAATATTTTGCCGGGCGTTCAGCTTGATTGACTCGAGGTACTCGGTGGCCACCTTGTCGGAGGGCCTGAATGAACCGTTGCGCTTCGAAAAGCTCCGTTGGGATGCCTTGTTGAAGGCGATCGAGGTTTTTTTGACGAGGCGCCGTGGCGCAGTCACGTGCGTGATCATGCACGCCAGCACGGCCGCGACACACAACGCCGATAACAGCAGCACGTGCGTAAAGGATAGGTGCAGGTTCGGTTGGAGCCTGCCTGGACGCCGTTTGCTGGGACGTCGTAGTTTGACCGCGAAGGCGTCCGCGACGGCGGTATGCGGGATGTAACGGCACGCTGTGTAATGCACTTCGCGCGTCGTCGGTTGGCCTGAGGCGTTCTCCAGATATTTGATCAACTGGCGGCGATTCATGCGGTGGAGGGGATTCTGGGGACGCAGCGCCCCGCCTCCTGGCTTCTCCTGCTCGAGGGCTGTAGCTGCCTTGAGGAGTTGTTGGCGTGTCCGGCCGTCGGTGACATGGTGCGATTCACGCGAAAGGCTCCAGGGGGGGGCGATGTAGTCCGTGGTCTGGGCCTTCTCACCAACTTGCACTTTCCAGTAGAACTCGCCCAGCACGACCACCGTTTCCGCGACCGATTTGTCATAGAGCCGGTAGGAACGTCCGCTCGCCCAAATGCGCCGCGCACCGGCGCGGTACTGGATGGGGCCTGCGGGAATCTCGGTCCCAAGACTCCAATTCCGTTCGCTATCGATCAACCAGTGGAACGGCTGGCCGGGGCAGCTGAGCAGATATTCGTGCCAGGGGTAGACGGTGCCCTGCCAGGTGACCTGACGCTGGAGGAAACCGACCACCGTGAAAGTTTGGCCAGATAGGGTGCCGGTCGTTCCCAGAGGAATCTTCGGTTTTGCCTGAGGCTGGTCGAGTTTCGCCAGGAAGGCCAGGTGGCCCTGGTCGCAATCGTGGAGCGCGTCGCAGGTGCCACATGTGACCCGCAAAGACTGGTCAGGCGTTTGTACGGTAAGCGGCGCGGCACAACTGGGGCAGTCGACCTGGACCGCGGCGGACTGGTTCTTTTGGTGGAACACTGCCTCCAGNTCNGCCAGGNCGAGTTGCGCCAGGGTCACCGAATGGCCGTGATACAGAACGGGCGGAGCNTCGCTGCCGTCNAGGGTTGCCACTTTCCCTGCGGATCCCGAGAGATCGGCGTAGGTGATGGGCTCACCAGGGCGAGGCTGGCAGGGAAGTTCCCCTTCGGCTGCGATGGTGGTGGCCTGGCCGATTTCCACGACCCGCATCCGGCCGGCCCCGGGGATGGTGAGTTCCTCTTCGATATCCAATTGGTCGGGATGGGGCAGGGTCGCCTGGCCGGGTACTTTTTTCCGGAACGTCAGGGAGTAGTTCCCCTGATTTTCCGCGAGCCAGGCCCACGATTGGCCGTCGCGAAATGCCAGGTACCATTCATTCCAGATGCCGCCGGCCGCGTGCTCGATCTGGATGCGGCCGGTCACCACAAACGGTTTGCCGCGATGCGTTCCCTGCACACCTACGGCCAGGGGGGACGGAATGTCCGTCACCTCGGCAACTTTGCCATAATCGTGAAAGTGGCCGTCGGCCCTTCCCACCAGGTTGTGGCAGCTGGCGCAGACCACCACCAGCGAATTGGCCAGGTCGAATTCGACAGCGGCGCCACAACCAGGGCAGGCAGCTTCGATCCCCATCCCGCTTCCCTCGCACGGTGAATCTTTGGTGCAAATCGGCGTAGGTTGCCGGCGGTTTCCCATGACCTGACAGCCCTGCCGACAACGGTAGGAAAAAGGCAGGGCCCCGTCAACTTCGCCCGTCCGCACGATCGCCGTTTCTCCGGGCCCGGTGGTCGATTAGAATAGCCAGCGTATTGGCGACTCACGTCAGGAAAACCAGGCAGCGTTGAGCCTGGCCCACTAGCATACCAACGTGGTGATGAGATCTCATGAAACGAATTGTCTGTCTGGTAGTGTGGTTTTGGTGCCTGGCGGCGGTGCGGGCAGAATCGGTTGATTTCGATCGCGATATTCTGCCGATCCTCAGCAAGCATTGCTTTGCTTGCCATGGCCCGGATGCGAACCAACGGCAAGGCGACTTGCGACTGGATCGCCCAGGTGACCGCGTCACCGAGTTGCTTTCGTCCGCCGACCCTGCCTCTAGCGAATTGCTTGCACGGGTTCGGTCGGCTGACCCGCAGCGAAAGATGCCACCTCCCGACAGTGGATCTGCACTAGCACCCCGGGAAGTCGCGCTGCTGTCGCAGTGGGTATCTGAGGGAGGAGCGTATCGTGGCCACTGGGCATGGGAACGCCCGCGTCGCCCGGGCCTGCCGTTGGTGAACAGACCGGAATGGACGCGGAACGAGATTGATCGTTTTGTCCTGGCCATGCTGGAACAACACGAAATGGCTCCGTCACCGGCTGCAGATCGGGTGACCTTGATCCGACGCGTCTCGCTTGATGTGCGCGGGTTGCCGCCAACACCGGCAGAGGTGCGACGCTTTGTGGAGGATCCAGCGAAAGATGCGTACGAGGCGATGGTGGGACGCATGCTGGCGTCCAAACAGTACGGCGAGCGGATGGCACAAGACTGGCTGGATTTGGCGCGGTATGGCGACACCAACGGGTATCACGCCGACAGCGATCGGGAGATGTGGTTGTACCGTGATTACGTCATCAACGCGTTCAACGGAAACATGCCGTTTAACAGGTTTATCCTGGAAAACCTGGCGGGTGACTTGCTGCCCAACGCCACCGTCCAGTCGCAGATCGCATCCGGTTTCAACCGGAACGTGACATTCAACGAAGAGGGGGGCGCGGATCCCGACGAATTCTATGTCGCTTACGCCATCGACCGGGCGAATACCACCGGGCAGGTGTTTCTCGGCATGACGTTCGGCTGCGCACAATGCCACGATCATAAATACGACCCGCTCAGCCAACGGGAGTATTACCAGTTTTACGCGTTCTTCAACAGCGTGCAGGGAGAGGTCGGAGCCGGCGGGCCGGGGGGGTTCCACAACAAACCACTCCCACCGTTGCTGGAGGTCAAAACACCTCAATACCTGTCGCGCGTCGAGACTGCGAAAACTGAGCATGAGGGCGTCGTGAAGCAATTGGCCGCGGCGAAAAGAGCGTTGCTGGCGGATACGGCTGGTTTTCAAAGCGCGTTGATGGACTGGGCGGCTGACCTCAGGGAAGGCCGACCGGCGGGCGTCACTGAGGAGGGGTTGATTCTTTGGCTTTCGGCCGACGATCTGGACGGAAACCGAATACCCGATGCCGACCAGCCAGGCTTTGCCGCTCCCTCTGTGGTTGGGACCTGGCATGACCGTTCGGGGAATGGTCTCGACGCCATTGCGCACGGGACCCCGACGTATTCCAAAGCTGCGTTTAACGGGAAACCGGCAATTCGTTTGGATGGAGAAGATGATTTTCTGCGCACGTTGGCAGGGGGTGAACGCCTCCAGCAAAACTTCACGATGTTGGTGGTTTTGCGACACGAGCACCTCGAAAATCAGCAAATGCTGCTCATGTGGGGTGTGGAACAGTCCGGTAAACGGCGCGGCATGTGGAAAGTGGGGACCAGTCAGTTTCTGGGTTTCAATGGTCACGGCGCAGACGTGGTTGGCAGCCAGAAACTGGTGACTGAGCGGCCACAGATTGCGGTGATCACCAAAGAGGGTGGCCAGCACCAGATACGTCTCTATCTGGACGGTCAGCCGGTGGGTGAGGGCAAACCGGCCTTGAATCCTTTTGAATTGCAGGCGCCGAACCCGGTCACGATCGGTGCGAATAACGGCGGTGGCGAATTGACTGCCGCGCAATTTGCGGAAGTCATGGTCTTCGATCGGCGGTTGGTGGACCGCGAGTTGGGGGCCCTGACGGGTTACCTGGCGGGGAAATACAACGTCTCGGCCAAATTCGAGGCCGTGCCGCCAGCAATTCTGGCGATCGCCCGCGTGCCCCACGCCAACTGGGATTCTGCCCAGACCCAACAGATGGAAACGTTCTTCTCCGAGCAGGTCTATTTCACCGCGGACCCCAAGGTCGGAAAATTGACACGCCGCGAGGAGGAACTGGGGGCCATCGTGGCCAGTGCCACCAAGTCGGTTCCCACGACGATGGTAATGTTACAACAGGAGAAGGCAACTCCGGCGTACGTCTTGATGCGGGGTGACTTCCAGAATCCGGGTGAGCAAGTCACACCGGACGTTCCGGCGTTGTTCCCACCCATGGCGGAAGGGCAGCCCCGTAATCGCCTTGGATTGGCACGCTGGATGAGTGATCCACGGCATCCACTGGTTTCCCGAGTTGCGGTGAATCGCTACTGGAAGCAGTTGTTCGGTGTTGGATTGGTCAAGACGCTGGGTGACCTGGGCACACAGGGGGATCGACCCAGCCATCCGCGTTTGCTCGACTGGTTGGCTGTGGAATTCATCGAATCCGGCTGGAATATCAAGCAGCTGCAGAAACGCATGTTGTTGTCCGCCACCTACCGACAGTCCGCGCGGCACACAGGTCGTTTTGAAACCATCGATCCGGAAAATCGATTTCTTTCCAGAGCGTCACGGTTTCGGCTTTCCGCGGAAGAGATTCGAGACAATGCGTTGGCGATTAGCGGTCTCTTGTCGGAGAAGATCGGTGGGCCCAGCGTCAAACCCTACCAGCCAGCGGATTACTACGCGGACAAGATTGGCCGAGGCTGGGATCAGAGTCGTGGCGAGGATCTGTACCGCCGCGGACTGTATACCTATTGGCGGCGGACGACGGTCTATCCGACTTTCCAGATCTTTGATGCACCAAGTCGCGAGTTCTGCACGGTCAATCGCCCCCGGACAAACACCCCGCTGCAGGCCCTGGTGTTGCTGAATGACCCCACGTTTGTGGAAGCGGCACGCGTTTTCGGCCAGCGGATCATGTTGGCGGGAGGTGCAACGTTGGCAGAGAAACTGTCCTACGCGTTCGAACATGCAGTAGCCCGGTCACCGTCGGCGGCCGAACGACAGGCATTAGCGGAGATCTGGCAGCAACAAAAAACGCTGTACCAGCAGGAAAAAACAGCGGCCGCACAACTGGTTGGCCAGGGCGCCTCCGTGAAACCGGAAAACCTGGACACCGTTGAGCATGCCGCCTGGACGGCGCTGGCCAGTGTGTTGTTGAACCTGGATGAAACCATTACTCGCGAATAATGACGGGCAACGAACCGGTGCTCGGAGTGAATACCATGGATGCATTGACACGTCGCAATTTCCTGAACCGAACGTCCCTGGGGCTGGGGGCGGTTGCCACAGCGTCGCTCCTGGCGGGCAGACCGACGCAGGCCGGCGCCGTAGAGGGGATACGGGGGCCGCATTTTGCGCCGCGCGCCAAACGCGTAATCTACCTTCACATGTCAGGCGGACCGTCGCATCTGGAAACGTTTGACAACAAGCCGCAAATGCGTCCGCACCACGGCCAGGATCTGCCCAAAAGTGTGATCGGCAAACAGCGTTTGACCACGATGACGCGTGGGCAGGCGAAACTGCTGGTGGCCGCGAACCAGGAGACGTGGGGCCGATTTGGCGAGAGTGGGCAGGAGATGAATGTGGCTTTCAAGGAGATCTCGACCTTGGCGGACGAGATGTGCATTATCCGCAGCATTCACTCGACACCGATTAATCATGATCCGGCGGTCACTTTCCTGCAGACAGGAAGCCCGCTGTCGGGGCGGCCTTGTCTGGGCTCCTGGTTGAGTTACGGGTTGGGTAGTGAGAACCTTGACCTGCCAGAATTCGTCGTGTTGCTTTCCAACGGTGGGCAGCCGGTACCCTCGCGTTACTGGCACAACGGGTTTCTACCGAGCCGCCATCAAGGTGTTCAGTTCCAGTCCAAAGGCGATCCGGTGCTGTTTCTGTCCAATCCGGCCGGGATCAGTGGCACCAATCGCGCGCGGCTCGTGGGCGGCATCAATCGGCTGAATCGTTTGAAACAGTCGCAGATCGGTGATCCTGAAATTGAAGCGCGGATTAACGCTTACGAATTGGCTTACCGCATGCAATCGTCAGTTCCGGAATTGATGGATCTTTCCCGCGAGCCACAAGCCATCCTTGATCTGTATGGTGCGAAGCCTGGAATGGCGTCGTTCGCGAATAATTGCCTGTTGGCCAGGCGACTTGTGGAGCAGGGGGTACGCTTGATTCAGCTCTACGACCGCGGCTGGGACCATCACTCGGAGGTGACTGGAAACATCAAGTCCAAAATATCCCAGGTTGATCGTCCTTGTGCCGCACTCGTCAAGGATCTGAAGCAACGGGGTTTGCTGGAAGATACGTTGATCGTGTGGGGTGGTGAATTCGGACGCACCAGTTACGGTCAGGATCGTGGTAAAACGTTCGGGCGGGACCATCATCCCAATTGTTTTAGTGTGTGGCTTGCGGGAGGGGGCATTCGAGGTGGTGTGACCTACGGTGCCACGGACGATTTCGGCTACAACGTGGCCGACAATCCGGTCGAAGTTCACGATCTGCATGCGACCATGCTGCATCTCCTGGGCCTGAACCACGAAGCGCTCACGTATCGCTTCAAGGGACGCGAGTTTCGTCTCACGGATGTATCCGGTCGCGTGGTACGCGAACTGCTGGCGTGAGCGTGCTCCCCGAGCGGACAACGCGTTGTCGCTGACGCAGGCAGCAGGGCACGACACGGGA
Source organism: Planctomycetaceae bacterium (assembly GCA_002724245.1). GTDB lineage: Bacteria > Planctomycetota > Planctomycetia > Pirellulales > Pirellulaceae > UBA9264. The sequence continues at coordinate 9,024 of PBOG01000063.1, forward strand.
GGGTGGCGACGTTCGGAATACGGAGCCGTCGCTGCTAATCCTGCTGCTGCAGGGCGATAATGGCGTCGGCCAGGCGGCGGCGCCAACGGTTGTAGCCGGCTTTGGGAAGGTCACGCTGGGGCGAGACTCGGTCATAGTGTGTGCCGAGGCGATGTGGTGATGCCTTTCCTCCCAGAATTCCGGCCCGGTAGCCTGTTAACGTAATCTCACTGGTTACCGCGTCCAGGACGCCTTGTCCTGTGGCTGCGGCCTTGGGCCGTCCCCCCTTGCGACACCGTTCAATGGCCTGCCTCAGGGTCGCCAGATAGCGGTGGTCGTCGATTCCCTCCCGGACCGCTTCCCAGCCGATTGTGGGGATCAGGTCATCGGCCGTGGGACAGACAAAGGCGTAATGCAATTCGGTCGCGGAGAGGTTTTTTAGCGCTTTCTGCCAGCCGTCGCCGCCCGTGCTGCCAGGGTCGGAATAGGCCCATAACGCACTTCCCTTGATACCCGCTTTCCAGCAATACCAGCCGAAATAGAACCTCGCATTTTCCGCATCGACTGGCGCCAGATTGCAATCATAGGACCAGAGGAGTTTTCCCATGCTCTCGGCTTGCTGGGCCATTTCGCGGCCAAACCCCGCGCCCGCTATCCAGATGTCGTACTGGGCGCCGAGTGCCTTGATCCCACTGGTACCGATTGCCGTGGTCGAGCGAACGCCGCGGTACTCAGGATGGTCCTGGCGAAATTGGTCAAGGATCTTGAAGAGACGCCTCGCGTTGTCCACCCGTTCCTGGTTACCCGGCTCGTCCTGTAAATACAGGGCGAGTTCCGGCCACATGCGGGCTTGTCCCAGGTCGAGAACGCGTTTCCATTCCGCGGGACCCACTGCGTCGGCACCTAGCCAGATGGCCGGGACATCGGTGCGCATCAACTCGCTATCACGCAGTGCGCCCATGACGGAATCAAAAGGCAGCCCGTAGGGGTACAATGTCGCGGTGGTCATTCCGTGTTTCCGCATGTCGACGAACATCCGTTTGAGGTGCGATGTAGAGCGGAGTTCGGGCGGAACACCCCAGGTCGGGAGGTACATGAAATACCCCATGCCGGGCGCCTGGCTCAACTGGATGGGCAACACTTCCACACGATAGGGAAGGGAGGCGATGGTGTTTTTGTTGGCGATGACCTGGAGTGTGGTCTCATACATGCCTGGTGGTGTGTTTGCGGGAACTTCGACGGTGATCCAGTACCGACGCGTGGTGTACCGTGGGATATCAAGTGGATTCGCTTTCTGCAGAAAACGCTCCATGTACATATGTGTTCGCGAGTCCATTTGTCTGCGCCATAACTCGGCGACGCGAAAGGTCACATGGTCGGCGGGGAGTTTGCCACCGTCGGGACCGGTCAGGTCGCCGGCCAGTGCAAGATGGACCTGGGAGAGCGCAGCCGCCTGCGCGCGGACCGAGACCGTTGCCGGTTCAAACTCGCCTGGCGTGGCAAAGAGCTCGATGCGATCAGAGGAATCTGCGGAGTGTGGCAAAGAGGTGTAGGTGCCCCGTCGCAGGTAGTCGCCAGCGAAAACCAGTGGTGTCTGATCCGCGGCCAAAGCGACATTGGTGTTGGCGCGGGGCGTGACATCGAGCGAGGCGTAATGCTTCAGGTGCCGCTCGAGCAGGAGGTCAGTTCCCTGGTGCGTCAAGCGTGAAAACAACGTTGGTTGGTGCAGCGATCCAACCAGCGGCGAGTAACTGCTGGCGGGTTGCGTCGGCAGGCCGCGGGCCACATTGAATTTCCAGTTGTGGCGATCCGCAGTGCCGAAGTGGGTCAGGGGCAACGCCAGTTCGAAGGTCCGTGTTGAGCCATCGGTGTGGACCGCGGACTGCAGGCCGACGCAGTTCCAGTTAACCAGGCGCGCGAATCGAGTGAAACGTCCCGCGTTCGGCCCGGTCGTTTCCTGCTCATAAAGGATCTCCTGGTCAAGGAGGGAATTCGTGGCAGAAAACACGAGGTGGTAGTAGCGGTCGTGGTGACCGGTAAGAAAAAGTTCCAGACGGTCATCTGAGGTGATACGGGGATCGTCACGTCCACGGGTTTGCCCTGGTTCACGGGTGGTGGGTGTCAATGTCGTGCGGGCGGAAAGGTATAAATACGCTTGGTCGCGGCAGACCCGTAGGCGCGTGTCGTCGGTGGCTGGGCTGGTGTCGTAGTTGGTCTGCAACAGCGGCGGGAGGGAGGACGTGTGCTGCCAGCAGTCATCGCGAAGCAGGCCGTCAATGACAGGCGGCCTGCCCGTTGTGGCGATTTTGTGCGCTGCGTTGAAACGCTGGTTTCCGTGGTGGAACAATCCCTTGACCTGGCTTGCATCAAGGGACGTCTTGAGGAGAAATGCGCCTCCCATCATCCCTTCGAAATGACCGTTTCCAAGCCAGCAGCCCAGCTGCAAACCAGTGGTACCCTTGTAACTGACTCGTAGGTCGCCGGGAATCGTCCGTTGCGTAAAGACCTTGCCGTCTAGGTACAGGGTCTGTTTGCCATCGCCCACACTCGCGACCGCGTGGTGCCATGCCCCGTTGGGTATGTGCTGCGCGCTATTGCCGTTGTGGTACAGCTTGTCGTTGACGCCTTTGGCGTCGACGTACATGGACATCGAATCCCCATAGTAATAGAGACCGCAACCCGTAAAAGTACCACCGTTTTTGAGCAGGTAGACGGCGTTGTTCCGGGAGCTGGTCGTACGGAACCAGACACCAAACGTATAGGGTGGTTGTACGTGCAACGCGGCTGCGTCAGGGACCGCGACGTAGTCCCGCTGGGCGCGGCGAAATCGCAGGGCGCTTCCCCAGGGGCCCTTGACCCAGGTGGCGCCAATCAGTTTTCCATCGTGCCCATTTCCACTGATGTCACGCAACATACCGGGCGCGGGGTTGGCAAAATCCCAGATTGCGATGACCTGGTCAGCATGGTCCGTTATTCGATTCCCGGCCGTTTGCGCGGGCGTCGTCGTGGATGGCAATGCGAGCGCCAAAAGTGGCAGGAGAACATGGGCGCGTGTCGTGGGTGGCATGCGGGTCTCCGGCAGGCAAAATGGTGCGGGATTTCAGCCATTGACGACCCGCCATTGTAACGGATAAGGCGGGAGCAGTTTGGTACAATGCGGAACACTTGAATCTGCCGGATACAACGTTCATCCATTGCATCACACTACTTGGGGGCTGGCATTATGGTACAGAAGTCCATCCTGGCGTTGACGTGCGTCATGACCGTAGCGAGCACGCTCTATAGCGAAGAGGAAACGAAACTCGATGACACGGCCTTCAACGAGGAGCAATTCGTCGGTTATGGATTGAAGGCACCGGCTGGATTGTTCAAGAATGTGAACGACACGACGGTGAGGGGCGTGCGGCTGCTGCGGGGTACCGAACTCTTTATCGATGACCTGATGATCGAGTCGATGGAGGGTGCATGGCGGCAACTCAACCAGCCAGTGAAGCATAAACAGAACCCGGTCCTGGTGAAGACGTCACCTATTGAAGAGGGAGCTCCCGGGTACGGAACGGTGCATTATGATCCGCAGAAGAAGATGTTTCGGATGTGGTATCAAGGGTGGAAAAAAACCGAGGGAACGTCGACGGGGGTGCTGTTTTATGCAACGTCACGTGATGGTGTCACCTGGGAGAAACCTGTGCTGGACAAGGCGACCGGGTCGAATCTTGTCCAGCATCCGGCAGTCCAGGGCTTCCAATGCCCGGGGATCATTTTCGATCGTCGAGAAACGAATCCACAACGACGGTACAAGATGTTGTTCAGTTGTAATCCAGATGGGACTTCGTCGACGTGGATGACGAGTGCCGCCTTTTCGCCCGATGGCATTCATTGGACCGCGTCCAAGGAACTGCCGTTGATCCCCTTCAGTGACACGCAGATATGCCCGTTCTGGGATGCGCAGCGCAGGAGATATGTCGCGTTTCTGCGTTTTGGTCCCCCCAACACGCGATTGATCAGCCGCACGGAAAGCGAGGATTTCTTCAACTGGTCGCCGAAGATCACGGTGTTACGGCGGACGCGAATGGATGCGGTACAACAGACACAATTTTATCAAATGGCACCTATGCCCTATAAGAATGTCTATCTGGGCGCGATCGGTGCCTACCACAACGAATCGCTCAAGCCGATTCCGGCGGACAAACCGTGGACCGACCGGCAGGATCTCCAGTTGGCGTACAGTCGTGATGGGATCGTCTGGAACCGAGTGGGTGGCCGGGGAGCCATGACCCACGCGTCAATGAATCGCGATGCCGATTGGAGTGATGCGACCAGGAAGGCGATCTTTCTCCCCTACGGGAAGCGAGACAAAGACTGGGATTGGGGGTACGTTATTCCTTATTACACCCCGGAGCCAATCGTCATTGACGATCGCATCTATTTCTTTTATTCAGGCAGTAATGCCAAGCACTGGTGGACCTGGACCGGGGATCCGCCCAAAAAAGATCCCAATGCAAAAGAACCTAGCAAAGGGGTGGGACTCGCGACCCTGCGAGTGGATGGCTTCGTTTCAGTCAACAGCGGTGCGGATGGTGGCACGCTGACGACCAGGCCATTCTTGTTCCTAGGTGATACGCTGGTGTTGAATGCAGATGCCAAGGGAGGCGAGATCGTAGTCGAGGCGCTGGATCCCGAGGGACAGCCGATCAAAGGTTTTGGCCGCGACGAGGCAATTCCGGTAACCAGCGATTCCGTGCGGCACTCGCTCCGTTGGAAGGAACAGAAGGATCTGCATCAGCTGCAGGGGCGGCCCATGCGTCTGCGTTTCCACATGCGTGCGGCGCGCATCTTTTCGTTCACACCACGCACATTACACCGGCATTACGTCCGGGCCTATGAGTAGGCCTCTCTACGGAGAGAGTAGCCATTCTGAGCTTGCCCGCAGCTGGTTTGTGGGGTGTGTAAAAATGCTGGGATTTTACACTCGACAACGCATGGCGGTAGGCCTTAGGTTAACGCGTCCTGTGGGGGTGGCCTGACGCGGCGCGCCAAACAGGACGTTCGCAAAAGAGCGGAAAACCACATGAAATTTGACATTAGCGGCAATCCAGCGTACGGGGATCTCACGGTCGCCCTGGAACCCGGTGAGTCCTTCTGGTCGGAAGGGGGCGCGATGTCGCGTATGAGTGCCGGGCTGGATTTGAATACTCGGCTTCCGGCCGGTTTATTGAAGTCGATCCTGCGTCGGTTGCTCGGCGGCGAATCGCTGTTCGTCTCGGAATACACTGCCAACCAGATGGCGTACGTCTCATTGACACCATCCATGTCGGGTTCGGTGCTGCATCGGGAGTTACAGGATGACACCTTTCTGCTGACGGCAGGCGCGTTTCTGGGGTGCACACCAGGACTTGGATTGAAGACGCGCTTCGGCGGTTTGCGTTCCTTCTTTTCGGGTGATGGGGCGTTCATGATCGAGGTTTCCGGAACGGGGGACCTGTTTTTCAATGGGTATGGAGGAGTGGTTGAAAAGGAGGTCGATGGGGAATTTATCGTCGACACCGGGCACGTGGTGGCCTTTGAACCAAGCCTGTCCTACAAGATTACCGGTATGGGGGGGCTGAAGCAGACGCTTTTCTCAGGGGAGGGGCTGGTGATGCGGTTCTCGGGCACAGGCAAGCTGTATCTGCAAACGCGACATCTCGCGGGGATGGCGGGTTGGCTGGCCCGCTATTGCCGGTAACGCGTCGCGCGTGCCGGTCCGGGTAAGGAAACTTCAAACGGAGGACGACGTGAACATAGAGATCCTTGGAAACGGCGCCTTTGAATCGGCGCTGGTTCACCTGGGACCGGGTGAACGCTTCATCTCGGAGTCCGGTGCGTTGTACCGCGCGTCCTCGAATATTTCCGTCGACGTGACGGCCCGTAGTAGTGGGCGCACGAAAGGGCTGCTGGGTGGCGTGAAGCGGCTGCTGGCAGGAGACAACTTCTTTATGTCCACCTACCACGCCGCTCGGGGAGAAGCGGGCGAAGTGGGGCTGGCGCCCACCCAGCAGGGTGAAGTGTTTGTCGTCGAGGTTGAGCCACACACCAATTGGTTATGTGCCGGCGGTAGCTACCTGGCGTCCGCACCGGAAGTGCAACTCGATACCCAGTTTCAGGGGCTGAAAGGTTTCTTTGGCGGAGAGAAACTTTTCTTCGTAGAGGCGTCCGGCGCGGGGCCACTGCTGGTGAGCGCGTTTGGGCGTCTGGTGGAAAACCAGGTTGACGGTGAACTCACAGTTGATACGGGGCATGTCGTCGCTTTTGAGAGTGGGTTGCAGTACCAGGTGACGAAGGCGGGGAAGTCGTGGTTCCAGTCCTGGCTGGCTGGCGAAGGACTGGTAATGAAATTCAGCGGTCAAGGGCGGCTGTTGACACAGTCACATAATCCGACGGAATTCGGAGCAAGCCTGGGCCCACTATTGCCGGCCACATCGGCGAGGTAGCGATCAATGAAATACCGACTTCAGTGTCAGCCAACGTATTCCGCGGTGGAGGTAGATCTAGAGCCCGGCGAACGTGTGGTCGCGGAATCGGGCGCCATGGCGTGGATGTCGAGCAATATCACGACGGAAACGGCGGCGCGGGGAGGCATGCTGGCGGGCCTGAAACGCAAACTCTTGAGCGGTGAGAGTTTTTTTCAGAATACGTACTGCGCGGAAGGTAGCCCCGGACAGGTGGCGTTCGCGCCAGGTTCACCGGGTCATATTGTGGCACATTCTCTGGCGGGGGGCGAACTTTACCTGGAGAAGGGCGCCTATCTGGCATCCACAGAAGGCATCGCCTGTGATACCAAATTCGACGGCCTGAAGGGGTTTTTCAACGAAGGCCTGTTTGTTCTGCGGGTGACGGGGCAGGGGACTTTGTTCTTTAATGGGTACGGCGATATTCAGGAAGTCGAGGTGGATGGGCAGTACACCGTCGACAACGGTTATGCCGTGGCGTGGGAGCCTTCCCTGCAGTACGAGCTGAGCAGGGGAAGGAAGATACGGTCCTTCTTGTTTTCGGATCAGCTGCTGTTGCGCTTTTCCGGCCGGGGGCGTGTCTGGGTCCAATCGCGCAGCCCGCAATCGCTGGCGTCCTGGGCCCATCCATTCCGGCCGACAGATTCAAGACGCAGTGGCGGCGGCGGGAAAATCTTGATTGCACTTGTGTTGTTGATGGTGTTGTTTTGCGGCTGCTGCGGGTGCGGTGGGATTCTGATGGCCCTCATGGGGCTAGGTGGTGAGGGGCAGGGTGGAGGTCCAGCCGAGTTCTCTCGGCCATCGGAAGAAAATGAGTTCCAGTTCGAGGCACCCGAGGCACCCGACAGTGCTGCCAGGGAAGCCACTCCACCGCGTAGTTTTGCCGACGCCCTCAAACAACTGGAACGGCTGGGCAGCGGTGGCGGCAACAGTCCGTCCGCCCTCAATGAACGCAGCTGGGAAGTCGTGCAGAGTCCTTATGGTGACCCTGAGGCGTACGCCCAGGCGCTGGCGGACGCTCTGAAGGCCGTGCGCGGCAGTCGTGAGGACCGGAATATTGTCAATACCTATGGGGTCGCCCTCTATCGCGTGGGCGCCTATGAGGCCGCCCGTCTGACCTTCGAACGCAACCTGCAGCGCTGGGATGACCCGTTGGGCGGGCAATCGGTTTATGATCGCGTTTTCCTGGCCATGGCGTATAGCCAACTCGGCGACCAGGAAAACGCGGACGAGGCATTGCACATCGTTCTGCAGACCATTGAACGTGAGGGACTGGCAGAAGAAGCGGCAGCCATGGTCAGGCCGTCGGAGCTGTTGCTCTTTGTGGCGGAAGCGCAATACACCGTGGGCAGCGCTGCCGGCTTCGAGTCGCACTAACAGCGCCACACGACGACGCCACGTGGGTACAATGCGCCTACCAGACGTGGCGGTACCGTTGTGGGTGTACCGGTCGTTACGTTTTGGAATCTACGCCAACGCGGGAAAGATCCATGAGGAGTACCGTTCGGCATGCCGCCGTTTGTTTGGTTCTGGCAATGGCCTGCACGGCCACGTCAACGAGCTGGGGCGCGGGGTTTCCCGGCACTCGGTCAGAGTGGCACGGGTACCAACAATACGACTTCGAGGTAGTAGGGGGTGTCGCTTGTCGGGTGGTTACTCCTCGCCACGTTGCGGAGGGCCGGCCCTGGATTTGGCGGGCACGGTTCTGGGGCCATGAACCACAGACCGAGCTGGCGCTGTTGGCGGAGGGGTTTCATGTCGCTTACTGCGACGTGGCCGGATTGTGGGGCAATGGGGAAGCGGTCTGGCGGTGGTCGCAACTTTATGAGTATCTGACAGCAGAACACGCTTTCTCGCCACGTCCGGCCCTGTTGGGAATGAGTCGGGGCGGACTGATCATTTATGCCTGGGCGCTGAAGTATCCGGCGCGTTTGTCGTGTATCTATGGTGACGCGCCTGTGATGGGTTTGCGACCCTACGTCGCCGGCCGTGACGAGGGTGATCCGGAGCTGGAGAAAGTGTCCGATTGGATGACGGCTCACGGTCTGACGCTACGCCTGGCGAAGCGATCCGGTCACGATGCCCTGTTCCGCGTCGCAACTCTGGCGGCCCATCGCATCCCGATCCTGCACGTGTGTGGTGACGCAGACGAGAGTGTGCCCTTCGCAACACACACCGCCGAGTTTGCCCGCCGCTATCGCGATCTGGGCGGGTCGATGCAGGTGATCGTCAAAAAGGGTGGCAAGCATCATCCCCACAGCTTACGCGATCCGACCCGTATTGTGTCGTTCATTCGGGACCAGCAAACCCGCGTGGCTGCAGAGATCACACATGGGCCTTTTGTCGGCCATGTGACGGACAGCACCGCAACGTTGTGGGCCCGATTGGCAGCGGCTGGACGTGGTTCCTTGGTGGCGACACCGGTTGGGGGAGGTCGGGCGGTTTCCTCGGAACACGAGGTAACTGCCGAGACCGATCGTTGCGGGCATTGGGTACTGCAGGGGCTTCAGCCCGGGACGCGCTACAGCTACCAGTTCACGGTCGCTGGGAAGAAGTGCCTGGCGGGACGTGGCTTCTCTTTTCGAACGGAGCCGCGGGTGCAGAGACACGAAACCCGACTGGCTTTTGCCTCCTGCGCGCGTGAGGACGAGGGGTCAGCTAGGGTCTGGCGACGGATGTTGCACGCGGACCCGCAGGCGATCGTCCTGCTGGGGGATACCCCGTATATCGACAGTACGCAGTTGGCAGAACAGCGATCGCGCTATCGCGAGTTCGCCGCAGTACCTTCGTTCCGCCAATTGGTTGCCGGCCGCCGTTTCTATGCGACCTGGGATGACCATGATTTCGGACGCAATGATACGGATGGGAACCTGCCGGGGAAATCCAATGCGCGACGCGCGTTTGGTGAATACCGAGCGAACGCCTCGTACGGCAACGGGAAGCATGGGATCTACAGCCGTTTTCGTTTTGGCGGTGTGGAAGTGTTCCTGCTAGATACCCGTTACTTTGCAGGCACCGAGCCCTCGCCCTTTGACCCGGAGAAGCGATCGCTGTTGGGAGCGGAACAATGGAAGTGGCTGGGGAGAGGGTTGCGGGACTCGACGGCGCGTTTCAAGATCCTGGCGTGCGGGATGATCTGGAATGAGGCAGTTCGGCCCGGAAAACGGGATCATTGGGGTTCGTATCCTCACGAAAGGGACGCGCTTTTCCGTTTTTTGGGGCGGGAGCGGATTTCGGGTGTCGTCCTGATTGGCGGCGACGTGCACCGGTCGCGTGTGGTGCGACACGATACGCGGGATACTGCGGGATACCCGGTTATCGAGTTGATTACTTCGCCCGTCCATTCTGGCGTGATTGGCAACGCCAATGCGCCGCACCCTGGGTTGGTAGCAGATTTTGGCAAGCCGCACACGTTTCTGCTGATTCGCGCGAGTGCCGGCGTCGCCTATCGGGCCTTGCAGATCGAGTTTGTCGGCCAGGACGGGCAGCCTTTCCATAAACTTGAACTCACGGAATCCGCCCTGCGAATGCCTGAGTAGGTCGCTGGGGTCGTGCGCCGCCGGGGAGGCCTTGCGGCAAGATCACGGGGTGTCAGTTCAGGTATCTGTCCACCGCGTTCCAGTTTCCAACGCTGTCGGTTTTGAGTTCGGTGCGGCGACACCACGGCCCGACGCAGATGGAGAGGTGATGGTTGGAAAAGCCCAAAAAGCGGCGGTCACCGCCATTCAGGGAAATTGTCCAGCAAGCTTTCGTATAGCGGCGAAGTGGTGCCGCGATTCTTATGGAAGGCGATGATGCGTCGCTGTTGGCCGGTCGGTAGCCGCGCGACCGCGGTCGCGACCTCAGCGAGGTTCTGGATGCGGTCTTGCGACAAGGTGATCCGCCGTCCCGTCGGAGCGACCGACAACGAGATGTGGTGTCGTCGCGTCCGGAGACTTCGCCAATCACCAAGGAAGGTCTTTTGTTCGCCGAGAAAGTTCTCGTACTCTACCGAGATTGGGTACTTGCTCGGATCGAATGGCATCGGATTGCGCGGCGCCCTGTGGGTCCGCACGCTATCCGCGCCCGAACCCAACTCTCCCGCTGGGGGAGCGTTGAACAAATTCCTCAACAGGTCAAATAGGCCCATCGTTAACCGCGCCTCCTGTAACCACCGCGTATGGGGGAAAGCTCCGTAAACGACACCATCATGCTTGCATTGATGGTGAGTTCCATAACACCCCTATACAGGTCGTCCCTCTCTCTCACCAGGGTGATTTGACGACTGCTTCGGGGCTCTGAGAGAAAACCGCAGCCTCTGTGGACTCCGGTCTGGCAGCTCTCGCCCCATACCGCGGCTTGGATTGATGTGATTTCCAGACAAAAAACGTTGATTCGATATGGCCGTGTCGGATCAGACGGCGGCGATGGACTAGTGAGGGAAGCCCCATCTTTCGCAGTTCAGAATAGGGCAGTTTCCTGAAATAAATTTTCTTGTGGCCGCCCTGAAAGGCGCGGCTAAGAACCTCTTCGGCCAGCCATTGATCGAGTTGTCGAAGTTGTTGCTCGTCGGTAATATGGCGGAGGTAATAGTCAATGATGGCCACATTGCGAATGCCGTTTGACAAGACTTGCTGCGCAATTTGGATTGCCAGTTGGGCGCGCGACCGCGGGCTCTGACGGAGTTGAAACTTGCGTTCCCGACGACGAAATGCGAACCGGAAGAGATTGCGGATCTTGCGGAATTTGTCTCGCGAGAGACCGATTGAGCCGTCTTCACGAAATTGCAAGCCGAGGTGACGAAATCCGCCACCGATTCCCTTGCCGGAGACGTTTGCCCGCCCGAGTACCGATTCGGTTTCGTGCTTCTGGTTACTGGTCAACTTGAGGGCGCCCATCTCGTCAGCGAAAACACGCCGCGCACTGCAGAGGCCCGCTTCGCCGGCTGAGATAACCAGCAGGTCATCTGCATAACGAAAAAAGGTGATTCCTGGTATCGCTTCCAGGCGCCGGTCCAGGTCAAGCAAGTACAAGTTGGCCAGCAGGCAGGCAGACGCGGTGCCGAAAGGGACGCCGCGTTTCGCTGTACGCAACTCCCCCTGATCGTGATAACTGAAGCGGACACATTGGGACAACAGCTGAAACAAATAATCACCCGGTTCCACAAGGGTCCGCAATCTGTCGATTAGAATCGTGTGATCTATGGAAGGAAAAAAATTGGAGATGTCCCGTTTCATGACATGGAAGGGTTTAGGGATCCGGCGGAGTGCCTGAGCAATTGCCTGTTGGCAGCGGTCGACGCCGTACCCTCTCCACCGATAGGCGTAACACGACGTGGAAAGCTGGCTGTCAAGCTTCCGGTTGAGGGTCCGGTACAGCAGGAGGCTGACCAGACGTTCTTCCCAGGGGTAGATATAGAGTGTGCGCTGCTTCCCATTGAAATTTCGATGGTGGGCACGGCCAGGGCGGAACGAAAAGGTCCGGGCTGACAAGGCACGGTGGATGTGATGAAGATTCTGTAAGCCACGTTTGGCAAAGTCGAAGAGCGTTTTCTCGTCACTCGACGTAGAGCGCGCTTTCACGGGGTTGAAGAGCGGCTTGGTATAGAGCCGCACGGCCGATTTGTAGAGCTCCACTTCGGTGTAGAGTGAGCCCCAGGTGAGTTTCCGGGGCTTTTCCATTCGGCTGGCTTCCGTGCGGTGCGTGGACCTGTTGCTACCTGAGAATACCGGCTGCGGGCAGCGAGGGCAAATCGACCGCTGGGTGTTGTGATCGCGGGGGCAGGGCACGTCGCCGGCGGTACGTGTCAGGAATCCTGAATCCATCCCCAGACCAGGTTATCCCGTTCTTCGCCCGCTGCCAGGTATTCCTTTTTCAATTGCGACAGGTGGTCCCCTGGATAGTCCGCCAGCGGCTTGCCATCGGTGCCGAGCTCGATGCCGTATTGCCCGGCGGCGTTGATACCGAAAATCGCATTCTTGGTGGGTCCGTCGGCGGGCCCAAGCGGCTCGAGCTGAAGCTGATCCTGCAAATCGTTCGGCAGCTCGATGCGGCGGAAAGCTTCAATTTGCCATTGAGGCGAACCGAACCAGATCGAGTCGGTACCCCAGAGCACGTGGTCGGCGCCGAGTCCCGCAACAAGCCGCGCGACCATGACCGCTGCCAGGCGTGGGTGGGTAATCGCCAGTGCGCCAAAGGAAAGTCCAATGTCGGCATAGACGTTGGTGACGCCATACCGCGCGGGTATTTCGGCGAGGTCGTCGATCCAGGGAATCCTGCCTGTCGCTTCGAATTCATGGTTGACCGCAGCGGCATCGGTCCACATTTTGAGGCCCGCATGGTAAATATGGAAATTCAGGTCTGGCCAGGCCTGGGCGGCTCCGCCCACATCGTCGACGGTCGCGTATTCCCAGTTGGGGATCTGCTGGTAATCCATGGGGAGAACCCCCTTGTGGATGCAGATATTCGGTATTCCCAAATCCCGCGCACGTTGCAGAGTGGGCCAAGTCACCTCCGGATCGTCGAGGCGCCACGGCGCATCGAAACTCGGAGTCTCACCCAGCACGTCGCCAATCGTATAGCCTTTCCAGGCGTCGACTTTGAGTTCCCTGGCGGCCGGTTCCATCGCTTCCAGATAACCTGGCACCGAGGGCCAAATCACACCGTGCGCAAACATCCTTCGCGTGCCGGCAAGCTGGTTAACGCGATCCCGCGTGGCCGTAATCTGTCGATCGTCGAGGAGCGTCTTCTCCGGGTCGACGGACGGTGAGGTACTCAACAAGGCCAAGGTGGTGTCGCTGTCAAAAAACATGTCTTTGAGATAGTAGTCGAATTTGTAGTACTTAAGGTCGAGCTGTTGCTCGACTAGGCTGGGATTAAAGGGGACGCCAGCCTGGTTGTTTCCTCGGGCCGCATCACGCAACCACAGTTGGCCTTCCCAGGTATAGTCGTCGTGGACGTGGTGGGTATGCACGTCAAAAATGAACTGGTCGCACGTGCGGGCGTGTTGTTCATCTGCCGCAGCCAGGTCCTCTGCCTCCGCGGTGCCGACATCAAACAGGTTGCCATGCACTCGGTTCATCGCCATGAATGCGGCGGCCATTCCGCAGCGGCTACGGAGAAACTGATGGACCGGGAGGCCGATACGCCGCGCCTGTGGCTGGGCCTGTTCCTGGATTAGCTGTTCCACCTCCATTTGCTGGGGAGTCTGGCGTGGCGGGTAGCACTCGCCACTCGATACGACCTGCGTGGGGATCGGTGTTTCCACTGCCTTCAAATATCCGCGCCGAAGCCGACGCTGTTGTTGGGCTGTCAACCAATCGGACATCGGCCACCCTTTTCGCAGCGTGTGAAGATGATGTGCGTGTCGCGTCGGGACTCACCTTAGCCGATGGGATCCCGTCTGCCTACGACCACGTTGCGTCGTGGGGCGGAGTCTGGAAGCAGCGTGTGAAAACGAACCCGAGTGATTTTCGCTGGGCCGGCCATCGGTGTTTGCGTTAAACTATTCTCTCTGATGGTGATTTCGACTCTACGTGTGCTTCTTCCGTTGGGTTACTTATGAACGGCAGGTACTCTGGCGCTTCCCGGGTGTGGACATGGTGGCTGCTGTGCGGGTTTCCGATCGTTCTGGTGGCCGACGAGCAGCAGAATCTGGAGTTGTTTGAAACGCGGATTCGACCGGTGCTGGTGGAGAGATGTTTCCAGTGCCACAGTCAGCGCAGCGATCCGCCCAAGGGCAACCTCAGGCTTGACTCGCCAGCCGGTTGGCGAATGGGAGGCGATTCGGGTCCCGCCGTCGTCCCGGGTCTTCCTGAGAAGAGTCTGCTTATTTCCGCCTTACGGTATGACGCTTTCAAAATGCCGCCCGACGGCCGGTTGTCGGCTACGGTGCTGGAAGATTTCTCCCACTGGATTAAGGCCGGCGCTCCGGCGCCCGCGGATTTTGGCGCAGAGGTCTCAAACGCGGCGGAGGGAACGTCGATCGACTGGGATACGGCACGTGATTTCTGGGCATTTCGGCCATTGCAGGAAACGCTCCCGCCAGCGACGTACTTGCCCGAAACAGGAAACGGGATCGACTATTACCTCCAGCAGCAGCGGCAGGACGCGAACGTGTCGGCGGGCGCCAAGGCGGGCCGCCGGCAGTTGATTCGGCGTTTGGCGTTTGGTTTGCACGGTCTGCCACCGACCCCGGGCCAGATCGCAGCCTTTCTCTCCGACACCTCCCCACAGGCGTATCACAAGCTGGTTGAACGTCTACTGGCAGCGCCCCAGTACGGCGAACACTGGGGACGAAAATGGCTGGATGTCGTTCGGTATGCCGACTCCAACGGTGCCGATGAGAACAAGCCATATCCGCTGGCGTTTCGGTACCGGAATTATGTGATTGACGCGTTCAACGAGGATCGACCGTTTGACGAATTCCTGCGGGAACAGATCGCGGGTGATTTATTACCAGACAATGGGGATATGGCGTTGCGAAACCAGCACGTCACAGCGACGGCGTTTCTGGCATTAGGAATCAAGATCGCGGCGGAACAAGATCAGGAGAAAAAGCGAGCGGATATTATCGACGAACAAATTGACGTGATCAGTCGCGCAATGCTTGGCTTGACCGTTGCCTGCGCGCGATGCCATGACCATAAATTTGATCCGATCCCTACAGCGGACTACTACGCGCTGGCAGGCATCCTGCGCAGCAGCAGTCTGGAAACGCGGACGTTGACCGATCCACGGCGGCCCCAATTGGATCTGGAAATGGCGGAGTTGGAGCGGCGACTGGAGGTCGTCCGCGGTCGCGCCGAAGAACGGATTGCGAACGGCGCCCGCAAGTCGATTGGAAGTTATTTGCTGCATAGCCGCGGCGTGGCGATGTGGCGCGAGAATACCCAGACATCCAGGCGGCGTGGGGTGTTGAGTAGTCTACTGACGCCGCCGTACCTGGCGGTTGCCGATTTGCAGAACACGGGATCTGGCGGAACGCAGACGTTGACGCGGCAGGCGGAAGCGTTTGATCGAGGGAACGCAGAGGCCGACCACGAATCGTACGGCAAGGGGATCGGGATAATCTCCGACGCTGGCTCCGGCGGGACAGTCTGGGTGGAATATGACGTCGATGTTCCCGCGGAAGGTGCTTACCAGCTCGAATTCCGTTATGCGGCGGCGTCCGCGCGACCTGGACGGTTGTTGATCAATGGTGAGCTGGTGAATGAACGCAGCATGGGGGAAACGACAGGCAGCTGGCTACCCGACACCCAACGCTGGTTCGTTGAGGGGCGTTACCCATTTCGAGCAGGGATGAACGTCGTGCGCTTTGAGGTCGACGGCGTGATGTCCCATCTTGATCGGTGGCTGTTGGCTCGAGTCGATCCGTCACCTTTGCCGGCCGTGGAAGCGGAGGACTTTGCACGCGGAAACGTGAAGGCTTTTGAGTCCGGCGAGACAACGTATGTGTCGGACCCGCCGACTGGCCAGGGGCGCTATTTCGTCGAGTACGACGTGGTCGCTGACGCGCCTGGTCCGCATACTCTGATGGTCCGTTATGCTGCCGCAGAAGCACGCCCCATGATCCTTTCGCTGGACGGTACCAAACTTACAGACAAGGCACTCAGCGGGGTCACTGGAGGCTGGGGCTTTGACTCTCAGCGTTGGCATCTGGAGACCACGGTCAACCTGGATGCTGGGCGCCACACGATCCGTTTCGAGCGCAGTGGCGCGGTGTCGCACATCGACCAATGGGCGCTGCTGCGTCCGGCCAGGAAGCGGGCGGGCGTGGTCGAACCGGAAGTCCTGGCGAAGGAACATAAATTGGACCACGGGGCACTTGAGCAATGGACCGATTTCCTCCAGAGCGCCGCGCTGGCTGACCCGTTCTTCGCGTTGTGGAATTGGGTTGGGCGGAGCGGCGTGCCGTGGGCTGAGCGGTTGGAGGCGTGGCAAACCACCAGCCGGCCCTCTGAGGCCCTGGTCGCTCGACTCAATGCGGTAAGGCCCGCGACGGATCGCGAATTGGTGCGGCTGATGGCAACCGTGCTGAGTGAGGTGTCCGGGATGGAGCCATCTTCAGACTGGAAAGTCCGGGTCAACAAGTTGCTGGAAAGCCCACTGGGACCGTGGCAACCGCGGCGCCGGCCACTGGAGCAGTACAATTCGGCTGAACGCAGGGCAGCGCGACAGCTTCAAGCCAAGGTGTCGGCGTTGGCAAACGAGGCGGCCAAACTTCCGAGAATAGAAGTAATGGCGGTGTCGGAAGGTGAACCGTCCGATCAGCCGATCTTCATTCGTGGGAATCATTTGCAACACGGCCCGGCAGTCCCACGCCGGTTTCTTAGTCTGATCGATGGGATCGAACAGGATGCGTATCCCGAGACGCAGAGCGGACGTCTGCAATTGGCGCAATCGATTACCAGTTCCCGTAATCCGCTCACGGCTCGAGTCCTGGCGAATCGTGTCTGGCGCGGACACTTTGGCAGGGCACTCGTCTCTTCCACAGAGAATTTTGGCCATTCCGGTGAACTCCCGACTCACCCGCTGTTGCTTGACCACCTGGCCACGAAGTTGGTCCAGTTTCGCTGGTCGCTGAAAGCGTTGCATCGGTATATCGTGCAGTCGAACGCGTACCGCATGACGTCCGTCTATCACGCGGGCAATGCGCGTCGTGACCCAGGCAACAAGTGGTATTGGCGTTATGAGCCGCAGCGGCTTTCCGCGGAGTCAATCCGTGACACGCTGTTGTATGTGTCGGGGAGGCTGGATTTGGCGGTGGGCGGTGCCGCGGTAGAAGGGGTGAAATCGCAGGATCCGTCGCCAGCGGACCTGCAGAAGAACCGGGATGTTTATGAAGGCAGCCCACGCCGGTCCGTTTACCTGCCTGTCGTGCGTACCAATGTCTATAAATTCTTCACGCTATTCGACTTTCCCAACCCCGCTGCCCCCACGGGGAATCGGTCGACCACGACGATCCCCACGCAGGCGCTCTTTCTGATGAATAATCCGTGGGTGCAAGGGCTGGCGGATGACATAGCTGCAAACATGGGTCGAGTCCATCGGCAGCCAGGAATGCGGTGCCGCTTGCTGTTCGAAACGCTCTTTGGTCGGATGCCGATGCCGGAGGAAGTGCAGGAGTCATTGGCGCTGGTTGCGGCGGTTCGGGGTGAGGAGTCGGCCGCTGCTGATCCACTATCCGGCTGGAAGACACTGGTCCATACATTACTTCTGTCGAGTGAGTTCATTTATGTCCATTGACGCGCCATTGATCTCCAAGAGTGCGACAGCCGCACGTCAGGTAGCGCCGCTGGCGCACCCGAGTGCCGTTTCAAGAAGGAATCTTCTACAGTCGTGGTGCGTCGGGTTCGGTGGCCTTGCATTGTCCCACCTGCTCGACGGTGCCGGTCCGGTTCGTGCGGAATTGAAGGGCCCCCTGGCCCCGAAGGATCCGCATTTCGCACCCCGCGCCAAACGTGTGATCTTTCTCTTTATGCACGGGGGTCCCTCGCACGTCGACCTGTTTGATCCAAAACCAATGCTGCAAAAACACGATGGAAAACAGCCGTCGTTTCCACGGACCCGTGTCACGTTTGCCAAACGTGGGAATCTGCTCGCATCGCCATGGAAATTCCGGCCGACCGGCAAGAGTGGCATTCCCATGAGTGAATTATGGCAGCATCTTCCCGACGTCGCGGACGAGCTCTGCATGATGCACAGTTTATGTGACCAGAATGTTGCGCATGGCGGAGCCTGCATGAAACTCTCCACAGGGAGCGACTCGCTATTGCGCCCCAGTATGGGGAGTTGGGTAAGTTACGGTCTCGGGACAGAGAATCAGAATCTTCCCAGCTTCATTACGCTTTGTCCGACGAGCCTGCACGGTGGCGTGGACAATTTTGGCACGGCATTCCTGCCGTCCATCCACCAAGGTGTCCCGCTCGGTACACCGGGCTACCCGAACTCGTTGATTAAGGATGCCCGTTTTGAATACCTGGA
The DNA here is from genome assembly GCA_002724245.1 of Planctomycetaceae bacterium. GTDB lineage: Bacteria > Planctomycetota > Planctomycetia > Pirellulales > Pirellulaceae > UBA9264. Next base: position 27,455 of record PBOG01000063.1, read on the forward strand.
AAATTCCTTTCGTGGCAGAGTGGGGCAGCGGCGGCAGCTGGACTTCCTGAGGAGAATGAACACGCGGTATTTGAAATTGACGGGCCCGAGCTCAGATCTGGAAGCACGGATTGCTAGTTTCGAAATGGCGTTTCGTATGCAGCAGGCGGCGCCGGATGCGGTCGATCTGAGCGATGAATCCGCGGCCACCCGCGCGTTGTATGGCATGGATGAAGATGCCACGCGCAATTTTGGCCAGATGTGTTTGTTGGCGCGGCGGTTTGCCGAACGCGATGTGCGGTTTATCCAGGTAAGCCACGCGCACAGCCTGCCTTTCAACAATGAACAATGGGACCAGCATTCCCATATCAAGCGAGGGCATGAGATCAATGTTCGCCAAATCGACAAACCGATTGCTGGCCTGATCAAGGATCTGCGTCAGCGTGGGCTGTTGGAGGATACACTTGTGCTCTGGGGGGGAGAATTTGGCCGTACGCCAACGGCGCAGCAAGGAAAACCCGAGACAATCGGACGCGACCACCACCCGGATGGATTCACGATGTGGATGGCGGGTGGAGGTGTCAAAGGTGGGTACCGTTACGGCAAGACGGACGAGTTTGGCTATTACGCGGTCGAGGATCGGATGACCATACATGATCTGCACGCGACCCTCCTGCACACGCTGGGATTGGATCACGAAAAGTTGACGTACCAGTATGCGGGCCGAGAGTTTCGTCTCACCGACGTGCACGGTCAGGTGGCCACGGATCTGTTTGCGTGAAACCTGACTGGAACAGGAAAAATAGAGGACGGGTGATGGCAAAATACAGCACACGGAGCGTTTTCTGGTGGGTGACGTTGGGTGCCGTCGTGCTGCTGGAAAGCGCGCCGATGGCGGCGGAACAGGCAACAGGTGTGCCTGCCCAGCCGGTGCCGTTCCAACACGCCGGCGTGACGGAGGTGTGGCGACGTTATGCGACACGATTGACGTTTGGGACAGGGCAGACCCTGGCGGTGCTGGATGACGGGTGCACCCTTTCTCGGCCGGAATGGTCGACACCGGTTGCCGGGCGGTCAAAGGTGTTGGTCAGTTATGACAGCGTTGATGGCGACAACAACCCGCAACACGAGGGGAAAGGGTATCACGGCACGACCGTTGGTATCCCGTCTTCTCTGAATTATCGAGGTACCTGGGGCGTTGCCTGGAATAACCAATTGGCAATTGTCCGGGCGCTCGAATGCTGTCACTGTTCAATTCAGGACAGCACGACGCTGGCCGCCGGCCTGCAATGGGTGCTGGACAATCACCAGCGTTATCGAATCACCACCGTTAACTTGGCGCCGGTCGACGATCAACCGCACGCCATGCCGGTGGGAACTGAAATTGACGCGAAATTGAAAGCGCTGCGACAACTTGGCATCTGGGTAAGTGCGCCTACCGGCAATCATGCCTATACCGCGGGGATCTCCTGGCCTGCCTGTCAGCCGAATTGTTACGCCATTGGCGCGGTCAAACCAGGCCGTGATGAAGTCTATCTAGACCGGGGCGAAAACGTCGATTTGGTGGTTCCCGCTGCGGCGACATCCTCATCGAACGCCATTGTTTGTGGCGCGGCGATGGTGTTGCGCGAGGCGATTGAACAGTCAGGTTATCGATGGCGCCAAGATGCTGCAAATCTGGCAGACGCGATGCTCCAGATATTCCAGCGAACTGGTGTCTCGGTAGAGGATGCCGCTTCCGGACAGAGCTACCAACGGCTTAACCTGGCGGCCGCGGTGGCGTATGTGTTCGCACAGGAAACTGTCCGTTTCGACGACCACTTGATTGCCGACGGGTACGGCTACACTTTTGGGCTGGCAGCTGCAGACCTGGATGGCGATGGTGATCTCGACATTACAAATGCGGACATCAGGGATAAGAGCCACTCTAGCCTGTATTGGTTTGAGAATGATGGGGAGGGCCATTTTGAGCGCCATCTGATCTGGGGTGACGAACCAGGCTGGTTTGAGAGGCATGCGGTCGGCGACATCAACCAGGACGGGCGTCCTGATGTGGTCATCGTCAACAATCAGGCTGGAGAGATCGTCTGGTTCAAGAACCCTGGAAAACGGATCAGGGAAGCCTGGCATCGGCATGTGGTGACGCTCGGCCAAGCGCACGCCTATGATGTCACCCTGGCAGACTTTGATGGGGATGGTGACCTAGATGCGGCGTCTTCCGGATACACGAGTAACGAGGTGTGCTGGTACCAGAACCCCGGCGCGGAGCGAAGCGAGTGGGTCCGCCTGGTGATTGACCGCAGGATGCTGGAAGCACGTACCATCTCTGCTGGGGACGTTGATGGGGATGGGCGGATCGATCTGTTGGCAACTGCGGTAGGCATCCGTAATCGGCCGCCAGAAGGGGGGAACGACTCGCAGGTCGCCTGGTATCGGAATACTGCCCGCGCTGGCAAAGTGACCTGGGAAAAGCAAATGATCGACCGCAACGGTCGAGCAGCCGTGCACGGTCATCTCCACGATCTGGACGGCGACGGTGACCTGGACGTGGTGATGGCACAGGGTATGCGCGTCGATGTTGCTCCCGATACGGCCAGGCACCAGGTTGTCTGGTATGAACAACGAAACGCTGTGCGCGGCGCAGCGCAATGGCGGCGGCACGTTGTGGCGGAGCTCCCTTATGCATTTGAGGCGGTTGCCTCCGATCTCGACGGGGATGGCGACCAGGACGTCGTGGCGACGGCCTGGTCGAAAGGTGACCGGGTGATGTGGTTTGAGAATCCTGGCGACTCTCGAGGACCTTGGATACCACATACGCTACGCATCCAGTTTCGCGCTGCGAATCAGGTCATTGTGGCCGATTTCAATGGCGATGGGCGGCCGGATGTGGCGGCGACAGCGGACGATGGCTCACGACGGGTCAAAGGCTCGTTGGAATTGCGCTGGTGGCGGAACGGTGGTAGCGGCGAGCCGGCGCCGTGAGCCGGCGAGTGCAATGTCCTCCTGGGCGGACTGATTCAGAACAGCCCGGAGACCACCTCGCCTTCGCAGAGCTGATGGGGACGTCCTAGTGTGTCGTAAATGGTCTGTTTGGGATTGATTCCGAAAGCGTCATAGATCGTTGCTGCCAGGTCGCCCGGATGGACCGGGGATGACTCAGGATACCAGCCGTCTTTGTCACTGGCTCCAAAGTAACTCCCGGGAGTGACCCCCGCTCCGGCCAGGACGATGGAATAACAGTAAGGGTGGTGGTCGCGCCCGGTCTGGTTGGAAGTGTTATTCGACTGCGTGTACCCGATGCGGGGTGTTCGCCCAAACTCCCCCATCCAGATCACCAGGGTTTCGTCGAGCATCCCTCGCTGGTCCATGTCCTCCAGCAGGGCCGAGAGGCTTTGGTCGGCCGGCGGCAGGAGATCATTCTTCAGTTTGGGAAAATTTTCGGTATGCGTATCCCAACTCAAGCCTTCAATACGTTTCACCGGCGAGTAGACTACGACGAAAGGTACCCCTGCACCTATCAGACGTCGGCCAAGGAGAGTGGACTGCCCCACGACGTTCATCCCGTAACGGTCGCGTGTCGCCGTGTCTTCGACGGCAAGGTCAAAGGCGCTGCGTGACCGTGGGGTATTCAACATGGAGAGCGCACGCCGGTAGTAGACATTCAGCCGGGCAGAGTCGCGGGTGCTCGACAAGGTGGTTTGATGCGTGTTGTAATCCTGTTGTAGCCGCCGCCGAGCGGCGAGCCGACGTGCATTGATCCCATCCCGCTGCTGCAGCTCGTCTATCTGGTAGCCCGGCTGGCTGGGATCCTTCTCGACCAGGAAGGGGTCATAACGACTACCCAGAAGTCCCGCGTTCTGGCCGGGCGTCTGCGCGGGTCCGTTAAAGAGCAGGAAAGGTAATGACACGAATGAAGGCAAGCCGGTAACGGCTGGCCGATACATGGAAACGACAGAACCGAAATTGGGATAATCATCTGGTGTCGCTGGAGTCTGGCTCGATACCGCTTTCGATTCCCCCACGTCACGGCCGGACAAGGCGCAATAGCAAGCCGGGTTATGGCAGAGCATGCGGTGGTACATCGAACGCACTACGCAAACTTTGTCCATTTGTTGTGCGAGCATAGGCAGATGTTCGCAGACCGGCATGCCGGGCACTTTCGAGGCGATAGCGCTAAATTCGCCCCGCACATTCACAGGGCCCTGAGGTCGCATGTCGATCGTATCGATTTGGCTGACACCGCCCGCCTGGAAGAGGACGAGGCAGGACTTAATGCGGGGTTTGCGTAGCGTGGCCCCCCACGCGCTCGTGGAGACCGAGGGCGGGAAAGTTCCCGCCAGAAGTGAGATTCCACCAGCCTGCAGAAGCGAGCGGCGGTTCCAGGGCGATAGGGACATGGGCAGGTTGCGGAACGGGTGCACAGGCGGGTGACGGCGCCAGAATAACGGACAGGATCGGGAAAAACAAATTTGGCGGATCCCGGTTTCTGCCGCCTTCCTGGCGGGGCTGGCCTGGATTCAGAAATAGAGTGGCACGTAGGGTTGCAGCGGCGCGGCCGGTGGAGGCTCCTGCGGGGCCTCGAGCGGCTGGCCATCGCGGGCGAGGCGTCGCGCCTCTTTGATATTCGCCATGGAGGCGTCTGGATGTTCTTTTTTGAGGCGATCCAATAAGTCGGGATCGGTCATTTTCATGTCGTCTCGCAAAGCTGCCGCTCCGCAGTAGACCACGTTACGTATTCGCCATGAACTGTGAGCGGTCTGGAATTCAGTCTCTCGCTGCTGGTTAGCGCGGTCGAGCGATTCCGTCGACGACGCGACGCCCAGAAGCAAATAATCGGCCACACGGATCCAGTCTATGTAGGCCGCGTTGGAGGGGCTGACCTTGGGCGGTATTATCTTGACCAGTTCCTGGGATTCAAATCCAGGGCGCCAACGGGGAAGTTCTTCGGGGGCCAGTTTCTCTTGCAGGAAATAGGCCCGCACGTCAAACGCAAGACGATTCCGCGCCAGTGCGCTATCGCCGTTGGCCGCGAGATAGGTGTTGCTGGCGCAGTCGCGCCAGTGCAGCAATGTTTCGTAGGAGCGTGCCAGCCATTGCAGGACTCCGTTCGAAAGACGATCCGTACCCGTGGTATCTGCGAATGCGAGTTCGTGTTGTTTACTCTGCGCCATGCGCATGGCCTGATCCAGGGGCGTCATCCAGTTGCGATTCTCCGCCATGCTACGAGCAAGCGTGCGGAAATTGCAACACGGGATTGTGCAGTACGTGGGAAACGAGTACCGGTGCAGGCGATTGGACAGAAGGGTATGATCGAGGTGTAGGTCATGTGCATACGTGCTCCCTTGCCGTTGTTGCGCGGCCTGCCCTGGCGAGGAGAAGATCTGATGTTTCAGGACAGCCAACGAATCGACGCACCGGCGTGGTTGTGTGCGCTTCTGTTGATGGTTGTGATCGGCGGTTGTGCAGCCCGGGAGGCGAGTGAAGTTGTTGACGATCCTGCCGAGAAGGCGTCCGTTGGGCTGGAGCTGGACGCACTATTTCCCACCGATCGCGTCCTCGACATTCAGATCCAGCTCGCACCAGAGGATTGGGATGCGTTACGGTTCCAGACGCGGGATTTCGCTTCTGCGCTCAATGCCCAGCGCAAATACGCGCCGCTGAAGACACCCTATGAATACGTCTCAGCGGATGTCTCCATTGACGGGAAACTCCTGGCCGGCGTGGGGCTACGGAAAAAGGGCTTTTTGGGATCGCAGAACACGGTGCGGCCATCTTTGAAACTCAAACTGAACAAGTTTGAAAAAGGTCGCAGTATCGACGGGTTGAAGGTACTGACGCTTAATAATAATCAGCAGGACGCGAGTCTGATGAGTCAGTTCATGGGATACGCGTTCTTTAACAGAGTTGGCGTGCCCGCACCGCGCTGTGCGTATGCGAGAGTGACCGTCAATGGCACCTATCTGGGGATCTATACGCATGTCGAATCGATTCGAAAACCGCTGATCCGCAGGCATTTTGGAAACGCGGATGGGACTCTCTATGAAGGGACGGTTGTCGATTTCTTTCCGGGCTGGTCCGGGAGCTTCGAACGTGAGTTCGGTAACAAGGAGGCGGGCCTGCGCCACATCGAAGCGTTGACGGTAGCCCTGGAGGGAGGTGCAGGCGAGGCCCTGCTGACGGACGACGCTGCTGGACGCGCATGGATTCCAGTCGATGGCAGTCTCGGGGATCGGTGGACCGCGCCCGAATTCGACGATTCGCAATGGCTCGCAGGCCGCAACGGTGCCGGGTACGAAAGGGGCCAGGGTTACCAGGAGCTGATTCAGCCGACCTTTGATTTCGAGCAGCAACTGTTCAATCGATCTGCTTCCTTGTACCTGCGGTTTCCGTTCCAGGTGTCACAATCCGAGACGAAACAAGATGGAACACGCCTGCTCTTGCGAATGAAATATGACGATGGTTACGTCGCGTACCTCAATGGGGCACGCGTGGCTGGTGCCAATGCGCCGGCTGACCTTCAGTGGAATTCGCAGGCTACGATCGGGCATGGTGATCCCGAAGCCGTCCGGTACGAGGAACGTGATATTTCCGTTTACCTTGACCAGCTGCGGGATGGGGTAAACGTTCTGGCGGTACACGCGTTGAACGTCAATCCAACCAGTACCGACATGTTGCTGGTCGCCCGCTTGGAAAAGAATGCGTTTGATTACGAACGGGAGATTTCTGAGGTGGTGGATCTCGACGCGTTCTATCGGTTCTGGGCGGTAGAGGGATTGTTGGGGTTTTGGGACGGCTACTCGGGAAACCGTAACAACTATTTCGTCTACCTGGATGCGGAGACAGGGAAATTCCATTTCCTACCCTGGGGCGCGGACGCGCTCTTCGAGAAGTTCAGTCGTATCGACCGGACGCCAAATCTTCCCTTATCGGTCAAGACACAGGGGCGCGTGGCGTATCGTCTCTACCAGGGGCCGGAGACACGCCGCCGTTATGCCCGCACCATGCGTGACATACTGGATCGTTTCTGGGACGAAGAGGCCCTGTTGGCGGAAACCGTACGCATTGAAGAAATGCTATTGCCGCATCTGCCTGGACACGGCGATACCAATCCGAGGGCGGGGCGGGGTCCTGCGGGCAACGTACCAGCGCATCAGCGTTTCCGGCCGAAGCAGTTACGTGAATTTATTCGCAGTCGAAGAGGGGATTTGCTGCGTGAGATGTTACCTCAGATGCCGATCTGGACACGCGCGCCGGGCGTGCCGCCGACCATTGGACCCGACGTACCGCCGGCATCAAAAACTACCGATTCCAAGGCACCCCAGTCTCCGTCGCGACCGCCTGCAAAGGAATGACTTTCGGAACAAGCAACGATGGGACCGGATGAGTTCTCCGAGCGGCTTGGCTCGATCCAAGGAAACGGTGCCTCTATAATGTGCGGTTGGGGCGAGTTTGGAACTCCGTATTGACGCGTCGCGGCAGCTGCGACCTTGTTGGGCGGGAACATTAGGCCACAGTGCGTTCCGGCAGGCAGGCGTAAATGCCTGCGGGATGGGTGTGGGGGTGGTACCGCTGGAGCGTATCAAGAGGCATTCACCAAAAAGGGAAGCACAATGCAACGGTACACCCGAGTCGCAAGTAGCCTGTTGGTTATGTTCATCGCCCAATGGGGCGCCCTCTACGCAGATGCAACGGATGGTTTTGTCCCATTGTTTAATGGCGAAAACCTCGCTGGATGGGTCCGCGTCAACACGCCGCAATCGACGTGGCGCATCGATGCTGGCACGCTGGTGTGTTCTGGCAAACCGATTGGTGAATTACGGACTACACGGATGTATCAGAACTTTATCATGGAGGTTGAATGGCGGCACATGAAGCCAAAGGGCAATGCGGGGATCTTCGTCTGGGCGGACGATATTACAGCACCCGGCGTACCATTTCACCGCAGTATTGAGGTGCAGGTGCTCGAGAATGCCTACGGCAATACGCGCAGCTACACAACGCACGGCGACATTTTCCCAATTCATGGAGCCAGGATGACGCCCGTTAATGGGCGAGGGGGCAGCCGGGCTTTCCCTGTCGAGTCACGTTCATTGCCCTCACCACAGTGGAACCATTATCGGATCGAGTGCAATCGCGGGACCATCTCCCTGGCCGTCAATGGAAAGGTAGTGACGCGTGGCATGCACTGCAGTCCCAGCAAAGGCTATATCTGTCTTGAATCCGAAGGGGGAGTGGTGCACTACCGTAATATGCGCATCAAGGTGCTCCCGGATACGCCGATTGATGTGGCGGAGGTGGCCACGGCAAATCGAAATTTCAGGTCCATCTATAGCGGACTTGACCTGGAGGGTTGGCTGGCGGACGAAGGTTGGGGCGCCGAAGACTGGGTGCTGGCCTATACCGGTCAGCAAGCGGGTGCGATCACGTCGCAGGAACGGTTCCAGAATGTGGGCTTCGTGGTTGACGTGGACCTCGGGGACAAATCTGGAGTTGTGGATGTGTCTGTGGCAAATGCGCTGGTTCGACTGGATCGGCAAAACGGTCCCCTGGCAACCTTTCTGAAGAAGTCGGGTTGGAATCGAATTGAAGGGGAAGTGCGAGGAACTTCGCTGAAGCTTTCCATAAACGGCCGTCGCGTCCGGGACCAGACAATCCAAGTGCGCCCAGGCAAGGGTGCGATCAAACTGCGTCCCCAGGGGCCGACGCGGTTCGCCAACCTGTTTGTCCGCGCCCTGCCCTGAGCGGCCGGCTGCGGCCGGTGGCCCAGTCGGTACGGGGTTGTCGGTTCCAGGGTGTTAGTGGCCTGACCAGGAATCGTAGGTGAGTTCGCTGTCGTTGCGGGCGTAGACACACATTCCGTTGCATGTCGTATAGTCCAAAGGCATTAGGCAGATACGATCCGACCGTCGGTGTAGGATTCAGGAATGGCCCTGGTGCTGCGTCGCCAAACGGCTCGGACCCGATGAAANTGGCNTGGGTCGAACTCAANGAGTCACCAAAATGGAANGCCGAGTNGGNCCCNGCACGGCAGGCGTATTCCCACTCCGCTTCGGTGGGCAACCGGTAGGANCGACCCGCCGCNCGCTCCNCTGGNCGCGCGCTGAGCCGTTTGCAGAACNCAACCGCNTCCACCCATTTAACGAGTTCNGCCGGGAAACGCGCAGTCTCCNTNTGTCTCACACGCGTTTTACCACCGCCGTCGGGCCATCGGAAAAAGCTNTTCCGCCCTGGAAACACCTGTTCGTATTCGGCCTGGGTCACCTCGTNCCGACCCAGATAAAACGAACGGGTAATGGCGACTTGTCTCGTCCGCTCGGACGTCAACGGCAGCGGCCGACGTGCCCATCTGGAAAACGCCAGCGGGGATATGGACTAGCTCCATACCGATTGAATTGGTTACCGCTTGGTCGCTCGACTTGACGGGGCACGCGGCACCGGATTCGGCCTCGCCGACGGTCGTCGATTCGGATTCGCGGCATCCGTTAGAGATGCTGGCCAGCAACGCTACCGCTAGGCTGAAACAGAACCGAGAAACGGCCGGCAACGTGTGTGTGCCACGGGTGGGGCGGGTGCAACGTTGCGGCATGGAAGTCACGGCTCCATTTTGTTTTCCTGGTTCGTGCCCACGGAAAGCGTCAGCTTGATTTATACTTTGTTTGTTGCTGACGATGCGAGGCGCACACATGAAACCGATGATGAACCGACGGCAGGCGAGCCAGGCACTGGTGGCCACCGGCACGCTCTCGTTGCCCCAGGGTGATTGGCTGGTGGGCCGTGAGGCGACCCGCGAAAAACTGCCCGTGGCAGCTGCCATCAGCGTCTACCATCGGTTTTCACATGCCGATGTCATCCTGGGCAAACTTCTGGAAGGCTGGCTGCAGAAGGGAGGGCCCGGGCCGGGGCTCGAATTGGTCTCCGTGTATGTTGATCAGTTTCACGAGAATGACCTGGCCCGTGCGTTGTCACGGAAGTATGGATTTCGAATCGCGCGTACGATCGACGAGGCGGTTACACTTGGCCAGGATCACGTTCCAGTGGCTGGTGTCTTGAGTATCGCGGAACATGGCCGGTATCCCGTCACGGCAGACACGAAACAGCAGCAGTATCCAAGACGTCGTTTTTTTGATGAGATTGTGGCTGCCATGCAGCGCGTCAAACAATACGTACCGATCTTCAATGACAAGCATCTCGGATATCGGTGGGGAGACGCGGCGCACATGGTCAAGACGGCCCGAAAGCTTCAGATTCCGCTCATGGCAGGTTCCTCGCTGCCCGTGACGTGGCGTTATCCCGCCGTTGAGTTGCCCGCCGGCGAAGAGGTAAAGGATGCGCTCGTCGTGGGGCACAGTACTAGTGAGTCCTACCTGTTCCACGCGTTGGAGGCGTTGCAATGCACCGTCGAACGTCGTCGCGGTGGCGAGACCGGGATCAAAGCGGTACGTGCTCTGAAGGGGGCTGAGATTTTTGCCGCAGAGAAGCGAGGCGAGTGGTCACGCGACCTGTTGAAGGCGGCGCTGCGAACGCTGGATGCAAGTACTGCCGGCCTGGACGGGCAAATCGATCAGGACAGTACGGTCTTTTTCCTGATCGAATACGCCGATGGCATGACGGCAACTGCCGCGATGATGCAAAGCGCGGTTGGACCGATGCCCCCACTTTATAGCTGCCAACTGGCGGTTGCCGTGCGGCGCGCCGCGGTACCAGAACCGTTGGCCTGTTGGATGAAAACGCCCGGCATCCCCTTTCGCCATTTTGGGCAACTCTTGCGGGGTATTGAAGTGATGCTGCGGACTGGCAAAGCGGTGTATCCGGTGGAACGAACCCTGCTGACGACCGGTCTCCTTGACCGGATGCTACAGAGTTTGCACGTGCAACAGGGCAGCCGTCTGGAGACACCTGAGTTAGCAATACGGTACCATTCGACGGATTGGGGGTTCGCCAACCGTAAGAAAGGCTTGGGTGCACAGGACTAGTTGGCCCTGTGGATGAGCGACGGGGCCGACGTGGCCCGCAGCCAATGGATGCCGCAGGGATCGTGGGGAACCGTCGGGGCGAGGTGGCGTCTGTTTCCTGGACAACCACAGTGCGTCGTCGATAAAATAGATCCGGAGCGTATCGCTCCGGTTGCCTCTGGTGATCCTGTCTTTGAATTTGCGTGTGAAGCATGACGACCCAGCAACGTTTGCGTAATCGACTGCAGGTGCTGATCATCGCAGGCTTGTTGTGCGGTGCTGGGCGTCTAGCTGCACTCGCCGAGGATACGGGCGCGTCGATCGATTACGCGCGGGACGTGCTTCCGGTGTTGTCTTCGAAATGCTTCCGTTGCCACGGCCCTGACGCGGCGCAGCGCAAGGGAGATTTGCGACTCGACAAAGCCGAGGCCGTACACGGGACGGTAGTCACACCGGGGCAGCCGGCGGAGAGTGCGCTGATTTCAAGGGTTTTCGAATCCGACCCAGACCTGAAAATGCCGCCACCCGCATCGCATGTCAAACTGACGGTTGCGGAACAGGAACTACTCGTTCAATGGGTATCTGAAGGTGCCCGTTATGGTGTGCATTGGTCTTACCAGCGTCCGGTCCGGCCCCCGGTTCCTGAGAATGAACGGCCAAGCTGGGCACGCAATGACATCGATCGTTTTGTGCTGGCACGACTGGAAGCATCTGGCCTTGCCCCCTCGAGCGAAGCAGATCGTGAATCCTTGATACGTCGCGTGTCGCTCGATCTGACAGGGTTGCCACCTGCACCGCGGGAAATCGAACGGTTTCTCGCAGATCGTCGCCCGCGGGCCTACGAGCGACTTGTTGATCGCGTGCTCGCATCCCAGCATTATGGCGAACGGATGGCCCAGGATTGGCTGGATTTAGCACGTTATGGAGATACCAACGGATATGAGAACGACAGTGATCGTCAGATGTGGTTATACCGCGACTGGGTGATCAACGCCTTCAATACCAACATGCCCTACGATCGCTTTGTACTGGAACAGATTGCTGGTGACTTGTTGCCTGAGGCGACAACGTCGCAGACGATTGCCAGTGGCTTCAATCGCAACACTACTTACAACGAAGAAGGCGGGGCGGACGCGGAAGAATTCCTGGTCGCGTATGCGGTCGAACGTGCCAGCACAACAGCGACCGTCTTCCTCGGCGTGACACTGGGATGCGCACAATGTCACGAACACAAGTACGACCCGTTTACGCAGGCAGAATTCTATCGGTTTTATGCGTTTTTCAATAGTGTTCAGGGCGAGCGTGGCGCGACCGGTCATGACATAGCGTTGCCACCCCTGTTGAGACTCCCCACGAACCAGCAACGCGCGCTGTTGCGCGACACGCAACGCGAAGTGTGGGACCTGGAAGTTGCGATTGCGGATCGGGTGGCAGCAGCGATGCTTGTTGAGCCGGTTGCCGAACCGACGGCCAGCCCAGCGGGCGGCGTCATCACGACGGCCGCCTCCGAAAGGACGCATTTCTTAGGACGTGACGATTGGGAACAGCACATCCTTGCGCTGGAGGAACCCGGTTTGCCGGACGACGTGCTGTCGGTGGTTCGGCTGCCTGAGGCAGATCGAAATCCACAACAACGGCGATTGGTACGGGATTACTTCGTGGAGTACGGCTGGAGTGTTGCGCAGGAGGAGTTTGCTCTGTTGCATCAACGACGGACCGAGCTTGCGGCGGCGATCGCTTCGTTGGAGGAAGACATTCCGACGACCATGGTGATGTCAGAAATGGCTGAACCACGTGAGGCGTTCGTCCTCGTGCGCGGCAATTTTGAGAATCGTGGGGAACGCGTCACGGCGGATGTCCCGGCGATCTTTCCACCTTTGCCGGGGGATAAACCGAGGAATCGACTTGGTTTGGGCTACTGGCTGGTTGACCCGCAGAACCCGCTGGTAGCGCGTGTTGCCGTCAACCGTCTCTGGAAACAGCTCTTCGGTGTGGGGCTGGTGGCTACCATGGAGGATTTTGGTGTTCGCGGCGATTTCCCCTCACACCCCAAACTGTTGGATTGGCTCGCAACTGAGTTTGTCCGCTCGGGTTGGGATGTGAAATCGCTTCAGAAACAAATCGTCTTGTCGGCGGCATATCGACAGCAATCCTTCTATCGAGCCGATGTCGCACAAAAAGATCCCTATAACCGCTTGCTGGCACGACAGGCCCGTTTCCGCCTGTCTGCCGAGGGGATACGGGACGTCGCCTTGACCATTGGCGGATTGCTGAACGATGACATTGGGGGACCGAGCGTCTACCCTTTCCAGCCTGCCGGGTACTACAGTGACAAGGGCCGTTGGAAATGGCCACAGAGCGAAGGCACAGCGCTTTACCGACGCGGCCTGTACACCTTCTGGCGACGGACAACGATGTACCCGAGTTTCCAGATTTTTGACGCGCCAAGCCGCGAGACTTGTGTCGCAAATCGAGCTATTACCAATACGCCCCTACAGGCCCTGGTGACACTCAACGATCCGACGTTTGTCGAATCAGCACGAGGGTTCGCACGCCGCGTGCTGCAACAGGGAGGCGACACGCGAGACAGCCGACTACGGTATGCGTATCACGTCGCCTTGGGACGATTTCCCGATGATGCCGAATGGAAAACGCTTCGTCAGCTCCACGAAACGCAGCTTTCCCGCTTCCGAAATGACCGGCAGGGTGCAGAGGCCCTCACCAAACAGAATAGTCCCTATGCCCAAGCTGCCGCAGACATACCATTACTGGCCACGTGGACCGCACTGGCCAACGTCCTGTTGAATCTTGATGAAACGATCACGCGGAACTAGAACAGGGTTCTGATCATCCTTCTTTCCAGCCATAGTGCTTCTGCAAAACACAGCAATGCGTGACCCTGCCAGAAATTATCGACTTCAGCGGCGAGAACTTCTTACCCGAACGGCCGGGGGCCTTGGTGCATTAAGCGTCAACGGCTTGCTGAATCCATCCCTGCTAGAGCGAGCGGCCGGGGCCAGGCCAAATCGCGAGGCTGATGTGCGCCATTTCGCGCCGCGTGCGCGCCGCGTAGTGTTTCTCTTTATGGCGGGGGGGCCGTCACATCTTGATCTCTGGGATCCAAAACCTGACTTGCAGGTGCGTAACGGCTCGGAGCTGCCGCCGTCAGTTCGGCAGGGCCAGCGCATTACCACCATGACCCGGGGCCAGAAACAACTGCTCGTCGCCGCATCTCCGATGCGATTTCGACAGTACGGGAATTCGGGCCAGGTGATGAATGAGCATTTGCCCCACCTGGGAAGAGTGGCGGATGAACTGGCGATTGTGCGTTCCATCCACAGCGAGCCGATCAATCACGACCCGGCCGTAAACATGGTACAGACCGGTGCGGGCCGCGCCGGTCGACCCTGCATCGGGTCATGGGTCTCGTGGGCGTTAGGTAGCGAAAATCGCAATCTTCCTGACTTTGTGGTGCTGCTGTCTGGGAGCAAGGGACAGCCAGTTATTTCACGGTATTACCACAGTGGGTTTCTTCCCAGCCGCCATCAAGGGGTCCAATTTTTGTCGCAGGGTGAACCGGTGCTGTTTTTGTCGAATCCCGCAGGGATCAACCAACAGCAGCGGGACGAGCTGATCGCGGGGATTAACTCTCTGAACCGGCGTCGCCTCGATGTCGTGGGAGACCCGGAGATTGAGGCACGCATTGACTCGTTTGAGTTGGCGGGGCGCATGCAGACCAGCGTGCCGGAATTGATGGATATCCGGCGCGAGCCCAAACATATCCATGAACAGTACGGAACGGAGCCGGGCAAAGTCTCCTATGCCAATAACTGTTTACTTGCCCGCCGATTGCTGGAAAGGGGCGTCCGGTTTGTGCAGCTTTATCAGCGTGGCTGGGATATGCACAATAAGATCAAGACACGCATGCCGGAAATGTGCCGCACCATCGACCGCCCAACCGCTGCGCTCATTGAGGATCTCAGGCGGCGTGGCATGCTGGAAGATACGTTAATTGTCTGGGGTGGCGAATTCGGCCGCACGACGTATTGCCAGGGTGAACTGGTGCCTGAATTTGGCCGCGACCATCATCCTCGCTGCTTCAGTATGTGGTTAGCGGGTGGCGGTATACGGGGTGGCTCATCGCTCGGGCGGACCGACGATTACGGCTACAACATCGTCGAAGATGGTGTGCACATCCACGATTTACAGGCCACCGTGTTGCACTGCCTGGGAATAGACCATACCCGACTGACGTATCGGTTTCAGGGCCGGGACCAGCGGCTTACCGATATCGGTGGCGAAGTCGTGCACCGGATCCTTTCCTGAATTCATCCTTTTATCGCGGTGGAACCTGCCCTCGATTGCACCCTGCGTGGTGGTGGCATGTTACGGGGCCAGCCAATACGAATAGACGCTGGCGTTGCGAAGCTTCAAACGCAACACCACAGGGTCGCCCAGATACTCCGCACTCGATCCTATTTTCCAGACTACTCGGGCTCGTGGCTGATCGCCTGTGATCGGTTCGGACGTGGCTAGTGAATGGCCTGAAGTATCAAGCAACGTGGCTTGGACTTCACCGTCATGGGCGTCGGCATTCAAGTAAAGTTGTTTCCCTGGCAGGATGAACGGTTCCGTTTCCAGGACGCCGGACGCCTCCCCGGCGTCAAGGGAAATGAATCCGTCGCGTCGCAGCACGGCCAGACAAATGGCGCCTCCGTCACGATCCTTACCCCTGATGGGGATCATTGTTCCGTTCGGAAACGTGCCTTGATAGGTGAAAGAACCACGCCATTTCAATCCCGTGTAATAAAACCAGAGCTCGTCACCGCGTATAAGTGGCGCGGACGGTGGCAGAATTTGTGTCATGTCATAGGCGCCAGAGCCGCGCCGGGATGGTCCGATCCAGGTCGCCCTGTGGCCTAGGCGATGCCACTCTTTGAGATCCCGACTGAACGCTAGTTGGAGCAAATGGAAACCGACGGTGTTGGGATAGTTCGGTACTGGACCAGTGGCGTGGTACATGGCGGGGATGCCCACGTAGACTCCCTCGTAATGAAACACCCCCATATTGTAAACGTCGACGTTGTAGACTGCTGGGTCCCGGTACGGCGGGTGACTCAGCCCCGTGTCCAAAAAGCGGGCGTCAATATGCTGACGTCCGAGGACCTGATCGCGTTCGTCGGACTGGAAAACCACTCCCATGTCGTCCCAATCAATGAAATTGTGACTGCTGGCTAGTGCCAACGCTCGGCCGTAGGTTCCCTTTCGTTTCACCGTATGGACAAACAAGCCTGGGGTTGGAGCGTAACTGAAATTCCCCTCATCAAAACTGGCGATCTTCGACACTTTGAGGTCTTTCCAGTGGACGCCGTCGCCGGAAACGGCGAAGCCGCGGTTGAGTATCGGTGCCTTGAAGCGTCTCGCCGGATCTGGGTCACGCGCATCGTATACGGCCATCGAGATGTGTTTGTCGGTCGCGGGGCCGGGCACCCAGTGGAGCGCGTCACGGCTTTCCCAGAGATTCTGGTCGGTCCCAATAACCCACAATTTGTAACGTTTGGCGATTGGGTCCCAAACGGGCGCTGTCCGTGTCTGCACCGTCTGTTTGGGGTCCGGGCTACGAATGACAGCGCCTCGTTTGTGCGGGCGATGCAGCCTCCGCTGGAGACCCTGCCGCTGTGCGATGCCCACATCGTCGAGAAACAGTTGCCGCACGCCGATCGCCACACGGTGTCGCGGTTGGTCTTCGGGGAAGGCAAAACCGGCGGCATGCCCTACTACCACGAAAAGGAGGGTCTTGGCAAACGCACTGTAACGCCATCGACGCGGGCGGCCTGGCCTCAAACCGCACGGGCGAGTCAGTAAGTGGGAAAGTCGAAAGGGTGGGGTGGGCGTGTATGGCATGAAGTGCGCCTGTAAGTACGAGCTTCCGGGGCAGCAGCCGCGGAGCACGGCTATGCCGAACCTGCAGCAGGTTAGCATTCGTGGCAAAGCGACACCAGTTGGGTGTCGGGCGCGGAACCCGTGCAGCCCCGAGGACCTGGATATCTGTCTTGTCCGCAGAGGCCGGTGGCGCGTATCATTTTTTGAGGATCACACGGCCCAAGATCAGGTGAGGATAGTCATGCGGATCGGAGTGTTTTGCAGCGGAGGCGATGCGCCGGGAATGAACGCGTGCGTGCGGGCCACGGTTCGAGCGGGGATCGCGGACGGACACCAGATTGTCGGTATCCGCCGGGGGTACCAGGGTCTTTTGGAAGAGGACTTCTACGTCACGCGGGATGGTCGCACGGAGATGACACTCCGGACGGTGTCAGATTGGACACGACACGGTGGAACATTTTTGCGCAGCAGCCGAAGTGAGATGTTTCGAACGTCGGCGGGACAACAACAAGCCGCCGAGATCCTTAAGCGGCATGAAATTGATGCGCTGATTCCGATTGGCGGCGATGGGACGTTTCACGGGGCTGTCGCATTGGCACAATTCTGGGATGGTCAGATCGTTGGCTGTCCCGGCACGATTGACAACGACCTCCAGGGGACGGATTTCACGATTGGTTTTTCCACGGCGGTGAGTACCGCAGTGGAGGCGGTCGACAAGATACGTGACACCGCTGAGAGCCATGAACGCATGTTCCTGGTTGAAGTGATGGGGAGGCATAGCGGATACATTGCGGTGCACACCGCAATTGGCGCGGGGGCTGAGACGGTCTGTCTTCCAGAAACCGAAACGGACATCGCGCAGATTGTTGAGAATTTGCGGGCATTGCAGCAGCGCGGGAAGTCTTCCGTGATGATGGTCGTCGCGGAGGGAGATGAAGGGGGCAGTGCGGCGGCGTTGCAATCACGTCTGATGGACGCAGGCTGTCCCTTTTCAACTCGCGTGGTGATTCTGGGACACCTGCAACGTGGTGGCACGCCGACACCGGAAGACCGTTTACTGGCGAGCCAGTCAGGACATTGGGCGATCCGAGCGATTGGAGCCGGAAGCTCTGGTGTGATGGTGGGCCGGGTTGGCGGGGAGTTGTGCGAGACCCCCTTTCCGGGGACGTTTGCGAGCCATCGCCCCATTCCAGCGGATCTGCTCGAGTTGGTGGCAACCCTTTCGCTTTAGTTTGCTGACGCGACGGGCGTTCGGCCGGCCCGCGTCGTTTCGTTTGACGCTGGCAGGCGGCGGCTCGGTGACCGTCGCTTGACGGGAAAATGGCAGCGCGGGAGGATGATCGGATGAACCCTCCCGTCATTGGTCCTACGCAAGGCAATTCCTGCCGGAAGGTGCCGGTTTCGGAGTGCCACCGGGCTGGCATTCTGGGCATCTGCGTGGCACTGGTCGGCTGCCTGGTTCCCGCTCTCGATGGGGTGGGACAGGAGCGCAACCCGGTGACCACCGACCGCGATGGCCGGCTTTCAGCAACTGCTGCCACCGAGGATGCTGACACGTTGTTCGGTTTGGATCGTGTCATTGACGTGGAGCTGAACATCTCCGCGGAGGAGTGGGCGAAGCTGCAGCCACCGGATGGGACGCGCCTGGACGACGCTGCCGTCGGGCGTGCTTTTAGTGATTTGATCGGTGATGCGATTCGGGGGGGGAATTTCCGGAGCGAAAAATCCACGCGCCCTGGTTTGGCCGGATACCTCGGTGTGGATCACCAGTACGGGCAAGCCGACGTGACCATCGATGGCGAGGCGATTCGGTCCGTAGGGTTGCGTTACAAGGGCAATGGGACCTTTGTGGTAGGCCACAAAACCGGTAAATACTCCTTTAAAATTGACTTTAACGAGTATCGCAACGGTGCTTCTTTTCGCGGGCTTCGGAAGCTTAATCTCAACAATCAGGTGACGGACCCTTCCATGATGCGGGAGGCGCTGTCGTACGAATTGTTCCGGGCTGTGGGGATACCCTGCTCGCGGGTCAACTTCGCTCGGGTCTATCTGACGGTCGCAGGGCTCAAGGAACGTGCGGCACAAGGGCTCTATACGATTGTCGAGCAGGTGGACAAGCGTTTCTTGAAGAATCGTTTTGGCGAGGCAGATGGGATGTTACTCAAGCCGAGTACGTTTGGTGTCTTCCGGTATCTGGGTGAGGACTGGGCAGATTATGAAGTCGCTTACATTCCTAAAACCACGCCGACCGAACTCCAGCAGCAGCGTCTGATCGCCTTCGCAAAGATGCTCCACCAGGCAGATGACGACGCGTTCGCGGCGGCGATCGAGGAATATCTCAACGTCGACCAGTTCTTGAGATTTCTGGCGATGAACGTACTCCTCAGTAACCTGGATAGTTTTCTGGGTGGCGCCCAGAACTATTACGTCTATCTGGACAGCGCCTCGAATCGTTTTCATTTTCTTCCGTGGGATATGGATATTTCGTTTGGCGCGTTCGAAATGCAGGGAACGCCTTCCACACGGCGCAACCTGAGCATTGATGAGCCACAGACCAGTAAGAACCGCCTGATTGAACGCATCCTCGCCATCTCGCGCTATAAGCAGACTTACCACGCGTATTTGAGGCAGTACCTGGATACCCATTTCGCCCAGAAAAAAGTCAATGCGGAAATCGATCGCGTGGCCGCAATTTTACGGCCCGTTATTCGCGCAAATGGAAAAGAGGCTCCGGGTCGGTTCGAAAAAGCGATCGCCGAGAGTCCCAGCCTGTTCGAGCCCCATGCGCTGAAATTCTTTGTCATCAAGCGCCACGAGTCGGTACGGGAGCAACTTGCCCACGAACGCACGGGTGACACCTTGGGTAATGAGGGCGAGGAATTCGCCGGGTTGATGCAGTGGTTCACGGGACCTCGCATAGGCCTCTTTCTGGGCCTCCCGGTCGTACTGTTGCTGAACGCATCAGGGTGGTTGTGGGGCATCCTGGCGGGGTTCCGGAAAGGCACGCGTTGGGGATTGTTGAATGCGGCGTTTTTCCCGTTAGCTCCGTTGCTCTATGGGTTTCTGGTCCGTCGTGATCTCGGGAAATGGTCAGCCTGCTGGGTGTTGTTTGCCGTGACCAGCATGGTAATCTGGCTGGTGTTGGCCGTCTGGCTTGTTGGAGATGGCGTCTGAACCCGGGTGCGTGGACGCCGATCGCGTCAGGATTTGCCCACGGGAAGCTGCACGGTCGGCGCGCGCCAAAGTTTTGTGGCCTTTTTCATTTCTTCAGGAGAGGGTGGCGATGGTTACGTGCTCCAGACGATTGCTTTTGTTACTCACCGTGGTATTGGCTTGTCCACAGGTGGCTGCGCTACACGGAGCGGACCCATTCAGCGTCGTGCTGCTGCCCGACACGCAGAACTACTCTGAGAAATACCCAGAAACCTACATTGCACAAACCCTCTGGATTCGGCAACAGCTCAAGCAGGACAATATTAAATTCGCCATTCACCTCGGTGATATTGTCCAGACTGCAGGGCAGGAGCCGGAATGGGAAAACGCCAGCCTGGCGATGCGACTGCTCGACGGTGTGGTGCCGTACAGTGTGGCACCTGGTAACCATGACATGATTGTCATGGGTCGAGATACGAGTCTCTATAACAAGTATTTTTCGCCGGCCCGGTTCTCAAGCCGCAAATGGTACGGCGGCCATTTGGGCGAGACGAATGACAATAACTACTGCTTTTTCGAAGGTGGTGGAAGAAAGTTTATGGTGATCAATCTCGAGTTCGCACCACGCGACGAAGCTCTGCAATGGGCGGCATCGATCGCCGCCCAGCATCCCACGCATCACGTGATCGTTGCGACACACTGTTACATGCGGCCGGATGGCCGAGACAAAAATACTCCGGAAGCCTACAAAATTGCTGGTAACAGTGGTGAACAAATGTGGCAGAAGCTGATCCGAAAACAACCCAACATCTTTTTTGTGGTTAGCGGACACGTCCTGGGAGTCGCTCGGCAGACAAGTGTGAATGATGCCGGGCACAAGGTTCTCGAAATGCTAACGGACTACCAGGGATTGGAGAACGGCGGCGATGGTTGGTTGCGCACCATCACTATTGATGTCGCCGCCAGCGAGATCCGCGTTCGGACGTATTCGCCAACCCTGCGGCAGGCCAACGAGGACCCGCAAGAAACCTTCACGCTGCCCTGGAAGTTCCCCGACCTGCAATCGAAGAAGTAGTGAACTGTCGGGAAGTCACCCCACAGGCACGGTCCGCTCAAGGGTTGCGTTGCAACGCCCGCAGCATTTCGGCGCGCTCATCGGCGGGGATGCCGAGGTTGGCGAGTAACTCGTC
>PBOG01000064.1 GCA_002724245.1 Planctomycetaceae bacterium
TACGTTGTTTGCGATCCACATTTACCATTTCGGTTTACCATGGCCTCTGGGGAGCCAACCGCCCCAGGGCACATTCTAGCCCCCGCCAGCGATACCGGAAAAGACACCCATTACCGCGGTTTGCCGCCGCGGCTCCGCGCCCCCGGCACATCAGACCTGACGTAGCGTGTCCTTGACCACCGCCACGGACGATGTTAATTTGGGGGGCCCGTTCGGGCAGTGAAGCCGACGCATTTCCGGTAGGTAGTTCCCACCTAGCGCGTTCCGGAGCCGAACCTGTGTTCCGGAGCCGAGCCGACCGCGTCTGCTCTGGCTGGTAGCAGCGGGGCATCAGGGCAGACCAGTGTGGGCTGCCCCGCAGGCCTTTGGCGGCCCCCGCTTTTCGGCCGATCGGTACCTCGATCGCCGACAGAGTGACTGCAGCCTATGTCCTTGCGCCGACCACGGCATGCATCGATCCACACGATCGCTCTGAGATAACGTTCAAAACGCATTTGATTAACACAGCAGACCGTTTGCAGTTTCCTCAATAGAGAGACCCTTGATGGCCAAGAAAAAGTCGGCACGTTCTGGTGGAAAAACCACGTATTACTTCGGCAGCACCCGCACGGAAGGGGACGGCTCGATGCGCGAGCTACTCGGAGGCAAAGGTGCCAACTTGGCCGAGATGACAGGCATTGGCCTGCCAGTGCCTCCCGGCTTTACGATCACCACCGACTGCTGTGACCAGTACTACCAACAGGGCCGTCAATTACCGGCCGGACTCGTCGAGCAGGTAAAAAAGAACATCCGCACACTGGAACGCGAACTAGACAAAAAGTTCGGTGACCGCCGTAATCCGCTCCTGGTTTCCGTACGCAGTGGCGCTGCGGTATCGATGCCCGGCATGATGGATACCATTCTCAACCTGGGGCTCACCGACGAATCCACTGAGGGCCTGGCGTCCGCATCAGATAATCCCCGTTTCGCCTATGATGCCTATCGCCGCTTGATCAACATGTTTGGCGGCGTGGTCATGGGTGTCGACCACGAGCATTTTGAAGACGCTTTTGCCAAAATCAAAAAGAAGTACCGTGTTCAACTGGATACGGACGTCCCGACGGACGGACTGATCGAACTCTGTGAGGCGTACAAGACAGTCTATCGTCGCCACACTAAATCCAACTTTCCCCAGGACCCTCTGCAACAGCTGACTCTGGCGATCGAAGCAGTCTTCAAGAGCTGGAACACGCCGCGCGCCATTCGGTACCGGGAAGTCGAGAGCATTCAAGGCCTGGTCGGTACTGCCGTCAACGTCCAATCGATGGTCTACGGAAACATGGGTGAAGACTCTGGCACAGGTGTCGCCTTTACCCGTAACCCTTCGACCGGCGAAAACAAGTTCTACGGCGAGTTCCTGGTAAACGCACAAGGCGAAGACGTCGTTGCTGGCATCCGCACACCGCAACCCGTGGAAGAGATGCCTGGCTGGAGCGCGCCAGAGATCCCCAATATTGGTCGTCGTGTCCACAAGCAGCTATTGGAGATCAAGAAGATCCTGGAAGACCACTACCTGGATATGCAAGACATTGAATTTACCATCGAACGTGGTTCACTGTTTATGTTGCAAACCCGTAATGGCAAACGTACTGGCGCTGCAGCCGTTAAAGTCGCCTGCGACATGGTCAAGGAAAAACTGATTGACCGGCCTACTGCACTCAAGCGAATACCCGCGAACGATCTGACACAACTTCTGCTCCCCAGTTTTGATCCCGCGGCCAAGGCGAAAGCGAATGTCCTCACACAGGGCCTGCCTGCCTCACCAGGTGCAGCGGTTGGCAAACTTGCTTTTTCCGCGGAAGAAGCAGTCGAACGGACCGCGGCAGGTGAAGCGGTCCTGCTCGTGCGCAATGAAACGAGCCCAGAAGACATCGACGGCATGCACAGCGCGGCAGGCATTCTGACCAGCACCGGTGGCATGACCAGCCATGCTGCCGTTGTCGCACGTGGCTGGGGCCGCTGTTGCGTAGCGGGTGCCGGTGAAGTCCAAATTAACGAAAAAGGTCGCAAGGTTCGCATCAATGGCACCACCTTCACCCACAAGGATACGCTTTCGATTGATGGTTCGACGGGACAAGTTATGGTCGGCAACGTCGCGACCAAAGCCCCTGAACTGTCGGGCGACTTTGCTCGCATCATGAAGTGGTCGGACGAGGTTCGCCGCCTGCAAGTGCGCACCAACGCCGACACGCCGCAAGATGCCCAGCGAGCCCGGGACTTTGGTGCCCAGGGAATTGGGCTTTGTCGCACAGAACACATGTTCTTCCAGGATGATCGTATCACCGCCATGCGACAGATGATTCTGGCCCGCACGGAGGCCGACCGCCGGAAGTCACTCCGGAAATTACTACCTTTCCAACGGCGTGATTTTGTTGGCATCTTCACCGCCATGAAAGGACTACCCGTCACCGTACGGTTGCTCGACCCGCCACTCCATGAATTCCTGCCTCATGACTCCAAAGCGCAAACGGAGATGGCCAAACTGCTGGGAGTCAGCGCGGCAGAGGTTAAATCGCGAGTCAGCCAACTCCATGAACAAAACCCCATGTTGGGACATCGCGGTTGCCGGTTGAGCGTTACCTATCCAGAGATCCTGGAAATGCAGGTACAAGCGATCGTCGAAGCAGCCATCGCCTGCAAAAAGAAGCGCATCGATGCACGCGCCGAAATCATGATTCCACTCGTCGGCACCGCAGCGGAACTCGCGTTGCTGCGAGCCAAGGCAGAGGCCAAAATCGCCGAAACACGCGAAGCCAAGAAATACAAAGGCAAGCTCGACATCCTGATCGGCACGATGATTGAAATTCCCCGCGCCGCTTTGACGGCCGACGAAGTTGCCGAACACGCGGAGTTCTTCAGTTTTGGCACGAACGATCTTACCCAAATGACCTTTGGCTACAGCCGTGATGACATCAACGGGTTCTTGCCCGATTACTTGCAACAAGAACTACTCCCCTGTGACCCCTTCCAGTCACTGGACCAGACAGGGGTCGGGCAGTTAGTTGCCATGGGTGTCGAAAAAGGCCGCAACACGCAATCCAAACTCAAGGTCGGTATCTGTGGAGAGCACGGCGGCGACCCAGCCTCGATCGACTTCTGCCACCGGGTTGGCCTGGACTACGTCAGCTGCTCGCCATTTCGGGTACCCATTGCCCGCTTGGCTGCCGCCCAGGCTGCTTTATCGAATGACAGTTAATTGACTGAATGGCTGCGTTCTGGATTCCGTTGGTGCCAACCAGAATTCTGAGCTTGGCCGGTTACAGGGTTTCGCTATACTCCTGCGCCACAGAAATTCCTCCGTCGGCACAGGAATATGGAAACCCTCCGTCGCATCAACACCGGTTTGTGCGTTTTGCTAGTAACCTTCCTGGCCACCGTGGCCGGCTGTGGAACAACCAAAACGCAAAAAGCCACCGAGCAGCTCCTCCTCTCGGATGCGGTGGATAAATCTGTAGCCGCCCTGGACTTTCACGTCCTGGCAGGCCAGCCAGTTTACCTCGACACGCAATTTATCGCGTCAGTCAAGACCAACAGCCTGGTCGGTGCCCATTACATGGAAAGCGCCCTGCGTCAACAATTACTGGCCGCTGGCTGCCTGTTGCAAGAAAGCGAAAAAGACGCCACCTATATCGTCGAACCACGGGTCGGCGCGCTGGGTACCGATGGACACAACCTGACCATCGGAATCCCCGCCAGTCATGCGTTGAATTCCGCCAGCACCCTGGTCACTGAAGGACCTAGTCTGCCCATTTTTCCGGAAATTGCGCTGGTGCGACGTGAAAACCAGAAAGCGGCTGCGAAGCTGGCGATTTTCGCCTATCACCGTGAAACGCGAAAACCCATCTGGCAATCTGGAATTGCACAAGCGAGGGCCACTTCCACCAACACCTGGGTGATGGGGGCCGGCCCATTCCAGCGCGGCACCATTCACGATGGTACCCAGTTTGCCGGCTCCCGTTTCTGGGATCCGCTGGCGCTGCGTCGAAAGGACGCCAACAACTCCCCCGGCAGTCGTGAAACGGCCACCTACTTCCGGGAAGTCCAGTTCGCCAGCGAGAGTGACAAACCGGTCCAAGCCGCGATTTTCGACGATGAGCCCGCATCGACTCCAACCCAACCCGACGGGAAGCCTGCCGTACGCCCTGCCGCAGCCAGCTCCCCACAAAAATCAACTGCCCCCGTCACTACCAAGACAGCGCAGGATGCGTCCTCCCCAACCAAGTGAGACCTCACCGTAACCTGCTGGTGAGGTTGCCAGATTTCCCAGCCAACTGGACTGCCATGCCACTTGACGGTTCACCCCGTATCTTGATTACCCGCACCAGCGCTGTAGGCGACTGCATCCTGACACTACCGATGCTGTGCGCGTTACGAAAACACTATCCCCGAGCCATGCTGGCCTGGGTGACAGAACCTGGTCCGGCCCAGCTTCTCGGCGAACATCCCGACCTGGACCAGCTACTAGTCGTCTCCAAAGGCTGGCTGAAATCTCTGACCAGGATCAAGGAGATCCGGAAGACGCTACAAGAACTGCAAATCGACACCGTGCTGGATCCACAAAGTCTGACCAAAAGTGCGGCGCTCGGATGGCTGTCGGGAGCAACGCGACGTATTGGATTCGCGAGGCCGCGAGGCCGGGAACTGGCGCTCTGGCTGAATCGCGAACACCACCTCCCTGCAGCGCCGCACATTGTGGATGCGCAACTCGAACTCTTGCAGCAACTCAATATCAAAACCGGCGCCGCCCGTTTTCGACTGCCTGCCTGGCCGGAGGCAGAATCCGTGGCCGAACAGTTTGTGCGGCGGTCGCACCTCGGCGGAGGCTTTGTCGTTCTCAACCCGGGCGCAGGCTGGGAATCGCGTGTGTGGCCAGCGGAGTCCTACGGGCGACTGGCTCGCATGCTCGGAGAACAGCTGAACCTTCCCTCCGCAGTCGTCTGGTCGGGATCGGACGAACGGTCCGCAGCAGATCGGATCCAGGAAAAATCCGGCGGACACGCGGTCTTGGCACCACCTACGACATTACGTGAGCTGGCAGGCATCTTGAGGCGCGCACGGCTCTTCGTTGGCTCTGACACCGGGCCCCTGCACCTGGCGGGTGCCGTCGGCACACGCTGTGTTGGTCTCTATGGCACCACTCACCCTGATGCCTCAGGACCGTACGGTGACCACCACCAGGTGGTACAGGCCTATTTCCAGAAGTACCAAACGAGCCGCGAACGACGGCGGGCAACCAACGATGCCATGCAGGCGATTTCGCCTGAAACGGTCTTTCAGGCCTGCCAGGACCAGCTGCAATTCAACACGTTACCAGCCGAGCCCAATGCGGCGTGAGTCAACTTGCCACGTGTTACAGGATTTCCAGCACATTTTCTGGCGGGCGCCCCAATCGGGCCTTGTCGCCGGCGACGACAACGGGACGCTGCATTATTTCCGGATGGGCCGCCAACGCAGCTATCCAGCCTTGTTCATCCTCTGGCTCCGGCAACAGCAACTCGCGAAAATCCTGCTCACGAACAAGCTGCTGGACAGGCAACTCGAGTTGATCCAGTAACGCCGACAACATCGATTCGGCCAGGGGTGTTTTGAGGTATTCTACAACCCGCGGTTCGATGCCACGAGCACGCAATAACTCAAGAGTTTGCCGACTCTTGCTACAACGCGGGTTATGGTAAATCGTTACTTCCGACACCTGGGCTCCTCCTGTTGAACACACAACACGTACCCGCACTGTGACAGCGTACTCTATAATCTCCGAATCGGTATTCCTGTCAACGGTTGATGAGCGCTGTAACGGTGTTTATGGACGGTGCCAGTATTCGATTGGTAAGTTAACAGGCTGCCATGTCGTGTTCTGTCCACGTTAGCCGCACCGACTACGCCGCGTCCGACTAGCTGCTAACGAAGAACGATCTGGCTGCGATCGTGCCAAATGCACAACCTGCGGCAGCGACCACCACCCCCAGGAGATTTGGCGTGACTTCCCACCGTCTACATATGGTGACCTGTTATTGCTGGCTCCTGGCGTGCACGGCAAATGCCGCTCATGATTGGCCGCAATGGGGTGGACCTGCCCGCAATTTTAAAGTCGGCGGCCCCCGGCTTGCCAAAACGTGGCCATCAGGCGGTCCGGCCTGCCTCTGGGATCGACCACTGGGTGACGGCTATGCAGGAATTGCGTCCGTCGATAATCGGCTCTACACCATGTATCGCAGCGCGGGTCGCGAGTACATCGTGGCACTTGACGCCAACTCTGGGAAAACCATCTGGCAACATCACTATCCAGCCCCCTTCCTGCCGAAAACCGATCTTCAACCAGGTCCAGGCCCCCATGCGACGCCGCTGGTCGCCGGTGACCGGCTCTGCACCGCTGGCGTGACTGGGATTGTTCACTGTCTGGACCTGGCAACAGGCGCGGTGATCTGGCAACGCAACCTGGTCCAGGACTTTGCGGGCACAGTCCTTTTCCGCGGCTACTCCTGCAATCCTCTACGTTACGGAGATTCGGTCATCTTGACGGTTGGTGGCGAAGGACAGGGAGTCGTCGCCTTGACGCTGTCGCAGGGAAACGTCAAGTGGAAATCACAGAACTTCGACATTTCGCATGCCTCGCCACTTGTCATCCAGTTTCACGGGCAGGCTCAACTCGTCGTCCTGGCCAGTCGGTGCATTGTTGGCATGAACCCTGACAACGGGTTACTACTCTGGTCACACGAACACCCGATGACAGGTGGTCATATCGCCAGCATGCCAGTGTGGGGCACTGGAGACCGGCTGTTTTTCTCATTCGCATACGGAGGGGGGAGTTACTGCCTGCAACTCGCTGAAGAAAACGGCACGACCACGACCAGACCGCTATGGCAAAACAAACGAATGAAGATCCATCATAGCAACGCGATCTCTAACCAAGGTTACCTCTATGCAGCAAGCGGCGATTTCGGGCCCAAGCTATTTAGCGCAATCAACCTGACGACGGGAAAACTCACCTGGCAACAACGTACGCTCGGCCGCTGCTCCCTGGTGTATCGAGATGGAAACTATCTCATCCTTCAGGAAGACGGCCAACTCACGCTCGCCACACTGACTCCCGAATCGCTCAAGATCCACGCACAATCCCAGCTCTTTGAAGAGCGGGCCTGGACACCACCCACATTGGCTGGAACGCGTCTCTATGTCCGAAACCGAAGTCGTATCATGGCGTACGAATTACCTGCCGCAGAGCCTTGAGACCAGATGTGCACATTGCCGGATTACACTTCTGGGCAGTCGCGTGCTGCCCACACACGAATCAGGGCCGGCCATCCTCGCGCCCTACGCGCACTTCCGAAATCCCGGCCGCAGTGGCCCAACCACGCGCCATGCCTGCCGTACTGAAATCAATTGCGATGTTCCCTCGGTGATCCACCGCAATAATGCCTCCGTCACCACGATCCAATGTTGTGTGAACCGCCGTCCGCACTGCTGTCGCCAGATCTTCACCCAGCAGACGTACACGAGCGGACACACTATAGGCAATCGCATGTCGAATGAACTGTTCACCAGTTCCAGTACAAGAAACGGCACAGGTCGCGTTCGCAGCGTAGGTCCCCGCACCCAGGATGGGCGAATCACCGATTCGTCCATATTTCTTGTTACTCAACCCACCCGTCGACGTTGCCGCCGCCAGATTTCCATGTCGGTCAAGTGCGACACATCCTACCGTTCCAAGGTCGCGTTCGCGCCGCCGCGAAACTGCCCCTGACGGAGGTGGAACAGCTGGAATCCTGCGAGAAGATTTCAACGGTTTTTCCAGCCTGCGTTGTTGCTGAATTCGCTCAAACCGTTGCTGCGCCCGCGGGGTCAGGAAATAGGCTGGCTGGACTCGCTGCACACCCATCTCAATTGCAAACTGGTCCGCGCCTTCGCCTGCCAGCAGAACATGTCGTGTCCGTTCCATCACCAGGCGTGCCAATGAAATCGGGTTTTTGACCCGCGTGACTCCAGCCACGGCGCCACCAGCCAGAGTGCGTCCGTCCATAATCGATGCATCCAGTTCACAGCTACCGCGACTATTTAACACCGCCCCCTTGCCAGCGTTGAACTGTGGGTCATCTTCCAGGTACCGCACCACCGCTTCGACCACCTCGACGCTATTCTTGCCGGCCGCCAGCAAATCTCGCCCTCGTCGCAACGCAGCAGCTAACGAGGCACGATAGGCGTCCCGTTCTTCTGGAGCAAGTCGGTCCGGCGCGCTCCCGGCGCCACCGTGTATCGCAATCGCATAGCGCACAGCCTGCTGCGACTTCGGCGGTTCCTCAGCCGACAGTGCCTCTCCTGCACTGATCATCACCAGCAGGCAAAATGTGACACTGCGTGCAAGGCCGCAGGCAGATGTCTTGGACGGTGCTCTATATGGCATGCTTTCCCCCCTGCTGTACGAGACCCACTGCGTGTAATGACAATCCACGCAAATACGGGCTGTGCAGAATGTTTTCTGCCCCACCGCGTTTGCATCCTAGAATACTCGCCTGTTATCTTAATGCATGCACCGGAGACTGTCGGTCCACGGCATGCTGCAACCAACTGACGGATCTCCAGCCTGACAGCCAAGAGCCTTCACTGGAAAGAACACAACTTCAACACGAGTAGAATCGAAGGCCGTTCTGTCCCTATCCTTCCGTTCAATCAGCGATCTGTACTGCCAGAGGCGTTGCCGCCGACGCAAATTGCGTTGAGCTCATGGAGCACCCGAACAATGAAGAACACTACAGACGCCCTGTTTTGGCGAACCATGGCTGCGGGCCGTTACTACCTGCAGTCCGGTATTCGACTGGTCGCCTTGGCGGCGGTCTGGCTTGCGTTCGTTGCGAGTACGCAAGCCTGTGACACACCGGTTTACCGCTATGCAATGTATCGCTGGAACCCGGCCCCCTATGAAGTCTACTACTTCCATGACCAACCCGTGACTGACACCGACCGCTCGCTTCACGGCCTGATTGAAACGATGTCCACAAACCCTGAAGCGGCCGCAAATATAAGTTTGATCCCTATCGATGTAGCTCGCGACCCGGATCTCAAAACCGTACCGCCAGACGTCCGCCGATTCTGGAAATCCGGAGATCCTAAACCACTTCCTTCGTACCTGATTTGGGCGCCACCTTCTCGCGACCGCAGGCAGGATGAGGGCATTATCATTTCCGGCTCGCTCGACACCGCAATGCTCCAGGCACTGACACATTCACCCGCCAGAACTTCGATCGCGCAACAGTTGGAAACGGGAAAAGCCGGCGTCCTGGTGCTCCTCGAAGGGAAGGATGCTGCAGAAACAAAACGCGCCCGAGAAGTCGTACAACAACTGGCATCTGGAATCGCGTCAGGAAAACTTCCCCTGGCAACGGCGCTCCCCGGGGAAACTCCCGAAGAGGGGAAAGCGAAATCGGCCAAACCCCAAGTTGGCCTCCACGTGATCCAACGTGACGACACTGCAGAACAATGGTTGATTCGCACTCTCTTTGCCGTGGAAGATGGCCTGCCGGAAATCGACAAGCCTATGGTGTTCCCCATTTTTGGACGCGGCCGTGTCCTGCCGCCCTACATCGGTGCAGGTATCACTCAGGAATTACTTGTAGAATGTCTCGACTTCATCACCGGCCCCTGTTCCTGTACCGTCAAAGAACAGAACCGCGGCATGGATCTGCTGATCGCTTACAACTGGGACGCTGCGGCTGACAAACTGGCTGAACAGTTTGGTGCGGAAGAAGGCAATGAGTCCGTGCTGGGTGCCGAAGATTTTTTTCCCGAGTTGATTATTCCTGCAGACAATGCTGAGGACGAGGTGGCCTCAGCAGACATTGCAGGTACGCCAGCAACGACGACGGAAACTCCCGAAGAAACAGAGCAAACTGCCACAGCAGACGAAACGCAGGACAAGCCGACCGCTCCGCCGGTTCAGGAGACCGCGATTGCCTCACTGACGCCACCCTCCTCCCCGTCACCGGCTACCGGCGAGGGTGCTGAAACAGCTGCCACCGGCAACCTGCTCTGGACGGTCGGCGCGGGAGTTGCCCTGTCACTATTGACATTATTTGTTGCCACCTTCATCGTCCTGCGGCCCCGTTGATCACGCCACCGACAAACTGCGGAAACTGCTGACCAGCCTGGCCACGCACACGAGATCCGGGAGCTGGCCGGCTGGCAACGGACATCTGCCACGAAATACCTATGATCCAGTTTGAACATGTCCACAAGACCTACCGCACCGCGACAAGCGAAGTTGCTGCGATCTCAGATCTGTCGCTCTCGATCAACGAGGGGGAATTTATCGCCGTACGCGGCCCCAGTGGATGTGGAAAATCAACGCTACTGTCACTGGCTGGTGGTCTGGTACTGCCCACACAAGGGCGGATCGTGATTGACGGACAACCGGTTTCAGAGATGACAGCGGCACAACGTTCTGCTTTTCGCGGTGAAAAAATTGGCTTCGTGTTCCAGATGTTTCACTTGTTACCGTATTTGAACATTATGGAAAATGTGGTGGTGGCGGGAAGTGAAGTTGCATCGGCAACGGCTGGCGAACGTGCTGAAACACTGCTATCCGATTTCGGTTTAAGGGATCGCCTGACACATCGTCCGGGTGAACTAAGTGCCGGAGAACGCCAGCGTGTGGCATTGGCGCGGGCTTTACTGAACCGCCCGCGTTTGCTGCTCGCCGACGAACCAACCGGCAACCTGGATCCAGAAAATGCGTCCGGCGTACTTGAGCTACTGGCGCAATTCCATAAACAAGGAGGAACCATCCTCCTGGTCACCCATCACGACCGCGCCGCGGCCTATGCGGACCGATCTTTGGCGCTCGATCAGGGCCGGCTGGTAGAATCTGGCGTCGTCGAAACAACTACCTGAACTTGCGTCTACGAACGATCAGGACAGGACGCGCATTCTGACACCTGGGCCACGCACGCTCGGCAATTGTTCGATTTCTTCCATCGCACTAGCAGCCGCACCTTCACTCGCGCTGTGGGTCATCATGACCAGCGGCACCTGCCCGGACGGGTATCCACATTCCCCTGGCTGCTGAATCAGCGAAGCAATCGACACCTGGTGCCGCCCCAACACGCCTGAGATCTCGGCCAACACACCAGGGTGATCGTCAACCATGAAACGCAGGTAGTAATGTGCTGAACCTTCGGCATGATCGCGAATCTTCACGCGGGCTTCCCCGTGCGACCACAATTCCAGTGTTTGAAATGTAATCCTGGTGCGTCCTACGGCCGTGTCAATCAAATCCGCCACGACCGCTGACGCCGTCGGCATCTGTCCGGCACCGGCGCCTTGCAAAAACACGCGACCAACTGCGTCACCGACGACACTCACGGCGTTAAAGGAACCCCGCACCTCTGCCAACGGCTGTCCGGAACGTACTAGTGTTGGTGAAACATGAAGCTCCAACCCCGCGTTCGATCGCTGCGCGATCGCCAATAACTTGATACGGTATCCCAGCTGTCTGGCATATTTGAGATCGACCACTTCCAGGTCATCAATCCCGACACAGGGTATGTCGGTCCAATGCAAACGGGCACCAAACGCAAGGTGCGACAGAATTGCCAGTTTTTGGGCCGCATCGCTACCATCGATATCCATTCGTGGATCAGCTTCTGCATAGCCACGCGTTTGTGCTTCGGCAAGCGCAGCAGGAAAATCCCAGCCCTGTTCCTCCATCTGGGAGACGATGAAATTACTGGTGCCGTTGAGGATTCCCTGCAGTGAATCAATGCGATTGGCTGAGAGGCACTGGCCAATGCTGTTGATGATCGGCATCCCCCCTCCCACAGAAGCCTCAAAGGCGATCGACCGGCCCAATTCACGAGCTCGGTCAAACAGTTCGGGGCCGTGTTCTGCCAATAGTGCTTTGTTGGCGGTAACAATATCCTTGCCGCTCTCCAAGAGCTGCAACATGATCGAACGTGCAGGCTCCAGGCCCCCAATCAGTTGACAGACCACACTGATTTCCTGATCCGCAGTCAGGTCTGCCAGGCGATCGGTAATCATCCCGGAGTCAAAACCGACTTCCCGCGGTTTGCTCAAGTCCGCAACCACAACCCTGGCAAGCTCCACGGCATGCCCTGCTCGCCTGCAAATCCGCTCGCGATGTTCCGTCAACAGCCTTGCGACACCGGTGCCTACTGTCCCTAAACCAACCACCCCAACCCGCGTCGTTTCCATGCCGCTGTAACCTCTGCAACCTTGTCCAAACCCGTCATCTAGAAACTATCGTAGAGGACAAACTGCGAATTGAACACGCCACTTGTCAGGGTAGGCATTATGGGTCATGGTTTGTGAAGACTTCTGATGCATTTCCATCGAGTTTAACCTGGCTACAGCTGACAACCGCCTTGCGTCACATCTCCCAGAGGGTTCTACCATGCTTTCCAGCGCCCGCGATTTCCTGATCAAACTCCTGGAAACTCCCGGTCCCTCCGGCTACGAACAACCCGTCCAGGACGTCATCCAGGATTACGTTTCAGGCTTTGCAGACCGAGTGGACCGCGACGTCCATGGCAACCTGGTCGCCGTCAAGAATCCCGACGCACCGCTGCGCGTCATGTTTGCTGGGCACTGTGACCAAATCGGCATGCTAATCTCACACGTGGATGACAACGGATTCCTCTACGCACAAACAATCGGCGGCTGGGATCCACAACAATTGATTGGCCAACGGATGGTCGTCTGGACGACAAATGGCCCCCTGCCGGCTGTCATTTCCCGTAAACCAATTCACCTCCTCAACGACCAGGAACGCAAGCAAGTCGTCAAACTAGAAGACCTCTGGTTAGACATCGGAGCTACCAGCAAGCAACAAGCGCTCCAATGCGTATCCATCGGCGACCCCGTGACCCTGCAACTCGGCTTTCGAGAGCTGCAAAACAGCCTGGCCAGCGCGCCTGGCATGGACAATGCAACCGGCGTGTGGATCGTCATCGAAGCACTGCGACGGGCCTGTGAAGCCAGTCCCGCTTGTGGCGTCTACGCTGTATCAACGGTCCAGGAAGAAATCGGCTTGCGTGGGGCGAGAACCAGCGCGTACGCGGTCGATCCACATGTGGCGATCGCCGTCGATGTAACGCACGCGACAGATTGCCCAACCATCGACAAACGACAGCAAGGCGAGATCTCGCTCGGCAAAGGCCCGGTCATTTTCCGGGGTCCCAACATGAATCCCGTGGTGGTTGACCACCTCACACAATCATGTCAGGGCGAGGGCATTCCCTATCAACCCGCCGCAATCGGCCGCGCCACGCCCAACGACACCAATACGATTCAAATCTCACGAGCAGGCGTCGCAACCGGATTGGTCAGCGTACCCAACCGATACATGCATAGTGCCGTCGAAACCATCTCCCTGGAAGATATCGATCGCGCTGCGGACTTGCTGGCGGCATTTGTATGCAACCTGCCGGCAGACGCGGATTTCACCCCCTGACCGACAGCACACTGAAACGACCTGGACAACTCAGCCGCCTCAATCCCCCATCCAGCCCTGCTTGATCTCACCTGTCCAGCGCGTTGTGGTCTTGCGTGCCTGTGTCCAGAATTCAATCGAACTCTTCCCGGTAATATCACCGACACCAAATTTTGACTCGTTCCAGCCCCCAAAACCAAATGGCTCAAGTGGAACCGGTACACCAATATTGACTCCAATCATGCCAGCGCTGACACGCTGGACGATATTGCGGGCCAACGCTCCACTACGCGTATAGACCGCAGCCGCGTTACCAAACTCAGAGCCATTTTCGAGCTCGACAGCGTGGTCAATGTCAGTAGCGCGAAGAATACTCAGTACTGGACCAAACACCTCCTCGCGGGCAATCCGCATTTCTGGCTGTACATGGTCCAAGACTGTCGCGCCCACGTAAAATCCGTCCTCACAACCGGCAACCTGTGCATTACGGCCGTCCACCAATACGTTCGCCCCGGCAGCCTCCGCCTCGGAAATATAGTCTTCGATGCGTGACTTCGCAGCAGCGGAAATCACTGGTCCCAGCCCCGCGCCAGGAACCATCTCTTGAGCTACCTGGCAAACTCGCTCGATGATGGGATCGATATCGCCGACCGCAACCATCGATGCCGCAGCCATACACCGCTGGCCGGCACACCCAGCCATCGATGCCACAACATTCGCCGCGGTTTGCTCAAGATCTGCATCAGGCAACACCAACAAGTGATTCTTGGCACCTCCTAAACAGAGCGCTCTTTTGTACTGGCCGGTCGCCCGCTGATAAACTTGCCGGGCAACCGGCGTCGAACCGACAAACGTCACAGCTTCGACATCAGGGTGATCGATAATCCCCTGCGAAGCACGTTGGTCACCATGAATCACATTGAACACGCCGGGGGGCAAACCTGCCTCCTGGAGTAGTTCTGCGGTTCGCCGCGCGCTCAGTGGAACCTGTTCAGACGGTTTGAACACCATGGTGTTACCCAAACCCAGGGCAATAGGAATCGTCCAATGTGGAACCATCACAGGAAAGTTGAACGGAACAATGGATGCCACGACCCCGAGCGGTATCCGGTCTACGCGACACTCAACCCCACGACTTACTTCGAGCACCTCACCGGCAACCATTTGTGGTAATGCACAGGCAAATTCAGTGACCTCAATAGCACGCACCACTTCCGCGCGTCCCTCGTCAACCGTTTTCCCATTTTCGTCGTGAATCAACTGAGCCAATTCATCCTGATTTGTTTCCAGCAAGGCCCGATAGCGATAAAACACATCGGCGCGTTGCTTGCTTGTCCGCGAGGACCAGGCAGGAAACGCCTGGTGGGCGTGTCGCACTGCTTCCTCGACATCTGCAGTGTCGGACAGCGGAACCTGTGAAATCACGGTGCCATCGAGCGGTGAAATCACGTCCTGTCTCTCTGCCGTGCGAGTCTGAAACAGACCTCCCGCATAGTTCTCTACCATTTCGTATTTCATCGCTCTTCGCCTCACCACTCTGCTCGACGTGTTGTGAACACCCTCTTTGAGGGACACTTATTCGCTTGTTTTATTCTAGCGCAGCATGCGCTACCTGTCTCCGGCCCCTCGCGCACAATCGGCCCCATCAAACTGTGGTTACCGATTTCACCTGGATCGCACCACAGGCCCACTTCTCTGGAATGGAACGGCACGTGTCCTACAGCACGTCAAACGGGGGCTCGGTGTGTTCCTCTAGTGGGTACATAGGCCGCCGGCAATTCTGAAACGGCAAGGAACGCAAATTGGCACTCGTTGACCCGGGAACATCGACTGGCACGATTCTGCTCGCCAGTTCCTGGTAGTGCGTACGAAACCCGTTGGGTGACTTGACCACCACCAGATCGAACGCGGTCGGCTCTAAGCCGTGTGCCTGGAAAACCTTCAGACCCACTACGTAAACAGGTCGTTCAGAAACCAGAATCGTGATCGATCCCGCTTTCAACACAACCACGCGACCACCTCGGCCACGCGTCCCGTCTTCATACAAAAAGTCACCGTCGTGCACACTTTCAACAATCACGTCCACGACCACCGGCGAGAACCGTCCCGGGTCACGTGTACCACCCAATGGGATTGCCATTTGCGAACCAACCCCGGCACCTATCGCGGTCGCTACCGCGGGTGCGTCAACCACCGGCACCAAGGCGAGCTTCTTCCAGTCGGACTGTAGCAAGCCCTTGAGAATCGCGTTACTGTCACCAGCCGCACCACTGGCAGTTGCATCGGCTGCATCTGAAAACACTGTCAGGCCTTCCGTCTCCGCAGCCACAGCAATCGCCTCTGCCAGTGGTGTCAGAGGTGCCTGAAAGTCCTGCCGGTGACGCCACATGTAACGGGCAATTTCTAGTGCCTGCGTCTCGGCGCCGGATGCATCGTCGTCCCGGCAAATCAACACATTCGATTGCAAGTCAGGGACATCTGTGAATGCATTCCCAATAATCACCCCGGCGCATAAACCACCGCGTTCAGCTTCAATCTCCTGACACCTGCGAATTGCCTCGCCAAACTTCCCCGTTGCTGTAATCAGCTCATCCCCGCGTACCAGCATCGGAATGGTAACACGCGCGGTAACAGGTCGAATTTCCTTCCGCAACAAACGTAGCAGCAGGCTTGCGGCCCGCTGCCCTGTCTCAAACTGATCGATGTGGGGGTAGGTGTGGAACGGCACCAGTATGTCAGCTGCGTTCACGAGGCGGTCCGTGATCACCGCGTGCAGGTCCAGCGAAGCAACCATGGGCAAATCGCCCAGTACTTCCCGCAATGCGCTAAGCAGACGTCCCTCTGGGTCGTCTTCAGACACACCGGCCATTGCGCCGTGTAAGCAAACGTAGACACCGTCAAGATCACCGCAACCCTTTGCTGCGGTAACACATTCCGTCAACAACCGTTCGAGATCCGCATCTACGACAGGCCCGCCAGAAACGGCAGCTGCTGCCAACGTCGGAACGATCTCAATCCCCTCCGGCTCCAGTACCTGCATCGCACCTGCAAGTTCGGTACGTGTGTGACGGTAGGCGTCAATCATTCCGCTGCCGTGATGGACCTGAAAGTCGTCGTACCGACTCAGCATCGGATTAAAGGTCGCCGTCTCCTGTTTCAATTCTGCCACCAGGACGCGCATCGCCTCTCCCTTCCTGTTACATCAGAACACCGCCGGAATTTTTCTTTCTTGGCTGGCCACAGTGTGACCTGACGCGCACCCATCAACTGGCGGATTGGCTGCCGCTCCGGGACGCTCGACGAGTTCAGGACTCATCCTCTGTCGCGAGTTCCTGCACATCTGCCTTCGCCGCAGGCGTCTTCTTGTTCAATGCCTCTTCGGAGGCACCAGCTGTCGTCGTGGCGGGTGCTCGCTCGGGGGACGACACGTTGATCGGTCTTTGCAACGGACCGGCAATTGCCAATGCAAGCGCTAAAGACATGGACACGATAACCGCGGCAGCGGCCAGATTTCGTTTCATCTCTACTTCGACCTCATAATTGACGCGAGGCAGCACAAACAGTGTCGTGACCGTGTTCACTGCGGACAGCAACGCCAACCCCAGCACCCCCATGCAGACCGTTGACAACAACTCGCCAGCCAGCGGGAAATTGCCGGAACCAACCATGGCTGCCCGTACCACTAACCCCAGCCCGAGCAAGAATCCACCAAACCCGAGCCCGGCAGCGGCATTATCGTCGTACTGAATCACGTGATGCACATCGTAACGGGCTAATTTATGGTAAACGAAACCAGCCAACGCCAACAAACCTTGCCCGATGAACCAGTACAAACTGATATCTCTCAAGCCTTCCCATATCCCGCTGCTATAGCCCGACAACGCGCCGTTGAGAATCAACCCACTCGCCAGGCAGGATCCCGCCACACAGAAGGCGGCACCGAGGTTCCGGTCTTCTCGAATTTCCTTCACTACTGAAAACGATCGCAGAATGACGACATCGTTCACCCAGATGCTTAATAGCAACAAGATGATAATCAAGACACCCTCAACCAGCATTTCCAAAGCATCGACCCATACCGGTACATCGGGTACACGCCCAAACAAGCAACCACTCACCGCCAAACCAACACTGAACATAAATCCACCGAACACCACACCGACGGCGGTATTCTCACCGGCCACGACATCATCATCAGATCCTAACGGAGTTGCCCAGACAAAAATCCAGCGGGCAGCAACCAGCAGACCTATACCTGCCGCGATCAATGGCAGCGAACCAAAGGCGTAAAACAACACATCCCTTACGGGCAACAGCATTTCCATAACAATCAGACACCTTTGTCTCAGGTGCGCTCCAATAGTGGCTGAACAATTTCCATCATTCGTGGCACGAGCATTGTAAAGAATTCACAACCGGGGAGCCAATCGAGCCGCCGGGCCAGTTACCACCAGGGCTCGACAAGAACTCTGTCTCCCGCATTACTCAAGGGAACCGGGGGATGGGTGCATGGCGTCTGGCGTAGAATGGTCCGAGCCCGTCTGTCGCGACATCTGGTACAAAAAAATACCCGCAGACACGCCGACATTCAGCGAATCCACACCGGCCGCCATGGCAATCGTCACTTGCTGGTCACAGCTCTCACAAATATTGGCCGGGAGCCCATCCCCTTCATTGCCAAAGACAACTGCCCAGCGGTCGCCCGGACGAACCTCTGCTAATCCCAAACCGCAATCGTCTATGACAGCTGCATAGCGCTGTACCCGATACTGCTCTGCCAGCTGTTGCAGGGCTTGCCTGCAATCGGTCATCTCGACCAGCGGCAACAGCAAGTTCGCTCCCATGGCAACTCGGGTCACGCGGCGCGAGAAGGGATCGGCACAACCCTCCGTGAATACAATGGCCTGCACCCCAAACGCAGCCGCAGTACGTATGACAGACCCCACATTCTCCGGGTCACAGATCTGGACACAGACGACCAGTCTCAATGGGCCGGATCGAGACAGGTCCAGGTCCTGCAGCGAGACCGTTTGCGCGCGTTTGCCGCACGCCAGGACACCTCGATGGAAACGAAACCCTACCAGCTTGTTGATCAGTTCTCTCGGGGCGACATAACAATCCATCTGCGGCCCAAGGACCTGGTACTGTTGCGCCGCACGCCCCGCCTCGACCAGGACGGACTCAACCTCAAAACGGCTTGCTAGCAACCGATTAACCAAGTGTTGACCTTCCACAATAAACCGGCGCCGACGGCGCCAGTCCGCACCCGCGTGGAGATCCCGGTAGACGGCGATACGAGGATCTTCCAGGGAGTCAATCGGTATAAGTCCCACGTTGACGCCTCTCCCGACGGACTGAAACAGTTACTGTAACGTGATGTTTGACCGCGCTGCGTTATGATAGGCAATACGGCCACAGGACCGCGACCACCGGTATCGCCATGACAGCGCCACGCATCACTTCACTCTACAGATCCATCAGTTTCCGCGTAGCAACCGTGATACTCAGTTTGACCCCGTTTCTGATTTGCGAAGGGTTACTACGTCTGGCCGACTGGCAGCCACCACCACAACTTGACGACCCCTACCTCGGTATGCGCGAAACACGCCCCCTGTTTGTTCGCCAGCCCGCACAGAAAAGTGCTGTCATTCCGGACTCCCGACAACTGTTATTTCGTCCCGAATCCTTCACGTGGCCAAAGCCTGAAGATGAATTCCGTGTTTTCTGCCTAGGCGGATCGACTGTCCAGGGACGTCCGTTCGCTATTGAAACCGCGTTTTCGACATGGCTTGAGCTGAGCCTGGAAGCATACGCACCGTCCCGCTCCTGGGAAGTCATTAACTGTGGAGGGGTTTCCTACGCAACCTACCGACTCGTCCCGATCGTGCGAGAGATCCTGCAGTACAAACCGGACTTGCTGATTCTCTACACCGGCCACAATGAGTTTCTCGAGGACAGATCATACGCGCACCTCAAACGCCAACCAACCATCGTGAGAAACATCCAAAACCAACTGTCACGTCTCCGAGTGGTGCAATTTCCACAATCACTATTCAACGGCAATACCAATAATCAACCAGGCACAACACTCACCACTGAGGTTGATGCGCTGCTTGATTATCAGGGAGGCCTGGCAGACTATCATCGCGATCCAGAATGGCAGCAGACAGTAATCGAACACTTCCAATACAACCTCGACAAGATGCTACAGCTCACTCTCCAGGCAGGCATCCCTGTCATCCTGATCGACCCTGTCAGTAACATCAAAGACACCCCTCCCTTCAAATCAGTCGTCGACACGAACTTGTCTACCGAGCAGCGGAAACGCTTTGAAGACTTGTGGTCCCGCGCTCGCAACCTGCCGTCAGGAAGTGAAGCCAACCAGCAAGACCTGCTTCGCCAGGCACTTGACCTGGATCCAGGCCATGCAGGTGCCCACTTCCTGATGGGACGGGTCCAGGAAAACCTGCGGCATTACGATCTTGCAAAAGCCAGTTACCTGCGAGCCAAGGATGAAGACATCTGCCCCTTACGCATGCTTGAGCCAATGCACAACGCATTGCGTGCAATTGCCAAACGTTTGGATGTACCTCTACTGGAACTACGCCGCACCTGGGAAGCACAAGCTCGCCACGGACTGATCGGTGACGAGCTCATGTTAGACCATGTCCACCCCAACATAACTGGACATCAGCAAATCGCTCAGATGCTGGTTGAGCAGATGACCAGCCTTTCCCTCGTCAAGCCAGAAGACGGTTGGAACAACCGACAAAAACAACGCTACGCAAAACACCTGAGCACGCTCGACACGGCGTATTTTGCCCGCGGCAAAGAACGACTCGAAGGTTTGCGACGTTGGACACAAGGTCGCTCGGGGAAATTAAAACCAACCGATGACAAGTCAGCCAATCCGGCCCGCGCCGCCACGCCCTGACCCCAACGGACCTCCGCGCTGCTACCTCGCATCCAATGACGCAGCGTCTGCTCGTCTGGCCGGCGTCACAGAAAGTTCTTCAAGCCAATGCCGAAAATCACGATCGACGTCTTCCAGGTGCTGCTTGCCTAACACTTCCAGCAAAGTCCGTATGCCGTGTGGATCTACACTGCTCGCTCGCTTGAAACGCTGGTAGTACGTTTTCAACTGCTGATTTTGCTGCAGGAACAGGCAAAAAAAACGGGCTTGCGCGTAGCGACGTGCTGCCCGGCCGGTGCTCGGCTTTCCTGCTGTGAGCAACGCTTCCAGCGTTAGCAGGCGATCGTTGTCCAGGAGCGACTGCATTGCCTTCCAGCGCCCTTTGCGCAAACCTTCGAGGGAAGTTCCCGCCGCTGTCTCACGTACGAATACGGACTCGTGCAAAGCCGCTAGCCCTTCGCGAAACCAAAAAGGGGCCGTGGGAAAATCGAAGTCCATCAAGGCGTGTGTCAGTTCGTGTCCAATCCCCGCCACGCCATGTTCCAGATTGACAATCACCGTGCGCCGCGCAGGCTTGTAGTACCCCCACTTCGACACAGGCTCATCCGCAAATAGATGGCGTGCCAGATCGTGATAGCTTGCAGTATTCAAGCACAAGAGGAAGGTAATCGGCCGATCGGGGACCATCTCGAAATAGCTCAACCGCATGGCCCGTGCCAGCGGTTCAATCTCTTGCTGATAACGTACAATCAACCCATCGGCCGTCTCGTCGCCGGCGAGCACAAATGGCGACCTCACGACCACTTCACCACGGTTACCGAGCTCGTCCCGCAGTCGTTGGGCCACCCGCTGACATTCAACCTCGATGTCGACCACGGTAGCTGGCGCTGGAAACTCGGGTTCCGTGGGAGTCCCACAACCGACGCACAGCAGCAGCAGCAGCAGACCAGAAACTTGTCCAGGAAACTCGCTACAGATCAATCGGACGGCATGGCTAGCGATTTGTTCCCAGTAACCCGTGTAACGCAACTGTGACACTTCCCTCTCCGTCTCGCAGGTCGGGTCGAATAACCGCTCTTGAAGGCAACATCTTCGCTCGTCATTCCCTTTTGCTACCAGTCGATCAACACTCCGACCAGCGACGCATCACCACGATCCATCCGGTCATAAACCGCCGGTAGTTGTTCAGCAGGGACGCGGTCAGTCACCATGGGATTCAAGTTAAACCGCCCGCGTTGCAGAAAATCCAACGTCAACGCGACGCTGCG
This sequence comes from Planctomycetaceae bacterium, assembly GCA_002724245.1. Classification (GTDB taxonomy): domain Bacteria; phylum Planctomycetota; class Planctomycetia; order Pirellulales; family Pirellulaceae; genus UBA9264. The sequence goes on from PBOG01000064.1 coordinate 21,659, forward strand.
GTGCCGATCCCAGCGGTGGCCATCAGGTGGGTAACCATACGTGGTCACCACCTTTAGCCTCTTGCCCAGAAATGGGTGTCCCACCGGATTAAACTCGGGCCGCTGCGTATGACGCGACATCACCACGACGGTCCCATCCGACCTCGCAACCTGCAATGCGACACGAATTGCTTCCCAGCATGAGCCCGCTTCAAACACCACATCTGCACCGACGCCGCTGGCAAACGCAATGGTCTGGGCGACGCAGTCGTCATCGTCTGGCGAGAGGACCATATCAGCGCCCATCTCGCACGCGATCGCGCGGCGCTCGGCATGACGTTCAACCACCACGGTACGAAAACCGCAAGCGACCGACCAGGCAAGCATTCCTAGGCCGACGACACCCTGCCCGATAATGGCGACATCCGCCCCCGGATCTGGGTTGGCTTGCCGCAACGCGCGATGGGCCACTTCAAGCACATTCAGCCAGACAGCGTTTTCTGCCGCCAGCGTCTCGGGTAATGGGTGCAACACATCAGGAGAAACAGTGGCCCACGCCGCATGCGCCGCGGTCGCAAAGACTCGAGTCCCGGGACGAAGCCCCGAGACCGCCGTGCCAGTTTCCCGCACCGTCCCCACCATGGAATAGCCGTTTGCAGCCGGCAGTTGAAAAGGAACCGCTTCGTGCAGGAACCGCCCTTCATCATCGACGGCAATTGCTCGAAACACACGTAGTTCCGTGCCAGTGCTGATCGCAGTCAGCCGCGCTTCAACCAGCACCTCTTCCACGCCACAGGCAGGGCAGGGCACATCGCAGAGTGAGGCCTGTCTGGGCCCAGTAACCAATAGCTGCTTCATCTTCACCCAGCCACCCTAACCACTTTGATTCGTTGACCTTACACCGCAAATATGCTACCCTAAAATCCGGTTTTTGTGAAAACAGTTGCCCTTGTTTCCGCGGCGGAGCGAGATCGGCTGCCAATGCCCCCAGCAGTCGTGCCATCGGCTGTGTCCGTCTCCCGGCAAAACACCCTCCCGTGGTAAAACACAATGGCCGACCCACATGGGCCTGGCCCCAGTACTTCCGGTGCCTCCTCTCCTAAGAGATCAAGGATCCATCTATGCTCCGCTTAACCGACCGCGGCACTGCACAAACCTGCGACGGCCTTAACCGACGCGATTTCATGCAAGTCGGGTCGTTAGGTGCTGTCGGGCTTTCGCTGCCCCAGCTCATGGCGGCCAAAGCGGCCGGTCAGGTCAAACAAGAACACGATGACCGATCGGTCATTATGATTTTCAACCTGGGTGCTCCCAGCCAACTTGACACCTTCGACCCTAAACCAGACGCCGCAGCAGAAATTCGTGGCCCCTTTTCAACCATTGCGTCGGCTTCTCCTGACATACGTATCAGCGAAGTCCTGCCTCAACACGCCAAACATGCGGACAAACTCTCGCTGGTTCGCAGCTGCTTCCACACGGCTGCCGCGGTGCATGATACCGGTCACCAAATGATGCAGACGGGCCGACTCTTCACCGGTGGCATCAATACCCCCCACGCCGGTTGTGCTCTCGCCTATCTGCGTGGCCGCAAAACCGACCTGCCTGCGCACGTCATCCTGCCAGAACCCATGGGACCCACTGGTGGCAATCTGCCACACGGTCAGGATGCCGGATTCCTCGGCAAAGCATTCGACCCATTTGTATTGAATACCGATCCCTCGAAACCGAACTTCAAAGTCCCCGATCTGCTCCCACCCCAGCAAATTGGGGAGGCGAGATTAGCGAGGCGGCGAAAGCTACGAGAAATCGTTGAAGAAACCGCCACCCAGTTCGAAAATAGCCAGAGTGCCGAGCTGCTGGACACAAACTTCGACGCCGCTTACCGCATTATGACGAGTCAAGAAGCGCGCAACGCGTTTGATTTGTCGAAGGAACCGAAAAAACTACGAGACAAATATGGCAACAATCGATTTGGACAATGTTGTCTGTTGGCTCGACGCCTCGTGGAAGCTGGCGTCCGCTTTGTCACCGTCAATACATTCCTCACCGTATTCAACGAAATTACCTGGGACATCCATGGTTCTCAGCCATTTACTTCAATTGCCGGCATGAAGGACATCGTCTGCCCGATGTACGATCAGGCCTATGGCACTTTGCTGGAGGACCTGACAGAACGCGGACTCTTGGAAGATACGCTCGTCTGTAACTTGCAGGAATTTGGCCGGACTCCCCGCGTGAATCCCGCCGGCGGCCGCGACCATTGGCCCCAGTGCTGGTCAGTCTATTTTGCCGGTGGCGGAGTCCAAGGAGGACGCGTCGTCGGTCGTAGTGACTCCATTGGCGGTTATCCTGCGGAACGTCCAGTGGAGCCCGCCGAACTCGTCGGCACGATCTACCATAGTCTGGGCCTGGACCTGGAAACCGAACTCCCCGGGCCGGCTGGCCGGCCATTCCCTCTGGTCGACTACGGCAAGCACGAAATTCAAGAGTTGTTCTGACTCGACATACTGGAACACTCAACTATCACGCGCGGCCGGGTACGTGCAAAGAAATTGCTGCGAACCCGGCCTCAAGGAATCGCGCCATGCGTTTATGCAAACCATGCTCCAGGATCGGTCCAGGTGCACTGCAACGGTTACCGTCACTCGACAAAACTGCGACCATCAGCAGCGACGCACCTCGCATTGTAATCCTGTTCATCACCCTGACGTTCGCGCAGGTCAACTCGCTCTGCGCTGCCGACGGAATCGCCCTTTTCCCTGGTACAATCAAGCTATCCACGCCACGTGCACACCAACAACTTGTGGTCGAACAGACGGTCGACGGGAAGTATGTGGGACAGGCTTCCGGGGAGATTGAGTGGATCAGTCACAATCCTGAAATCGTCACCATTGAGAACCAACGCGCGGTTCCACAGTCCAATGGACGTACTCAAATTGAGGCCCGCTGGCAGGGCCATGCGGCGACTGCTGAAGTGATCATTGAGGGACAAGAACAGACGTTTGTCTGGAATTTTCGCAATCATGTCGAGTCGGTTCTATCCAAGACTGGCTGTAACTCGGGAGCTTGCCACGGCGCCCGAGCTGGACAAAAGGGATTCCGCCTGACGCTTTTCGGGTTCAACCTGGAAGCCGATTATGCGTATCTTACCCGTCAGGCCCGCGGCCGTCGCATTATTCCGGAAGACCCCGGCCGCAGCTTGATTCTCACCAAGCCAACAGGCCTGATCCCACACAAGGGCGGCATCCGGTTCGAAGTGGATTCGGCTGAATACCAGGTACTTGCAGAATGGATCGCAGCTGGAAGTCCGGGACCGGCGGACGACGATCCAGTGATCGAGAGGCTGGAAGTCCTGCCTGCCGCATCACGGCAAAAGGCGGGCAGCACCCAACAACTCGTGGTACTCGCACATTTTAATGACGGGCATGTGGAAGACGTCACCAGGTGGGCGAAATACACCTCGGTCAATAGCAGTGTCGCCACGGTTGGTACACACGGCCAGGTTTCGGTTCACGGGTCGGGAGAAGGCGCTATCAAGGTCTGGTATCTCAACTTGAATGATATGGCCTTTGTCAGTGTGCCCTACGAAAACCAGACCCCGGCACAACAGTTCGCAGATGCCGCGAGTTCCAACTTTATCGATACGCTGATCACAGACAAACTGGCCAGCCTTCAACTGCCCCCCTCGCCTCCATGCCGCGACGAAGTTTTTATTCGGCGCGTCTTTCTGGATACCATTGGCACACTGCCGACGATCGACGAGACCCGTCAGTTCCTGGCAGATGACCACCCCGCCAAACGGGATGCCTTGATCGACGCCCTACTGGCACGACCTGAATTTGTCGATTACTGGGCATATCGCTGGTCTGACTTACTACTGGTCAACAGCGAAAAACTCGATGCGGCTAGTGTAAAGTCCTACTACGGCTGGATCCGTGAGCGCGTCGCCGAAGATACGCCCTGGGATCAGATGGTGTCACAAGTCATCACTGCCACGGGGAGTACGAAAGAATACGGCGCAGCCAATTTCTATACGCTGCATCAAAGCCCTGAAGAAATCGCTGAAACGGTATCCCAGGCCTTTATGGGCCTGTCGATCCAGTGCGCCAAGTGCCACAACCATCCTTTGGAAAAATGGACCAATGACCAGTACTACGGTTTCGCCAACATGTTTGCGCGGGTTCGTGCCAAGGGCAATCCCCGTGTTGTCTTTGCGGACACACGGGGTGAGTTGATCCAGCCGGCGACTGGCCGCGCCCAACCACCACGGCCCCTGGATGCCCCAGCGGTTCCGTTTAGTAACACCCAAGACCGGCGGATCCCGCTTGGGGCGTGGTTAACGGCCGCCGACAACCCCTATTTCAGTCGCTCCATCAGCAACCGCATCTGGGCCAATTTTTTTGGTGTTGGGCTGGTAGAGCCGATTGACGACATGCGGATAACCAATCCGGCCAGCAACGAACGCCTGCTCCAAGCGGTTTCCGATTTCCTGGTGTCACGCAACTTTCGTCTCAAAGAACTGATACGGACGATGGTGCAGTCGGCGGCCTATCAACGTAGTAGCCAGGCAAGCAAAGAAAATGCCGCCGACCAGCGTTTTTACTCACGTTATTATCCCCGCCGCATGAAAGCTGAGGTGCTATTGGACGCGCTTTCGCAAGTGACACAGGTCCCCACCGCGTTCAAGGATCATCCACGCGGTTTCCGCGCTTTGCAGCTGCCAGATTCAAACATCAACTCTTACTTCCTGACCACATTTGGCCGCCCTGAACGTGTAATCACCTGTGAATGCGAACGCAGCGATGAACCAAGTATCACCCAGGTTTTCCATCTCTACAACGGCGACACCGTCAACGGAAAATTACAGGCCGCGGACAGTATCGTCGGTCAAATTGGCTCTGACGTACCCGACACGATGCCAATTGAACAAGCCTATCTCGCCGCACTGTCACGCACTCCTTCGGAATCCGAGGCAAAGAAACTTTTAGAGGTGTTTCAAGCAACGCCTGCGGCAGACCGCAGGTTACTCATTGAAGACCTTTACTGGAGTATTCTTAGTAGTCGCGAGTTCCTGTTCAACCACTAAAACCCACGAACTTGCCTGCCCATGTGGCAACACACATCCATGACAACAACCAGGCTACGGTACTCGATGTTCTCCACTTTTCTGGCTCAAGGCGCTCATCGAATGACACCTCTTCTCGCACTTCGAAACCTTCTCTTGCTGGCTCTGCTCACCCCCTTACTGGCATTGCTGGAACCCACCCCCACGCGCGCCGAGGAGCCAACGACCGGCGAGCAGGCGTTTGCACCCGTTATGCAGGTTCTGAAGAGGTACTGCGTCGGTTGCCATAACGCGGACGAGGCCGGAGGAGGCCTGCGACTCGACAGTTACAGCGCGCTACTCAAAGGCAGCACACGCGGTTCGGTGATTACGCCGACACGTGGTGACCTCAGTCGGCTAATCCGCGTTGTCTCAGGCCAGGCAAAGCCAGCGATGCCGCCAGCCGACGAACCACAACCAACCGCAGCGGAAATCGCTTTGTTGACGACCTGGATTGACCTCGGAGCCAAAGGCCCGAGCGGAGATTACGATCCCACACGTCTGATTACTCCACGTATCGAGTTGACGAATCCAGCACGAGCGCCGGTCAGTGCAGTCGCGCTAGCACCGGATGACGCTGAAGTTGCCATTGCCCGCTATGGCGCCGTCTCTCTGGGCCCACTGGAATTGTCTGAACCAAGACGTCAGCTTGCGGGTCCGCGCGGCAATGTAAACGACCTTGTGTACTCCGCTGACGGCAACCTCCTGGTAGCAGCCTCGGGAGAGCCCGGCTTGTTCGGTGAAGCGAGGTTGTGGGAACGCCAGAGCGGCCGTGAACTGCGGGTCTTTCAGGGACATCGAGACAGTATTTACGCCTGTGCCTTGAATACCAGTGGAACTTTGCTGGCAACGGGCGGTTATGATCGCCAGATCAAGCTTTGGGACGTCGAAAGTGGCCAGACACGCTTTACCCTGTCCGGCCACAACGGAGCCGTGTTTGACCTGGCTTTTCGTCCCGACGGCAAAGTACTGGCTAGTGCCAGCGCTGATCGCACCGTCAAGCTGTGGGATGTCACCACTGGAGAACGTCTCGACACTCTCAAACAATCTACCAAGGAACTCTACACGCTGGCCTTTGCACCCAACGGCAACCACCTGGCAGCCGGCGGCGTCGACAACCGCATTCGCTTATGGCAAGTCAGTCCTTCGGCACAAGAGGGCACCAACCCACTTCTTTACTCCGTCTTTGCCCACCAGGCAGCCATCCTGCGCATCGCCTACGCCCCACACGGCAAGACCCTGGTATCCGCTGGAGAAGATCACACTCTCAAACTCTGGGAGATGGAAAGCCTGACGTTGAATCGGCAGCTCGAAAAACAGCCCGACTGGGTTTCGGCACTCGCCGTGGCCCGTGACAACCAGACATTGCTGGTGGGACGCCTGGATGGAAGTGTCGGCAAGTACTCACTGAAAGCCCGTGGGAACCAGGACGGGGCCGGCCACGATGTTCTCCCGGAAGTTCCCGATCCCGTCGACTACGGCGCCCAGCCGCCGCTCGAAAAACTTGAGAGAACGGCTGAGTCCGAACCCAACAATATGCCCGGCAACGCCACAAGTCTTGCCGTCCCAGGGGTAGCTACTGGAGAGCTTCAAGCTGATCTTGAACAAACCCCCGACGTCGATCTGTTCCGGTTTCAAGCCCGCCGTGGTGATCAATGGATTATCGAAACGAACGCAGCTCGGGCCAAATCTCAACTCGATTCCAAGATCGTCATTCTGGATGCCAATGGGAAGCCTGTCCCACGTGTCCTGCTGCGCGCCGTCCGTGACTCGCAGGTTACTTTCCGCCCCGTCGGTTCCGATGACATCCAGGCCCGGCTGGTCAACTGGGAAGAGATGGAAATCAACGAGTATCTGTATCTCAACGGTGAAGTCACGAAGCTGTTTCTGAAGCCTCGAGGGCCAGACTCGGGCTACCAGTTTTATCCCGGTGCCGGAGCCCGTACTGGGTTCTTTGACACCAGCGGCCGGGCCCAACCACTGGGCCAACCGTGTTACATCGTGGTTCCCTATCCCGTCGGCACTGAACTTCCCGACAACGGCTTGCCTACGTTCGTGCTGAATTATGAAAACGACGACGCCAGCTCACGCAAGCTCGGCAGTGATTCGCGACTCACCTTTGTGGCTCCCGCCGATGGCGAGTATCTGATTCAAATCAATGATGTCCGGAACTTCGGCGGCAAACAATTCTCTTACGAGCTCATTGTGCGACGGCCCCAGCCCGACTTCACGATCAATCTGGGCGGTACCAATCCGACCGTCAATGCCGGTAGTGGCAAGGAATTCACTCTCGAACTGACACGCATCGACAATTTTGATGGACCTGTCCGAATTGACATATCTGGTATTCCTGCCGGTTTTGCGGTCAGCACTCCGATCTGGATCGAAGCCGGCCAACGCATGGCCAAGGGAGTCATCTATTCGCTCCCCCACGCTCCCCGAACAACCAAGGAGAACTGGTCCCAGACAAAAGTCACCGCCACCGCGGAGATATTCGGAAAGCCACGAAAACATGAAGTCGGTGGGCTGGGCACCATCAAACTGGCAGGTCGACCCAAACTAGTAACTCACCTTCGCACCCAAGGGGACAAAGGCCTGACACCAATCGTCGTGCCATCGCCACCAGAGCGGACTTGGCAACCCCTCGAACCGGGCATCCTTAAAACCAGCTCGGCTGCAACGCTATCGCGCCAACCCGGTCAGGCAATCCTGGCAAGCGGCGCCAATCCTGATACCGGTAACTACACCATCGTTTGCTATACCGAGAGTCAAGACATTCGTGCCATTCGACTCGATGCCATGGGGCATCCGTCGCTACCCCATAGCGGGCCCGGCCGCGCCGACAAGACTGGTAATTTTGTACTCTCGGAAATCAACGTCACTGCAGTATCCTTGGCCTCCCCAGAAAAATCACAGATCGGAACGTGGTCGGATGCCAGCGCGGATTACTCCCAAGGTGGATGGGATGTCAGAAATGCCATTGATGGCAACGCGAAGACGGGCTGGTCCGTCGGGTCCCACGATGCTGATGCTGGCTACCCGGTGCAACGATCTGGCGACAATCCCGCACATTGGGCCGCCTTTGAACTGTCTGAACCGCTGGGTTTCGAAGGCGGCACGATGCTGGTAATTACACTTCAACAGGGTGTGGTTCAAAAGCAGCACAACCTGGGACATTTCCGATTGAGCTATACAGCCACACCCAAACCGCCAGTGGCAATTGCTTTCCCCGAAATACCGGAGGTCGTCATTGCCCCTGGATCCATGGCCCAATGTGAATTACGAATCGAACGAAATGGCTTTGAGCAACGAGTCCAGTTCGATGTCAATAATTTACCACACGGCGTGATTGTGGAAGACATCGGTTTGAATGGCGTCCTGATTCCAGAGGGGCAAACGGAACGGACAATTTTCTTGCGTGCTGAAAACTGGGTCCCGGAAACGGACCGCCTGTTTCACGCGGTCGCCAAAGTCGAGGGAAACCTGGTCTCGTTTCCGATGCGACTGCGGGTTCGTCGCGTTCCCGCCGCTCCTCAAGACGCCGCGGCGGAATAACGCTCAAGAGACCTGGCAACGCGGCCCTGATTCTGTGGAACACCGCTCTGGCACAACCATTAGCCGCTGAATCGCAGTTCCAGCCAATTGAGAACGGTCTCGATCAGCACCGGCGCTTGACCTGTATAAAAGTGGTCAGCGCCCGGAATAACTTGCAGATCCCGTCCCGTGTCCTCCGTCGATCGGATTGCCTCTGGCATACCAGCAAAGGCGATTCCGCCTTGTTCAACTTCGGATTGCCCGAACACATACAGAGATGGGCACTTTATACGATCGACAAATTCGAGCACATTGTACCGCTCCGCGGGACCGTATTTGTCAACATAGCATGCTGCGGACATTAAGGTCGGAAACGGAAATCGTGACAAGAACAACTCATCGGGCCGGCCGGCCGCGACCAATGACTCAGCCTCCCCTAGCGATTGCGAAAATCTCCCACTGTCTGCTGACTCGCGAAACGCAGCACAGGAAAGTCGCGGAGGCGAAACTGGAATCACGCAGGCAACTTGGGGAGGTGGCTGATGGGCCATTGCGTAACAAGCCTTGACTGCTCCTAAACTGTGGCCCAGGACTCCGATTGTCCGGTGCCCTCGTGTTACTAAAAACTCTACCCATCCCGCAATATCCAGACACGCATCAGCGACAATTTCATAGGCGGCGCCCACGCGTTTCACGCCATCTCCACAACGGGCGGTGCTTACCGTGTCATGTCCCCTTGTATTGACGCGCAACGCCGAAATCCCCATCTGTACCAATGCTCCCGCAAGCGATTCCATCAACATCGACCCATAGAAATTGCTGCCCACTCCGTGCAGCAGGATCATCGCATCGAGCTGCCGCGGCGAACCGCTATCTACCACGACGGTTTGCAGCGCACCCTCGAGCCGCACCAGGTCTTCCGTCGTAGCCCGCACCAATTCCACCTGACTCATACAAGCACACCCCCTCAGAGCATTCACGTCACCGTCTACTCAACGTCATACCGCCGGCAACGATCATAGAACACGCTCCGTAATATCGAAACCGGGCGGTACTCTTCCGGACTCTCGAAGCTGGACACAGATCAACATCGCTACGCACGCTTTCACACATCGATATAATCTTTTCACGACAGAAACGATTCCCTGTTCACATCGATTCGAGGGTCAACATGAACTTCCTTTCCGTCTCCCGACCGCTGTTCTTGTTTGTTCTGCTCTGGACCGTCCCGCTATTTTCGCAACAGCAGGATCCACTTCGTCAATCCCAGCAAACGGCGATTGACGAAATCATCAAACGCAGTGAAGACATTAAAGCAGTCAATCAGGCAATCTGGAATTTTGCCGAAGTCGGCCTTGAGGAACATCATTCGAGTGGATTACTAGTTGAAAAACTCAAAGCTTCCGGCTTCAGCGTCAAACGCGGCATCTCTGGAATGCCGACTGCGTTCGTGGCAAGCTATGGTGAAGGTCGACCGATCATCGGCATCCTGGCCGAATACGATGCGTTGCCAGGCATGTCTCAAAAAACGCTCCCACAACGTGAACCCTTGAAACCCGGAGCTGCCGGCCACGCCTGTGGCCATTCTGGCCTGGGTGCCGGCTCGTTGGGCGCGGTGCTCGGCCTCAAAGCCGCGATGGAAAAACACCAAATCCAAGGTACTATCCGACTCTACGGGACACCTGCCGAGGAAACCGTCATTGGCAAAGTCTACATGACACTGGATGGCCAGTTTGACGACCTGGACGCCTGCCTCCACTGGCATCCAAGCTCCAAGAACAGAGCCTGGGCGGGCAGTTCAAAAGCTCTCGTGTCGGCGAAATTCACTTTCGATGGGACGGCAGCCCATGCCTCAGTCAGTCCTCATAGCGGGCGCAGCGCCTTGGACGCTGTGGAGTTGATGAACATTGGCGCCAATTTCATGCGGGAACACATTAAAGAAGACGCCAGAATTCACTATGTGATCGTAGATGGTGGGGGAGCGCCCAATGTCGTCCCTCCCAAGGCGACAGTCTGGTACTTCTGTCGCGCCGACGTGCACGCCGACGTCGAATACAATTTTCGCTGGCTGCAGGACATCGCCAAAGGAGCCGCGCAAATGACACGCACCCGGCTCGCTATCCAAATCGACACGGATTGCCATGAAATCATTCCCAATGGCCCCTTATCGGAACTACTAACCGCGAATCTGACAAGGATCGGCGCCCCGACTTTCACCGCGAACGAAATCGCGTTCGCACGACGTCTGCAGGCCCCGCTCACCGAGCAATTTGGTACCCAGTTTCCTCTCGCCATCGACGATCGAATTCATCGCACTGTGACCAACCCTCCTCCTGGGAAAGGTTCGACCGATGTCGGGGACATCAGTTGGCGCGTCGCCACCGGAGGGCTCGCAACCACCTGTCTGTGCGCTCAAAGTCCTGGACACAGCTGGCAAAATGTCGCAGCGATCGGTTCGTCAATCGGTGAAAAAGGAATTCTCTACGCAGCCAAAACACTCGCCGCAACCGGTCTCGATCTACTTGAACACCCAACCTACTTGAATGCGGCCAAAGCTGATTGGACAGCTCGCATGGAAGGTCGCAAGTACTTCAGCTTCATTCCCGAGAAACAAGCGGTGCCCAAACAAATCCGTTGACCGCCGGGAACCCCATGCGATAGGCTTAAGTTGCATCAGCAGTCTGGCTTACCCTGCCTGAACCAACTTTAATTTACCGCCACTCCTGTGCAACCTTTCCACATCACTTGTCCTAGTTGTACATCCAGACTGCGCGTGTCCAGTGCGCATGCCCTGGGACAGATCTTGTGTTGCCCCAAATGTCAAAGCCTCGTTCAGGTCCCAGAGTCAGCACCCGATTCAGTCGAAGATGCGGCGGTCGGGCAACCACCCCTTGCTGAACCGCTTACCACATCCAGAACGCACGACCTCCCATCTCACTCCCCACCGGAGACCACGTCTGAGGAAACCGCCAGCGGCCGCAACCCAATCACGTCCACCTCATCGGAGACACAGAAAGAATTCAGTCACCAGGCGAACCCCACCCAGCAGGAACCTGGCCCGGCACACCGCCCGCTCTTGCCGCCGACCGGTGACTGGACACCAGCCAGTACACAACGAACGCGTCAGTGGGTCTTGTATGTGCTCGCGGCCGCGGCTGGAATTGCACTTGCTATCTTGACTGCAAGTCAATTCCCCGATTGGTCGTCGGATAATACCCCCATAGCAGCGCAATTACGTACCGACGATTCCCAGCAGGCCTCGTCAACAACCCATTCGACTGGTGAAAAAGCAGGGCCCGCGCCGTTGGATCCAGACCGCAGAGATTCTGCCACCGCCCCCGCCAGTGCCATACCTGATGTGGTCACTGCAGAGTCCTCTGTCAATGCACCACCGGCGGCAGCACGCTCAGTTGAAGAACGAACGATTGCGGAGCCCAACGCAGATCCCCCTCCCCTGCCGGTCGCTATTGAAAACCAGGCGCCCCACGACACACCTGCGCCGATCCGCCCTCCAGCCAAACGCAAAGCAGCCACGCGCCACCTCGACATTGACACCCAAATTGCAAGATCACTCGAGTCTTTCGAAATCCATCGACAACCACTCGTCGACTTTGCCAGATTCGTCTCGGAATTCACCTACCTACCGGTAACACTCGACGTCGTATCACTACGACAACACGAGATTTCTCCACTTGTCCCGGTATCCGCCGAACTGAACCAAACCACCTTTCGGGACTTGCTTCCGGCCCTCCTTGCGCCGCTCGAACTGAAGACGACGTTCGATTCACACCAAGGGATCATTATTCACCATCGCACCCACCATCCGGAGGCGCATGCCCGCAAAATTGACGTCCGAGACCTCGCAACCAATCCAACCGAAACCGAACAACTTTGCAAACTTATACAAACTCTGGTCGCGCCCAGTACGTGGCGCACGCAAGGAGGGACTGGCAGCCTGCAGGGCGCCCGTGGAACGCTCATCGTTTATCAGACACACTCGATCCACACCGAAGTCGAGCGATTCTGCGGTCAACTTCGACGAGCCCGCAAGAAACTGCCCCCACTCAAACTGAATCCAGGCAATCACAATCCAGGAGCTGAACCCCAGTTCCCCCTGGTATCACTCACTTTCAGTCAACCAACCCGGCTGCTGCAGATGGTCAAACGCCTGGAACAAGAAACGGACAGTCGCCTGGTCGTTAATTGGGCATCGCTGGCACAACAAGGATGGTACGCCGACAGCACATCTACGTTGGTCGCAAACGCGGACCCCTTGGATCATGTCTTGGAGCAACTATTCCAGCCAACTCCCGTTACGCTGTCAGCGTTGGGATCCACCTTGTATCACGTCACTACAGAGACGCCGAGCGAGGTCCGAATGCAGATTATGTTTCATCCCACCGGCCAGAAGCTAACCCTCGACCAGGCAAATCAGCAGATACGCTCCTTGGTCCAGATCATTGGCCCCGCGCATTTCCAGGATCCAGGAAGTAGTGGCGCGATCTGTTTTGATGCTCTATCCGACTGCCTGATCGTGCGTCTGCCGGCAACGCTCCAATCTCTGGTCGAATCACAGCTGCGGCGTCCGCGGGATTTCTAGCCTCGGCCTCGCGGCATTACCTCGCCGAAACACTGAACCGCCATTCAACTGCTGGCACTTCGGTAACTGCCAAGCGCGCGGGTGAAGACCCAGCGAGATCCAAGCACACTTGTTAAGGTCACGACCAACGCGAACACCGGCAAGAGAATGTCTAACATCCAGCTCGAGTTCGGGGAAAGCGGCTGAGCTACCAGACGCGCCGGCACATTTACCACAACAAGCACCGGAACGATGAAAGTAAAAAAGATCCGCAGCATGTTCCCCCACGGCCATCCCTGGTAGATATCCATTGGATACCGCGAAAAATTCGTGAGATAAAACCAGAAATTGTAGAGTGATTGATTGCGTCCAAGCCAGATACTGGTCGCTGCCAGAGCAATCATCAGGCTATACAAGATTGCGACACCCGTGATGATGTAAAGTGGATATAACAAGATCCGTATCGGTGAAACAACAATCGGATTTTCCGGCCGCGTAACAAGCTGCCACGCACTCACTCCAAGCAAAATCAATCCCGCCAGAAAATTCGCAAACTGCGACCACTCGATCTTCTGCAATGAGATCAAGAATTGCGTATCGATCGGTTTGAGAAGGGCAAAATCGAGGTCGCCCCGTCGAATCAACTCGCTAAACTCCTGGGCGTTGGGCATAAAGAGCGCCTGCACCGTACTGTTAATCAACATCGTGGTCGCCAAAAACACAAAGAACTCGTACTTGTGCCAGCCTGTACCGGGTCCAATCTCCTGCGCGTGGTTGAAGATGATCAGATAAAAGCCCACGTTCATCAACGTCCAGGAAAGTGAGGAAACACACTGGAGCGTAAAATTCAACCGGAAGGTCATCTCACGGACCAGGCTGTTTCGGGCAAAGGTCAAAAACACCTTGCCATAAGGTGGGGTTTCTTGCGTCATCCTGGGATCCATTCCGCGTTTCCGCCGGGCAACTCCGTCAGGCTGTGATAGACAGACTTTATTCTAGTTACCCGCAGAAACGCAACTAGCCAGACGAACCGCCAACGTAGTCCACTGGTAATCAGCGGTTACACCGTCAACCAGCATCCTGAGGATTCAGGGTGCTCTGCAGGATCGTCCTTCCCTGTTTTATCCAACGCGCGGGCTACCAGGAACAAAGCCAGAAACATCACCGGCATGACCCGCACAACAAGCATCAGAAACAAACCGGGGGCGGTCACCACCCGTTGCGGGTCGATCCCCTGCAACTGTTCAGCCAGTTCTGATGGCAAGGCGAACAAATCAAGTTGCTTGAAGAGAAAATAGGGAGACGGCAAACAGGCAACAAGAATACACACGAGCGCGAACGGATGCCGCAAGTCACGTTGGGTCAACAATCCGAGCACCAGGAAAGGAATCAATGTTGTGTAGTGGTATTCGAACGCGCCACTATAAAAGAGCAGGTAGTAAGAGGTTGCCAGAAGCAGACCGCAAAACAGGGAAATACGAGGCACAAAGAACAAAGCCAACAACCCTATTCCTGCGCTGTATTTCAATAGTTCTGCCGCCGCGATGCCAGCACCCCAATGCAGAACAACTGCTTGCAAATTAAAGACCATTTCCCGATGAAACGCAGGCGCTTCCGTAGGCAGCCCGGCAAAACTAACCAGCAGTTCCAAGTACTGGCTACCGCCCTGAAACAAGCACCCAATTCCGGTCAGCACCGCAAACCCGAGTGTCGCAGCTACCGCGACGCGAATCTTTCCACGCAGCATCAACAACGGCACCCACAGCAGGGCGATCGGTTTGACGAGCAATGACGCCAACAGCCAGCCTGTCAGCCAGGTATCTGAACGGTTTTCCACAACCCCGAGCAAGAAGAGATAGAGACTTGTATTCAGAAAGAAATGATACTGCCCGGACCCGATCTCAACACCTTGCACAAAAAACACCCACCACACAAATGCCGCCAGGACGAAGCGGGGCGTCTGGCCAGCGCGACGGTAGAGATCGACAAACAGCAGGCTACTGATGAGCAGCTTGACGAGGGAGAAAATGGCGAAACCAGTGGGAATACTCATCCCTTGCAACGGCAAGCCGATCAACAAAGTGAAAACAGGGTGGTACACATTACCGCGCAGCAACGGGTACTCGGCAGGCATTGTAAATGGACCACACAAATTCCCACCCTGACGCCATTCCAGTACTGCGTGGGGAATCTGCGAATAGTCAAGCGTCTTCTCACTCTGGATTGCATCCCAAGGAAAAAACCAGAGGAGATGATCGGTACGCAATGCGGATGCGTAATAGAACAAGTGGATCGCCACAAAAAGACCAATCCACCACCACTTCATCTTCTGCAATGCACCCTCCCGGCAATTCCCTGTTCACCCTCGCTGAAGCCCAACGAACCAGGATGCTTGTCCCGCTATGGACTGTCTCAACAGCACGGAACGCACAATGGATCTGTTTCGTTCAGAACAACTGCTAAGTCACACCAAAGGCAGTTTGCCATCAATCTGATTCCCTGCGTCAGCGAAGTTGATTTTCCCAGATTGTGATCATCCCGGGCAAGGGAGATAACCCGATCGCCCGCGGCGTAATCCCTTCGAGCGTAAAGTGACCTGTCAATAGATCCAGGTCACCGTCACCATCCACATCCGCACATTTGACGGTGGCATGGGAATAACGTCCTGTTTCCAGCACGTGTGTTTCAAACTGTCTTGGACTGGTCTGCTCAAGCCAAACCAGTGACGCAACTCGTTTACCGTCCAGTAAGTTCACCCCCGTCTGGGGATCGGTAATACCAAACGGGAGAAAGGCTGACGCGACAATATCCAGGTCGCCATCGGCGTCCAGGTCACCGCTGCTGACGGCCAGTCCCCCGGGGAGTGGCGTCAAAGCATGCCTCTGAAACGGGAAGCTGCCTTTGTTTTCCAGCCATTGAACCTGGTGGTAAGGTCGGTAGATCTGGAAGTCGAGTGTATCTCCATTCACCAGCAGAACATCCAAGTCGCCATCGCCATCCACATCCGTAAGCTCAATCCCAGCAGAGCCATACCCCGCATTATTTGCGTCGAACACGACTTCTTTGCGAAACTTGCCATCACCCTGATTCAAAAAGGCCACAATTTTTTCGTGCTCCTGGCTGATCAACGCCATAAAATCCAGGCGTCCGTCACCATTCAGATCCGCAACCGGGACGTGTATCACGCCAGCGCGATCATCAAGCGTATGTACTTCAAAATGCGGCTCACGGTAATCGGTCGTCCGATTCTCCAAATACAACACATGACCGGAAAACTGTCCTCCAAATTCTGCGACCACCAAATCGCGATCACCGTCACTGTCGAAATCCGCCGCCCTGACATCCGCAACCCGCCCGACTCCGGCAAGCAAACTCGTCATCTGGTAGGCGCCCGATTCGTCCGCATGCAGCCACAGCACCCGTCCCTTCTTTGCATCGGATGTCTGCAACGTCCCCAAGTCGGCAACTAATGCGTCAGGACGTCCATCTTGATCCAGGTCGGTCGTCTCCAGGTGCCCCGGATGGGTGACTTTGCCCAGGAACGAGAGCGTATTTCGTCCCGTCCTGGGTTCCCAGACGAAAATCTGTCCCGTCGGCATATCTGTAATCAAACTTGCATTTTGTTTTTCCGCCCCCCAAGGTGACCACTGAATGTTGGAAACTCCCTGGTACACAGGCAAAGCGAACTGTCCGGTGGTCTCTCGATCCACTTCGACCGCAAGATCACGTGTTTGGAAGACGAGTGGCGACGGTGTTCCCTGCGGTGGTTCAATCTCGAAACGGTCGGGAGCACGATCCCGAAAAAATCGCAACGTTGGCGCAAAAGGGGGCACTTTCTGCGGATCAAAATCACTATGCTCCAGAAAGCCGTACGCCTGCCGCAGCTCCTTTTCCCAGAATTCCTTCGGAATCGTCTGCGGTTCAGGGTACGCGTGGCAATAGGTGCATGCCTCACGTATCTGAGACTCCAACAATTGCTTGTCGACGGCTGCAACTACTTCACCAAAGTCCTGTGCAGCGGTTGTCGTATTCGCCGTGTCGTGAGGCGGTACCACTGGAGATGGCCCGCACCCAGTGGACAAGCCGAGGGCCACCAGGATCATTGTGGCCTGCACCCCGGTTTTCGTCAGCATCAAAGAGCCCTCCGAATCGATCATCTCACGTATCGCCAGCCCCATCACACTGTTCACGATCTCAATACCGTTTGAAGATGAGGCGTCTTGCGAGTCACGGGTGAGGCGCGGTCGCCGAAACGAACTGTACGCATTGCCACCAGAAGACTGCAACCAATAATCAACCACCCCAGCCAACTAGGAGACAACCATAACCACCACACCAACCCCAGAACGATTCCACCAGTGGACGCATGCCAGGTCACTCGTTCCATGTTCCACTGCCGTGACATCCCTCTCCACGCAACGCACGCGACAACAACCGTCAGGACTACGGCCAGACTACGCCACATCAAGGACCGATCAAACGCGACATGCCGGCCAAGCTCCAGAGTCGATTGGTCACCCGTGAATTGCAGGTAAATTCCTTCACGATAATCACCAAGGCGGGAAATCAGCGTCAGCGGCCCGGGCGCTGTCGTAAGAGTCGACTGCTGGGGCTCCACGATTTCAAGCCGCTGGCCGACATCCCGCCAGCGCGTGTTCATTTCCTCCCGAACCGCCGTGTCTCCCGAAAGTCCCTCACCAGCATCAATCTGAGCGAGCCGTGTATGTGTTTCGGTATAGCGTTGCCACCAGGACAGATACCAGCGGCTGCGATCTTGATAAGAATAACTCCGCGCGGTATCAGCAGCTGTAGTCAACAAATCCGTCAAACTGCGCAATCGCGCGACTCCGTGCTCCAACTCCGAAACAACCGCTCCTTCCACTACCTCTGGATCGCGAGACTTCTGACCAGCGACCTGCACGTACCAGAGTGTTTGCTCAACCGGAAAGCTGACCACGCGAGGAACGAATAATGTCCTGTCTGTAATCGCTTTCTGTGGGACGTCGTAGATCACCTCGATCCGTTGTGGTAACGGCTGGCGTCCCAGGTTCACGCGCCACTCATACTTGCCTAAAGAGGTCAATTCGCCGGGATACCCGTCAACAGAGACACGTAACAACCGAAGTCCATCCGGAACTTCAAGTACACAATACTCTCGCCGGCCCGCTACCAGGTGAAAACTGCTCGCACCAAATCGATGCTGTGAATCGCAAATCACACGATGGTCTGCAAGTTGCACTCGCGCTTCAATACGGTCTTCCTGGCGTACGGGCGCCACTCGCGAACGCGCGGTAAGCTCAAACACGGTGTGACCGGGTTCTGCGCCGATTTCGCTGGGCGGCACAACCACGCGCCGCAAATCGATCCCCTTCCAGAACAGAGGCTCGCCCTCCAATATCTCCGGCACGATCAGGTAACGTTCGGTCTGCGTAACATCTCGAGGTACAATCGGCAACAACAAGTCACTACTCGTTGTTGCCGCCTTTACCAGACGCTCTATTTGAACGGTAAAGTTCCCCAGGCCCGTGGTTCCTGGATACAAGACCCATTCACGGCCATCTCGATCAGCTAGTACCCGGGACGTACTCTGTGTCCCCTCAGGCAAACTCAGGGAAGTACTCTCACTGTCGGGAATTTCAAGACGCAACGCATCTAAAGCCCCCTTTTCTCCTCGAAAAGAGACGTCGCTCTGGGCGGACCAGTCACCGTCCTTCGGCACAAGTCGAGTAATGATTTTAGCTTGGACTCGCGTCGTCCTTTTCTGGATACGCGCACGGCAGCGAGCCACACCGTCTTCAACCGCAGGTGTGCAAGCGTAACTACCAACTAACCTTCCCCACCCCGATCGATACCGGCCCCACCCCTCCTCGTCCGTTGCCTGCCAATGCAACGGAGACGCTAGGACGACTCGCAATTTGGGGTCACGGTAAACCCTTACGCGTCGTGTGTTCACCGTACTTGCTACAGGCTCGATGGACGGCAACTCGACTTCGGCGCCCACTTCCGTCATGCCACCGCGCAGTACCACCTGGACTGGATCCGCCGTCAGGTTCCTGAGAAACACGGAAACGCGCCCACTGGGCGCACGCGCCCAGTGAGAAAGCAGCGGCACACCATTCCCAGTCACCTCAACGTCATACAGCTTCATCTCCGGAGATGTTTCAACGTAATACTGCCACACCGATTCACCCGCCGTACGCAGCTGCGCTACCCACTCCATTTTCACTTCACGCTCACCAAACAGAATGTCTAACTGCGAATCCGCTGTCACCGTCGCAGCCCGTAATTGTGTCATGATGCCCCACGTACCCTGCAGGTCACTCACCACGTAGGCAAGATCTGGAGACGCGACGTCGGCTGACCAGGCGGCGGTCAGATCGGCAGCATCCATAGAAATAAACCCGGGTACGTTTTCCGGCTGGCCTGATAACGAGTCGTCCAACGATACGGCAAATAAGTGTCGCGTCGCCTTGCCTGTACGCACCTCTAACTCCGGCAACGTCAGTTTTCCCACGCCAGTCGTTCCGGTCAGGTAAAAAGTCAACGGCAACACAAACTCGTCGCCTGCCTCCTCTGGTAAAGTTACGTTCAGTGTCTTGGTCCCTGGTCGCTCAGGATTCCCTACCTCCACCACTGTCCACTCAGTCTCCTGGTCGAGCAAACGCAAGCGTGAATCTACCTCCAATTGAACCGTCTTGACGCGCCCCGCGAGGACACGACCAAACAAACGCGATTCAAACAATACACGGCCCGGGCGAACACGTAACCAGTCAATCTGTTCAAACGTGACATCGACACCATCGGTCACATCCTGTCGCGTTGGCGACCAACGGAACGATAACGTTTTCGAAGGCCCTAATTCCACTGACGGGTTGCCAAACTCGTCAATTGTCGTTTGCCCTAACGCGGAGTCGACCCGGATACCTGGCACCGGCTCTGCGCTTTCCAGTCGAAAGCGGGATTGCGGAACTTCGGGAATCTTGATCTGGAATCGACCTTCGCCAGACTGCGTCTGGTCAAGTGGAAGCAGCGAAAGTTCAAGACGGTGTAACCCCTGAGAATTGACGGCAAACTCCAGGCTGTCTCCCGTCAGCGACCAGCGTGTTTGAATCGCAACGCCATCCAGATGTGCATCCGCGATTTGCACCTCATTTTCAAGTAGCGGTATTGCAACCCGCTGTTGCTCGCGACGCGCTTCCAGGTCATAAACGGCGACAATCTGAGAAACAGCCAGCCGCTTCTCACGAGAACGCGCAACATCACATCGATAATTCGCTGCCGTAACGACCCAATCATGTGCCAATGGTTGTGACGCCACAGCCAATGCCGTCAGACGTCGGTAAAACGCCTCTGGCAAATAGATCACATCACCCACTGGCCGGCGTTCCGCATCGATCGGAAACAAAACTTCATAGATAACCGGCGCATCAACGCCATCACGCGGCTCATCCGCTCCACCAGCCACAGCCACCAGGGCACCGAAAACTGCCACCGTCCCAGTCGACCAAAGCGGCCAGTCTTTCGAAAACACGCGCCGACGGTACCGCGTCTCGACCATTCCCGGCTGTAGCCAGAGCAAACGAACTCCGATTCCAGCGACAACACCAAGAAATACGGCTGCAGACACCAGATCCAGAATATCAGGTACCAGACAGGCTACCAGGACCGAAAATGCGACCGCAACCAAACTTCCGCGTGGCGAGCGTGCGGCGCCCCAGATCGTGCCTCCGGTCGCCAAAAAGAACACTGCCCAGGCCCACGACTGAATGGTTCCAGGGCGATACACCTCCACTACGACATCACGCTGTTTTGGCCAATCCAACAAACGCACAAATGTACCTGCTCTTGTGTTGATAGCGGGTGATGCGTCATGCACATGAAGCCAGGGACTACCTTGCGACCGATCGACGTTCCAACTCTGCGCCAGAACCGCCCCAGGCCTACGCTCGCTTCTGGCTCCCTCCGATTCGAGCTCCGACTGGAGACGACTGGAAACAACTACATCTTCACCGTGCTTCACCAGTCGCAAACCCCAGCGTCCCAGCACGCGGCTTGTCAGATCCCCCGGAGCTACGTTTCTCCATATCGGCAAACGCGTATCCGGCGTGATACCCACGGCTGCCAATTGCCAGCGATCGATCCATAAACGCGGCACCTGCTGCCCGCCGTAAGACCCGATCCACTCACCCCATGTCTGCGGATGAACCACTCCCTGGGAAGCGTCGAGTAACGCATTAAGTTTCCTGGTCGCCCGTTCAACCACATCCGTTTCATCAATGTCTGCAGGCGTCCTGGCAATACCAGACCATTCCATATCGAGGAGACGAAACGGCTTGATCTCGCCTGGTCGTAACAAGGGCCCCAGGAATCGACGCAGCCAGTCACCTGTTCTAGACATAACGCCAATTTGTATGCCTTCCTGTCCGGGACGAGGGGCATACCCCGAGGGGAGCCAAACCAACCATTGGCGTTGTAATACAGGTGCGTCAATTGACGTGTCTGGCGGTGCCAATGACGCACGACTACCAAGCTCGGATCCAATCGTCTCAAACAGCAGTTGGACGACCGGGAAACGCACGCCCACTGGCAAACTCAAGACAACCGGCGCTTCGGTGGCAACCACCGCCGGCGGTGCCACCCGTTTGCCGTTGATCTGAATCCCATGCCAACGAGCCCCTTGCGGAATCCGAAAACTGGCTCGCCGACGTCCCCCGTTCTCAATAAGAAATGCCGCTTCGTGCAAGACATGGCCATTGCGTGCCCAATGAGACACAAGCTGGAACGACCAGGCGTGAAATGCTGCATCTATTGGACTGGAGATTTGCTGTCGTAACCAGGCCACGGTCTGGGTACCCGGATCGTATCGATAGGTACCTCGAATCGCCCGGTCACCTGTCCGTTTTCCCGGCTGCCGCGGAATGCGACTCAATGCAGGGCCTTCGATACGGCAACTCCGCAAACCGTGGTTGGAGAAAACAAGCGTGCCTGTTTGCTCCGTCGTTTCAGGTAACCGAATCAAACCTATTTGATGCTGCTCTCCAAACCGGCTACGGCGTGTCCCTACCACGACAAAAGGACCTGCCTGTGGTTCGACAATACCCAGGTTCCAAATGGCTCCCTGATTATCGTCCTGTGCGTACACCCGACGTGCTGTTAGTCCAAGTTGTCGGTTGCTCTCAAAACGCCATTCAACGTCTGCATCGATGCTACCGGGAAGACTTACTCGAAACCCACGCAGAGGCGTCGATTCGGGTAAACAACGAATCTCAAATCTCTCGACTAGTTCGTCATCACGCAAGTCAACTTTGACTTCTATTTCCGCAGAGAAACGTGGTGGCTCAGTTCGCAAGAACACCGCGAGTTCTGGCGGATAAACTTTCGCGGTCATAACCATGGCACTGGGACCCGCTTCCACCAGCTGCCGGTCTGTCGACAGCAGGTCGTCATACAGAATCCGCTCCACCCCACGATCCCCGGTCAACTCGACTTGCCGAGTCGGTTCCACTGGCACACTCACTAGATCACGCCTGGTCACACCCTGATCAAATGCAATCAACGGCAATTGCAGTCCCTTAACCAACGGACCTTCGGCGCGCAACGCTTTCGAACAAGTCAAATGAAATGTCACAATACGGTCTCGTGGCAGAGATCGCGCAAGTTGCAGCACGACGCGGCGTTGCGGCAGTCGCTCGCGCGCCGCATCTGGCCGCAGCGCAGATACCACCTGAAAACTCTCCAGAAGGTCCGGTGGATCCGCCTCGACCAGCTCGACACCCCAGTCAGCCGGAATCGAGGACGTCAATTGGAAAAGCTCCCCCTGCAACGCCTGCACTCGAGCCACCACATCGGCCCGCGCTGTTCCGGCACGGGACCGCAACGTCGTCCCCAGATCCACTGTCACTGCAGCCGTCCGCCGAGCGACCACCACTGCAACGGCACTCTCCGCGGAATGAAATTGAATCACACGCGTTATCGACGGGTCCGCCGACTCAACGAATACTTCATGGCCACCAAGAGGTGTAACTTGCAACAGCTGTAATGACTCGTTGTCGATTTCCAGTGTCGCCTGCCCTTCTCGCCAGATTCCTTCGCGCAGCCGCGCTACTGGCAAACGCCAGACCGTGCCGGTCTGCAGGGGCGCAGAGCCAGAAATTCGCAGCACGCTCTCTTCACTTGAACCGGCTTGGGCCAAGACAACACGAAACGTGCGGATACCAGTTTCCGGGCCGGGAAGCTCGCTATAGGAAACCACTTGATCCTGCCAACGAAGGTCGTGAATTTCTACCTCACTCCCGATGTCCAACGTCACCGCCTCCAGAGGATCATCGCGGACGCGCAGGGGTATCTCAAAAGACACCTGTACATCAGACGCTCCGATTGCATAGTCAACACTGCCCGGGCCTAACTCGACTCGTTGTGGTCGCCTTGTCAACTGATCGCGAGACAGAACTCGCAAGCGAACCGGCGTCTGCCCGCCTGTTTGAACGGTCCAGAGACGCCGTTGCCCCATCACCCGTGGTTGCGATGCGTTTTGCGTGTCAGCACCTTCATCGGCGGTCGTTTCCTCATTGCGCCGTTGCACGAGGTCTTTCTGTAATAGAACCACCGCACCTTCGACTGCCGGTTCCAATTCCGAAGGCAAATCCAAATCAACACGCGTGATTGGCGATGGTGGCAACGCCAGCGAAAACCGGGTTTCACCGGCGGCATCCAATTGACCTCGACGCGACCAGTCAAATGTGAGCTCCCCACTCTGTGCAACAATCACCACAAGGCTGCCATCACTATCCAAACCCAACACCGCAGGTTGCTCTTCGCCTCCAGCCAATAACCAGGCAGGGTCACGTATCGCAATGCTGCAGGGGTCCAACTTGAGTGCAACGGGGTCGGCGCCCTTATGATAAATCTGCAGTCGCGCTTGACCATCGATCAACTGGCCGCGTTCGTAGCGGGCCGAATACTCGCATCGCTCGATAAACACTCGCTGGGTAGCTACCTCGCCAGCGTTACGGCGAACGGCAGCAAGCTTCTCCAGAAAATCGTTACGCCGCATTGGCAGATAGGACTTATCTGCCAACTTCTGCAATTGCTCTTCAACGACGAGAACACGGCGGAAACGCAATCCCTGAGACACACCGCTGCCAGACGTGGCAGCGGGTTCTTGTGCGACCATCAAACCGCAGGGCGCAAAGCAGCCTCCAACGTAACTGGCCACGATCATCTGGCCTGCGATCCACAGGAATGCGGACCTCATGACTTGGCCTCCAACTGCATTCCAGGCACGGTTGCAGTAGCAGTTGTTCCCGGTACAGGTATGACGTCCGGAAGTCCTGCTCCTTCCAACCCGACACCGTCACCATGGGGCTTTTCTGTCGTGGAAGGCGTGCTTCGGCGCCAGACAGCAATATGCAACAACTGCGCGAGCGCCACCAGCAATAACCCCGTCGCAGCAGCCTGACCAAGCAACAATGCCAAATCCGGAACCCACCCGGCCAACCCAACCAGGATTGCCCCAGCAAACACCAATAAAGCGGGATGCCGAAGCCTTTTGAAGTACACCATCAGCAACCCAACAGCGAGGATCCCACCCGAACCCAACAGCAACAGGAGGTGCCGACTAAGTGTCAGACAATCCAATTCACGTACCGCGCCGACGGTCGCGAACAAATATCGATTTGTATCCACAGGAAGCGCATCCTGCTCGCTGGCCCCAATCCACCGTTCCAATGCCTGCTGGTCGCGCAACTCTTCTCTTCGCCATCCCCACCCTGTCCAATGCCAATGTGATTCTTCACTGAGCGCATCAGAACTCCACGTCAAGTGCTGATTCGCTGGCGTCACCAATTGCCAATACGAACGCCCGAACCTGGTAACGCCATCGATCTGGGGCGCCGCCACGCGGCGCCTGCCCTGAGCGCTGTCCAGCGGCAAGCTGTACCAGACTTCCAGCAAATGTTCTGCGGAGAGAGGCTCCAAGGAAACATCCAGCAGCCCGGATGGCTCTAACGCGGCCCCTTGAACAGGCTGCTGATTGATAGCAACCGGGCCCAAGTCAGCCCCCTCTGGAAAGCGCACTTGAATCCGAGACTGCCTCGTTTCAACCCGAACACTCATTCGATTCCAATAGTGTTCCGATGTGATCCAAGTTTGGAGCCATGTCTGCTTGACGATCATCGGAATACCGCGTCCCGTTTCCGCCCGCCGAATCGCCAATTTGATTTGCGGGAGATCCGCTACTGCAATCGGCAACTCGAATTCACGCTTTCCTTCGAGACTGCTTCGCGCCGACACCACCAGATCTTCACCGGGAATCTGGACTTCCAGGGCGTCCTCGCACTGCAGGAATGATGGTGCCAGCGAAATCGCCCCCCCATCACCGACGACGGGCGCGACAAGTGGCACCGCGACGTCGACCTGTCCGTCAGATGCAATCGAGGGCAAAGGGATCGTATACTCGACCAGAATCCTGGTACGGTCGAAAACTTCTCTGGGAAGCAACACTTCCACTAACGCTGTCTCTGCAGATCCAGGGGACACGGACTCACTTACGGGTGCCGGCAGTTTTTCTCCATCCGCCCAGATCTCAAAACGTGCTAATGGTTCGTCAAAGATCACAGCAGGGACCTGCAGTGCTATTTCGGTTAGTGCCCCGAACGTCACTTGATAATTTGCACGCCGCTGCACACGCAATTGCCCGGCCTCCACTCCAACCGAGGTCGCCAATTCAACAGCGACCTGACGCTCCCGGATCTGGAAATCTGCGGCAAACCTCATAGACCGGGCACTCATATCCTGGCGAAACAACAACTCATCTCGCGGTTCTGGATTGGTAGCTGCAAGCGCGGCCAAAGGTACTAAACCGACAATTCTCTCCGTGATCGGTACTAGTTCCAGGTTTCTGGCGGTTTGCACCGTGACCTGGGTTGGGTTCACCGTCCGCTCCAAGGGTACCGGCAATTCGACCTCCAGAGGAGATTCCTCGGGCATTTCCTGATAACCACTCAATCGAATGGAAAACTGATCCAAATCGATTGCCGCGGGGGTCAGCTGAATTTGCAGGCGACCGTCTGCGAGCTGATGTTCCAACACAATCTCTTCCGGCCCCACCTGGTCGACGTGCCAGGCCCCCACATCGATTGTCAGTTCGGAAGTACGTGCCCCACGTACCTGGTAGTCAAGCAGTGCTACAAATTCAAGACGGGCTGGCTGCACGTCTAACTCAAGCTTTGGCTCGACTCTCACGTCCCGGGTTTTCTCACGTACCGCCATCGACAGCTGGTAAGGAAACTGGTGATAGAGGAACTGCGCCACTAAACGAGTAGCACCATCCGCATCAACGCGTGGTGTCACACGTCGCACTGCGCGATCGTGCCGCCAATTCAATGTCCAATCACCATTTACGGCAAAGTCAATCTGCCCCCTCTGACGCACCGCCTGCGGCACGTCAAACCCCGCCATTTCAACCTCGACGGCGTCTACCTCCTGATTTTCCTCCTGCCCTTCGCGATCCCTCTGCATAACAGCCAGCAACCAGAAATTGAGTCCGTCCTCTGGTGCCTTGTTCTGTAGCGATACCTGCGCATATTGAAACGCTTGATCAGGAGATTGGTCTGCTGGTAATGCCTCGATCGTGTAACCGCGCTGTTCCGAGTGCGACAACAACTCCATGCCGGGCGGCAAACGCACCAGAAACGACCGGTAATCACCACTGAAACTTCGCACCGTAAGATCAGCTCGGCTTGTTACATAGTCCGGTCCTTCAACTGTGACGCGAATCCGCGCGCGGACATCAAGTCGGGCGGGCAGGAGTGACTGCTTCTCGCCAGGCGAACGCCAGGCAACGCTCAGTCCACTGCGACCTTCAAACAGGAATTCTGTGTCACCGTCGACTTCTCGAGTCGATCGAAGAACACTTGCTCCGCCTTCCACTGAACCTAGCACCCGTGTACCTGGTACACGTAGCCTGGCGGTAAACTCGACTGCTGGTGGCACACTCAACCGCAACTGTGAATCATTTGCTTTGTGGACCACCGGAACCTTGAGTTCAAACTTCCAAGTGTGGACAGAGTCCGCAGCCGCCTTGACCCACGCGACCAATTGGCCATCAACCGGACTGCGTGTAACAAACTGGTTCCCCACGCCAGCATACACAGGCAGCTGCTGCAGCGCGCCCTCGACAAGACCCAGTGGTATACGGGTCCAACGGTTGGCTTTCTGCTGATTCGACAATTGCCGATCTGTGGCAACCAGTCGCACTTGCAACTCGGCGGAAACTGAAGCGACATCTTCAACAACACGGGCGACAACTGTCGTCCTTTGGTGCACAAATGGCGGGGTTACTGGATCCCGTAAACGCTGGTCCTGCTCAAACCATCGCTGCCACTGCTCAAAGGAAAAATTGGGAACCCAAATCGGTTTCCCTTTGTTGTCCAGCAAATAGAAAACCCGAGGTTCGACTTCGCGCACTGCCGTTTCCGCCGGGGGCGCCGATGCCTCAGGATCAGAATCCGGCTGATCTGCGTTGGGCACCTGGCACTGGGCAGGCAGTACGCACAACAGCTGGACAATGATAGTGACCGCGCAGCACAGCGCAACGCGTATCAATCGGGTCGACCCCACGAGCTGGCTCCGCACAA
Source organism: Planctomycetaceae bacterium (assembly GCA_002724245.1). Classification (GTDB taxonomy): domain Bacteria; phylum Planctomycetota; class Planctomycetia; order Pirellulales; family Pirellulaceae; genus UBA9264. The sequence continues at coordinate 49,491 of PBOG01000064.1, forward strand.
GCTGGAAAAGAAAATCGGCATAAGACGAGAACGCGATTTCTTCGTGAGATAGACCGTCCCACGAAGACCTCGCACAGAGACACACGGAAAATCCTTAAGTCCAGGCTAACCAAGGATTTGCTCGCTCACAGGTCTTCCTTGGGAAGGTCCTGGACTCTGTTACTTTATTTTAACCTAGACCCGGCCAGATTACAGTTGTTCCAGCTTTCAATATCCCCACCTACGGCCATTTTGGAGCGGAAACTCCGGTAGTTTATCGCTCAGGTAAATTGGTCAAGGCTGACATTAACTCTGCATGCAGTTCAGAGCTCGCTGCAGTCGCCAGGTTGGGCGCATCTAAATCAAACGCATTTCCGCTCAATCCGGACACAACGCCCCCAGCTTCCTGGACGAGAAGAACCCCCGCAGCGACATCCCAGATCTTTACACTTGACGCCCAATAGCCATCCAAACGTCCCGCCGCCAGATAACTGAGATTAAGTGCAGCAGATCCCAGCCGGCGCACTGCTCGACTGCGGTGCAGTACTTCAATAAACCCGGCAATTTCTTCACAGTCGCGGGGAACGTTCGCAGGAAAACTGACCGCCACCAGAGCCTCCTGCAACACGCGACAGCCACTCACAGCGATCGCCGTACCATTGAGCCAGGCTCCCTGGCCTTGCACTGCGTTGTAACATTCGTCTCGAATGGGGTCATAGACAGTTCCCGCAACCACATCCGCACCACAACGCAGCGCGATCGATACCGCAAAGGACTGGAGTCCGTGCACGTAGTTAGCTGTCCCATCTAACGGGTCGACGACCCAGCAATATTCACCCTCTTGAGGCGGCCCCGCTGCCGCGTCCTGCGGATCCTCTTCACCCACGAACCCATGATTCGGAAACGCGTTCAAGAGAATTTCCTGAATGACTTCCTGCGACTCGATGTCTGCTTGTGTAACGAGATCTTTAGGGCCTTTTTCGCGCGCCTGAATCCGTTGCTGCCACTTCAACAGCACATCCCCACCCGCGCGGGCCGCCTGCTCACAGACCTTGATGAAATCGGGCATCCGAAACCTGTCGAAAACAGCTCGTAAAATGAACACAGACAACCTTACCCAGGATTATAGAATCGCGTCCACGGCGTGCAAATTGGCAGCACCACATTCCAGCAAACGCACAGGACAAATCACAATCGAAGGAACAATCCAGGAAATACGATTCCTGCAACAACCAATCGGAAAGTGGTAGACAGTCCGTGTGGACGTGGTATCATCGGCGGCGTAAATGGTCAGTCCGGGAGCGATGCACTCGACTAGCCTCGGCCCTGTAGGCAACCGTGCCGACTTGGGTGTAACATCCACCCCGCATAGCGACTCTCTTGAAACGGTCATTCTTGCGCCATGTGGCAACTGGACGGCACGATCGCGAGTTGGGAGTGTGAACACCTCACAGCCCAACTGGATCTGTTGGCACCGCACCTGGGTGTCCACGTTCAACGCTGGCATGGCCAGCTAATCGATCCGGAACCTGTTTTACAGTTAAGCCTGCGGACTCCCATTCACGCCAGCTCCCTGGATGCGTACATCCGTGTCGGAGATCTAATCGTCCAGTATCCGGAATGCGCAGACACCGGGTATCGACTTCAGCTACGCTGGTCTGTGCTCTCTGAACATCCACTCGCCGCAGTGGAACTTCTCGTCACCATGCACACCACGCGTCTCTCGATCACATCTTCATTAGATGTCGGCAACCGTTTTGAGCGGTCTCTTTGCCAGGGATACACACGAGCGGGCCTGCCAGTTCCAGCAGCGAGAGAACAGTCCCATATCGCAGCCCCATGCGGTCTGGTCCTCTGTCGGCCCCTCGACACCCCCTGGACTTACGCGGAAATGACCAACGCACACGGTACCACGCTCCACGATGTAACGCGGCCCGGCGAACCGCCAGTGGATGGCAACTGTTTGCGGGTATTCAGTGGGACCCTGGAGAAAGGTGTTACCCGTAGAATGAAGCTACGTGGCATATTCCTTCCCCGCGCTGAGGACGCAGCCCAAGCCACAGCATATTTCCAGCGTTTCCTCCAGACCCCCCCACAGCTGGACACCTGACAACCGCTGGCAAACTTGCCGGCCGCTGTGGTATATTAGGCGGCGGTATGACATCTCGAGTAAGGCGTACTGCCATCCCACGGGAAGCCGTACACCAACCCATGTCTGCCGCGGCACGCTGCGCCTGTTCACACTGGCAACGCTTGTGGAATTCGCATCAACATCGGAATTTTTCTTTTTGAGGCTGGAAGATGTCACGACGAAATTTCTGCTGCCTGTTGTTTGTTTTTTCGGTCCTCGCGATGAGTTCCGGTATTCGTGATTCCTGGATACGGGTTACAGCGCAAGACACACCGGCAGAAAAACCGGCCGCGGCCACGCCCCCCCCCACAGGGCCGCCCGCAGCCGCCCCCACAGAAGCGGCACAACAGGCGATCGGTGCGTTCGTTGAGGGGCTGGAAGCGTGGAAGCAGGTCATCAAAGAAATGCGGTCCTTGCGGACACGTTTTCAAGTCGCCGACGAAAGCGAGCTCAAGCCACTCCAAGATGAGTGGCAGGCATTGGTTGACCGTGGCGAGAAATTGATTCCGGTGCTTCGCGATGCTGGCAAGCGTGCTTTCCTGGCAGCCCCAAATCAAGACCGCGAGATCATTCGCTTCCTCTACAGTCTGCTGCTGGATGATCTGAAACGTGACAACTATGAACCCGCTATCGACGTTGCCGAAGCGCTTCTCGAAAACAACGTCGGGATCGGTGAACTGTACGAGCTCGCCGGAGTGGCGGCGTTTGCTACGCACGATTTTGAGACTGCAGAGCGTTATTTAAAGGAGGCCGACACACGAGGTGCCCTGACCCGAGACGACGCCCGCAAATTCCTGGCCACCGTTACCGAGTACAAACAACTATGGGCTACGGAACAGGCGTTGCGGAAAGCAGAGGCTGAAGCAGATGATCTTCCGCGTGTCGAACTGAAAACGAATCGTGGCACAATCGTACTGGAACTTTTTGAGAACGAAGCCCCCGGCACGGTGGGCAACTTCATCAGTCTGGTCAAGGAGAAAAAGTTTTACGACAACCTGACATTCCATCGGGTACTAGGTGGTTTTATGGCGCAAGGCGGCTGTCCCAAAGGCGACGGCACTGGCGACCCAGGCTACAGTATCAAATGCGAATGCGGCCAGGAAAATGCACGCAAGCACTTTCGTGGCAGCCTCAGTATGGCAAATGCCGGCCCAGATACTGGCGGTTCCCAGTTCTTTATCACCTTCCAGCCCCGCCCCTCATTGAACGGCAAGCACTCCGTCTTTGGCAGAGTCATCGAGGGCATAGAAGTCCTGGCAAGAATCCAACGTCGCGATCCTGCTGCCCAGCCTCCGCTCCCGGAGCCAGACCGAATCCTCAGTGCCACGGTCATTCGTGATCGCGGCCACAAGTACGAACCGAACAAGGTCGCAGCCGGCGGCGAATGAGAAGCCCTTAACCAGGCATCGGATCGTCCGCGGTCTCGGAGTCCCGCGGTGCCGCACGGGCACCTTCAGGGGCTGTGCGGCACTTAAGGTAGCCTTGTCGAGAGCTGGTGCAGCCCTTAACCGGCGCGTGTTCCACTCACGCGATACCTGCGCGCACCAGTGTCTTTACTAACAGGGGTATTGCACCAGTCACGCTCACCCCACCGTCAAATCAGGGTGGTTGACGACTCTCAAAACCACCGTTAGCCTGCATTGGCTTTTCTAATTCTACGTCTTCTAATTATTCCCATCCCTGCATTCCCATGCATTTAAAAACCCTCAAGGTCTTCTGCGATGTCGTTGGCAAGAAGAGCTTTTCCAAAGCTGCCGGCGAAAACGGCATTTCCCAGTCGCGGGCCAGTCAGGCAGTCCATCAGCTTGAAGAGCATTTGGGCGTACAGCTTATCGACCGTTCCAAGCGTCCCTTCGTACTCACCGCCGCCGGGTCCCTGTTCTATGATGGCAGCCGTCAACTTTTGCAGCGTTACGATGCGCTGCAGGAACAAGTCCAACTGCTCTGGCAGGATGTCGGTGGTCGCGTGACCGTCGCCTCAATCTATTCTATTGGCCTCTATTACATGGACAACTTCGTCAAACGCCACCAAGATCAAGCGCCTCAAACACATGTACATCTCGAGTACCAGACCCCGGCTGGCGTGTACGACCTGGTGGAATCGGACCAGGCGGACTTCGGCCTGGTCAGTTATCCGAAAAAATCCCGCACAATCAGTATGACTCCCTGGTGGGATGAGCCAATGCTCCTGGTATGTACACCGGAGCATCCACTGGCCGGTACCAGCTCGATTGAGCTGAACGAGCTAGCCGGGCAACGGATGATCGGGTTCTCTCATGATTTGCAGATTCGGCGAGAACTGGACCGCCTGTTTCACACAGCCCGTGTCCAGGTCGACGTCGCCATGGAATTTGACAACATCGAGACTCTCAAGCGAGCGTTGGAAATTCACGCCGGATGTAGCATTCTCCCTGAACCAACAGTGCGTCGGGAAGTCGAATCGGGCTCGCTCATCGCCATCCCGATTCGGGACAAACAGCTGGTCCGTCCCGTCGGCATCATCCGACGCCGGGGGCGGATTCTCGGCAGCGCGGCACAGCACTGCCTCGAGCACCTGTTGAGTGCGACATCCGCGGACGCTGATGAAACTGCAAAGCGACCCGAACTTGTGCCCGTCGAGATCTGAAGACCGGCATCGAGTCCACGGCTCGCGAACTAGCGTTACCCAAACCAAACAATTTGATAACAGTTACCTGACTGGCAAAACTCATGACTCACGCCTCCCGCTTCGGACCGCCGGAAAAACATGGACTGTATGACCCGAAATTCGAACACGACAGTTGTGGTGTGGGATTCGTGGCGAACATCAAAGGCCGGCGCAGCCACCAAATCGTCGAAGATGCGTACATCATCCTGCAGAACATGGACCACCGTGGCGCCTGTGGGTGCGACCCCAACACCGGTGATGGAGCGGGTATTCTCACGGGACTACCACATGAGTTTCTGAAAAAAGTCGCGCGCCAGGAAATGGGACTTGAACTGCCACCAGCCGGCCAGTTTGGAGTCGGACTCGTCTTTCTTCCACAGTCCCCGAATGAACGGCAGAAGTGTAAAGACGTAGTCGCCAACATCATCCTGGAACAAGGACAATCGTTGATCGGATGGCGTAAAGTCCCGCAAGAAACAGCAAACGCCAATGTCGGGCAGGCGGCGCGCGACGCAGAACCACACATCGAACAATTATTTGTGGGCGCGGCTCAGACCGCGTCTGGAGAGACACTACCCGCCAAGGACTTCGAACGCCAACTCTACCTGATCCGCAAACGGGCGAGCCACACGTTACGTAGCGACAACACTCTCGCTGAAGCCAAGCTCTTCTATTGCTGCTCGCTGTCAACCCAAATCATGATTTACAAGGGAATGCTGACCACCACACAACTATTCCCTTACTTCCCTGATCTTTCGGACCCTGACTACCAGTCACACCTGGCAATGGTGCACTCGCGTTTTTCCACAAACACCTTCCCGAGCTGGGACCGCGCTCAACCCAATCGGTTTATGTCCCACAACGGAGAAATCAACACACTCCGCGGCAACATCAATTGGATGCGTGCGCGCGAAGGAATCATGCAAAGCAGCCAGTTTGGTGACGATCTGAACAAGGTATTTCCTGTCATGGAACCGGAATGCTCAGATTCGGGCAACTTTGACAACGCACTTGAGTTCCTCCTGCAGACAGGGAGATCACTTCAAGAAGCAGTCATGATGATGGTCCCGGAGGCGTGGCAGAAGCACGAGACGATGCCTGAAGCGAAACGCGCATTCTACGAGTTCCACTCTTGCCTTATGGAACCCTGGGATGGTCCCGCATCAATCGCCTTCACGGACGGCCATTACATCGGCGCCGTACTCGATCGCAATGGCTTACGCCCCAGCCGGTACTACATCACACATGACGATCGTGTGATCATGGCGAGCGAAGTCGGAGTCCTCCCGAGTGTCACACCTGACAACGTAAAACTCAAAGGGCGTTTGCAGCCGGGCCGTATGTTTCTCGTCGATTTTGAAGCAGGCCGCCTGATCCCAGACGAAGAACTCAAAGAACAATTTGCCAGTCAAAGGCCGTACGCCCAATGGCTCCGTGATCAACGACTGACGTTAGACGAAGTGGCCAGGCAATTCACTGGTGACGTCAATGAATTCGATTCCGAATCGCTCTTATCCCGCATGCAAGCATTCGGTTACACCACCGAAACAATGCAGTTTATGCTGATTCCACTGATCCACGAGAAACGAGACCCCGTGGGATCCATGGGGAACGACTCCTCTCTGGCCTGTTTGAGCGACCAATCGAGGATGCTCTACGACTACTTCAAACAACTCTTCGCCCAGGTCACCAACCCGTCAATTGATTCGATCCGCGAAGACGTCATCATGTCCCTCGAGTGCTACATTGGCCCCGAACAAAATCTGCTCCAGAGCAGTGCAGAGCATTGCGCCCGCTTGCTGGTACCGCACCCTATCCTCACCAATCGAGAATTGGCCGGACTGCAGCACATGGACGACCGGGGCTGGCGAACACAAACGATAGATACCACCTTTGTTCATTCCTCCGGGTCCGATGGACTCCAGGCGGCGCTCGACAGAATCTGTCAGGAGGCGGAGACCGCGATCGATGCAGGTTACAGCCTGATCATCCTTTCCGACCGGGCTATCTCAGCCGACCGAGTGCCGCTGCCGGCGCTATTGGCGAGCGGCGCTGTACACCACCATCTCGTCCGCCAGGCCAAACGAAGTCGCATCGGGCTGGTGGTGGAAACCGGCGAAGCTCGGGAAGTTCACCACCACTGCCTGCTGATTGGTTACGGCGCAGATGCCATTAACCCGTATCTCGCATTCGAATCACTCCAACAGGCACATCTCGACGGCCTGCTGGATCCAGAGACGTTTACCACACAAGACAAGATTGTGGCCGCGTATCGCCAGGGTGTCGCCAAGGGCATGCTCAAAGTCATGGCAAAAATGGGGATCTCGACACTCCAGTCCTATAAGGGTGCCCAAATATTTGAGGCGGTCGGACTCAAGGACGAGATTATCGACCGCTGCTTCACGCATACCCCCAGTCGGGTTCAAGGAGTCACCTGGGAAGTACTGACCAATGAGCTTCTCCGACGTCATGCGATCGGCTACCCGCCCCACACCGGAAGTAGTTCCCAAAGCCTCCCTAATCCGGGTGAATTTCACTGGCGTGCCACCGGAGAACGCCATATGTGGGATCCTGCGGCCATCGCGGATCTGCAAGTATCAACGCGAGACTGGTCTCATTCGCTGAACGAACGCAACGATTCCACCGGGCAACATATTGACGCAGCACCAGAGCCTGCCCACGCTGCTTACCGTCGCTTTGCGGACCACGCGAACCAGGATGCCCGCACGCGATGTGCGTTGCGTGGCCTCATGAAATTCAAGGACGGAGTCAACGGCGGCCCTATACCAATTGAAGAAGTCGAACCCACCAGCGAAATCGTAAAACGGTTCTGTACCGGGGCCATGAGCTTTGGCTCAATCTCCGCCGAAGCGCATGAGACGCTCGCGCTGGCAATGAATCGCCTCGGAGGAAAATCCAACACTGGAGAAGGTGGCGAAGATCCCATTCGCTTTGAACCCTTAGATAATGGAGACTCGAAGCGGTCAGCGATCAAGCAGGTTGCATCCGGCCGCTTCGGTGTCACCGCCTGGTACCTGACAAACGCCGACGAACTGCAAATCAAGATCTCTCAAGGTGCCAAACCGGGAGAGGGGGGCGAATTACCGGGGAAGAAAGTCGACGAGAACATTGCCCGCATCCGCTATTCAACTCCTGGAGTTGGCTTGATCAGTCCACCTCCGCATCACGACATCTACTCAATCGAGGACCTGGCACAACTCATCCACGATCTCAAGAACGCCAATCCCTCTGCGCGCATCAGCGTCAAACTCGTCTCTGAAATTGGTGTCGGTACGATCGCTGCCGGGGTTGCGAAAGGACATGCCGACCACATCTTGATCTCCGGTGACGCGGGTGGAACTGGCGCATCTCCGCTCACCAGCATCAAGCACGCAGGACTCCCGTGGGAACTGGGAATTGCAGAAACACACCAAACACTAGTGCTCAACGATCTTCGCAGCCGAGTCGTCTTGCAGACCGACGGTGGTATGAAAACCGGCCGCGATGTCGTGATCGGTGGCTTGTTAGGTGCCGAGGAAATTGGATTTTCCACCGCCCCCTTGATCACGCTGGGTTGCATTATGATGCGGAAATGCCACCTCAATACGTGCCCAGTCGGCATCGCCACACAAGACCCTGAACTAAGGAAACGCTTCTCTGGCTCACCGGACAACGTCGTCAACTACTTCTTCATGGTCGCGGAAGAAGCTCGCCAGTGGATGGCGCAACTCGGTTTCCGCTCATTTCAGGAACTCATTGGACGCAGCGACGTGCTCGACATGTCGGATGCTATCCGCCACTGGAAAGCGGACGGAATCGATTTGACGCCGATCCTTCAGCCAGCCGAAAAACCGCATCCTGACACCGGTGTTGTCTGCCAAATAGCCCAGGACCACGGCCTGGAACATTCCCTCGACCAGACACAGATCCTGGAGGCCTGTCGGCCAGCGATCGAGGAACAGCAAACGGTGCGTCTGGAATTACCTATTCTCAATACAGACCGTACGGTTGGAACCATTCTCAGCCACCATGTTGTGCGGCAATGGGGTGAACTTGGATTACCTGACGGAACCATTCATATCAAGTTCCGAGGTTCTGCGGGCCAGAGTTTCGGCGCTTGGCTGGCTGCTGGCATCACGCTCGAACTAGAGGGAGACGGAAACGACTATGTCGGGAAAGGGCTTTCGGGCGGGAGACTGCTAGTCTATCCCCCGCGAGAAAGTTCATTCAAAGCAGAAGAGAACATTCTGATCGGCAATGTTGCGTTATACGGCGCCACTGGCGGAGAGGCCTTCCTGCGTGGCCGGGCCGCGGAGAGATTCTGCGTACGCAACAGCGGCGCACGTACGGTCATTGAAGGCGTAGGTGATCATGGTTGTGAATACATGACAGGGGGTTTGGTGGTGATACTGGGACCGGTAGGACGCAACTTCGCTGCCGGCATGTCCGGGGGAGTTGCCTACGTCTGGGCACCCGATCGCGATGCATTTCGCCTCAACTGCAATCTCGGCATGGTCGCACTGGAGGATGTTGTCGATCAGAGCGATCTGGAAGAACTGGGAGAGCTGCTACAACAACACACGACACATACGGCATCGCCCGTGGCGCAAGATCTGGTCGCTGACTGGCCTGCGGCTGCGAGCCAATTCGTTAAGGTCATGCCCACCGATTACAAACGCGTACTGCAGGAACGAAAGCTCAGAGCCACTCAAGCCGGAGTCACCAGTTGAAGCCGGCTAAAGCACTGAGTAAGTGTCTGGCGGACTGCTGCCAGACAAGTCTCACTGCAGACAATCGGACTACATCAGCATTTCGAGAATACAAATAATGGGTAAACCAACAGGATTCAAGGAATTTACCAGAGCGCCAGTACCTTATCGCGAACCACTGGTCCGTCTGCAGGATTACGACGAGATTTTCACGACCGCAGACGCGGATCATCTCACCACACAAGGTGCGCGCTGTATGGATTGCGGTGTTCCGTTCTGCCAATCCAACCACGGGTGTCCTATCGACAATTTGATCCCGGAGTGGAATGACCTGATCTATAACGGTCGCTGGGAAGATGCATTAGAACGGCTCCACAAAACCAACAATTTCCCCGAGTTCACCGGCCGCACCTGCCCCGCCCCATGCGAAGGCTCTTGTGTACTGGGCATCACCGACCCACCGGTAACGATCAAGAACATCGAAAATGCCATTATCGATCACGGCTTTGCCTCCGGCTGGGTTCGCCCCAGACCACCAGCCGTACGCACTGGGAAACGCGTGGCAGTCGTAGGTTCTGGACCGTCCGGGTTGGCCGCGGCCGCCCAACTGAATCAGGCCGGCCACCTGGTTACCGTTTACGAACGAGCAGACCGCATCGGCGGCCTGCTGATGTACGGTATTCCCAACATGAAACTCGACAAAGGCGTCGTAGAGCGCCGCATTAATCTGCTTCGCGAAGAGGGAATCCAATTCGTCACCTGTGCGCATATTGGCAAAAAAGAAGATTTCGCCAGCGGCCACATGACCCAAATCATGGAAGAACGAGGGTGCCCTGTTGAATACATCCCCCCCGATCAACTTCTCGAGGACAATGACGCGTTGCTATTGTGCACCGGTGCGACACGACCGTTCGACCCGACTGCGAGATGCCCAGGAAGAGAACTCGGCGGCATTCACCTGGCGATGGACTTTCTGACCAGAAACACCAAAAGCCTGCTCGACTCACAGCTGGAAGACCGGGCGTGCATTTCCGCTCAAGGTGCCAATGTGATTGTCATCGGTGGTGGGGACACCGGCGCTGACTGTATTGGGACGTCATTGCGACACGGTTGCAGCAGTGTCGTCAACTTTGAACTACTGGACACGCCCCCTGAAACGCGCGCCGCCAACAACCCCTGGCCCCAGTGGCCTCGGATCTACCGTGTTGATTATTCGCACGCTGAAGCCAAAGCACACTTTGGATCGGATCCGCGCAATTACGCCATTCTGACAAAGGAATTCCTCGGAGATGACAATGGCCGCGTGCGAGGTGTGCGAACCGTCGCGGTCGATTGGTCGCAACCGGTACCCGGCGGCGCTCCATTCCAGGAAATCCCGGACAGTGAACACGACTGGCCAGCAGAACTGATTCTCTTGGCTACCGGATTCGTGGGCCCAGAGACGTCCATTGGAGAGATGCTGGATCTCCAAATGCAAAATCCACGAGGAAACTGGGAGACGTTCCAGGCAACACACGGCGAGTTTGCAACGAACGTACCGAAAGTTTTTGCTGCCGGCGACTGCCGCCGAGGGCAGTCACTGGTTGTCTGGGCAATCAACGAAGGCCGTGGCGCAGCTCGCGCCATCGATCTCTACTTGCAAGGAACAACGCAGCTTGCGGCACCGGGAATTGCCCAGGGAGCCGCTGCCATATCAGTCTGATTCGCAGGCCAGCAGGCCCGCCGCAATTAGACCAATTCCTTGATCGGGCGTACTCCCGGATCGACCAGATACTGGGGGCGCCCGCGGAAATCAAACAGGCGTTGCGAATCCAAGTTAACACCGAGATTGTGGTAAAGAGTCGCGAACACTTCCTGGAACGACACCGGACGATCCGCTGCTTCACCACCCAAACGGTCCGTGCTGCCCAGCACCTGACCAGTACGCATTCCCCCACCAGCCAGCAAAGCCGAACTGACTCGCGGCCAATGATCCCGGCCAGCGTTCTTGTTGATCTTTGGCGTACGGCCAAACTCACCCCACGCCACCACGGTCACATCTTTGTCCAGTCCGCGTTCATGGAGATCCTCAACAAGCGCCGTGACCGCTTTCTCGAACACAGGAAATTCCTGTTTGGCATTACTAAAGTTGCCGCCATGCCAATCCCAAAAACTGTAGTTGATCGTCACAACACGGACACCTGCCTCGACCAGCCGTCGGGCAACGAGAAAGTTCTGAGGTGCGCGTGGTGCCCCGTCACCCTTGGGCTGCTTTTCGTTATCGTGACCATAGCGTTTGCGAGTCCGCTCATCTTCCTTGGAAATGTCGAGGGCGTCGAACAACTCTGAGGAAGTGAGTATTCCCATCGCACGTTCTGAAAAGACGTCCATACCATCCATTTTTCCACTGCGATCCCAAGCGCGGCGAAAGGTATCAAACGAAGTCAACAGATGCTTGCGATCGGCCAGCCTGTCCGAAGTGACGCCTTGCAACACCATATCTTCGCGACTGGGTCCGGTGGGACGGAATGAAGAATGGCCCAGTCCCAGGAATCCCGCGGTGGGCTCATTGTAGGGCCGATGTTGCGTGGTATAGCAGAGACTGACGAAGGGCGGCACTCCCGCTTTCACGGGACCCTGAAAATGGCTCGCAGCGGAACCGAAGTGAGGCCATCCACCGGCAGGCGCACCGCTGTTGTGATGCCCTGTCATACACTGGTAGGAGTAGTGGGAGTCCCGAGCGCCGACGAGTGAACGTATGGCGACAAGCTTGTCCATCGTCCCCGCCATCAAGGGAAGTTTTTCACTAATTTGAATTCCCGGAACATTTGTCTCGATAGGAGAAAACTCGCCGCGAATCTCCTGTGGCGCTTCGGTTTTGATGTCATACATATCCTGGTGTGGAGGGCCGCCACAGCAGTAAATCATGATGACCGATTTGTGGGACCGGCTTACACCGGCCTGCGCTTCCAGCCGCAATAACTGATCGAGTGACAAGCCTCCCATGGAAAGCCCACCTACCTTGATGAAATTGCGACGGCTCACTCCGTCACAAAACGACTGCTGCGGCCGACCACCATTCAAGATCTTCAACATATTTCCCTCTCTGCCAGCGGGAATCGGCAATACCCGATCCACGGATCAACATCCGTTCAGTAATTCTAGCCTCTCAGGAAGTATCGGTACAGTTGAACTGCCTGATCCAGGACGAACCATAGCAACGACCAGGAGTTCGGCATTTCCCGTCAACAGCCTGAATGGCCCGGTTGCCGCGGATACTGGTGGTCGGCCAAATGCCTGCTTTGTCGCGATTTCCGAAAAATAAACAGCCAAAGTCAGCTAAATAGCACGTCAAGTGGACGACCGCTCTCCACCAATGGCACCGGTTGCCCCTGCGCATTCGGAATGCGGGTACCGGGAGCGATCCCCAGCGTCTGGTAGATCGTGGCCGCCAGATCTCCCATCGATACAGGATCGACCTCTGGATAGCCGGCGTTCGCGTCCGAAGTCCCGTGTAAGATTCCGCCCCGCACTCCGGCCCCGGCGAAAAGACATGGGTAGCAGTAACTCCAATGATCGCGCCCATCCTCAGCGCCACGATTCTGAAAACGTGGTGTCCGTCCCATTTCGCCGGCGACAAACACCAGGGTCTCGTCCAGCATGCCTCGATCTTCGAGGTCTTTGAGAAGTACTGGAAGGCTACGATCCAAACCGGGAAGCAAATGATTCTTCATGACCCGTGTCAAGCTACGGTGACTGTCCCAACTACTGGTGTCATCGCCACGAATCGCCATGTCCCAGGCAACCGTCACAAAACGAGCCCCCGCCTCCACCATACGACGCCCCATCAACAACGACTGCCCAAACAAATCCCGTCCGTAATGGTCCCGCAATTGATCTGGTTCCTGCCGAATGTCAAACGCTTCAGCAATCCCCTGGGAGGTAAGCAGATTTATTGCCTGACTTCGGAGCGTGTCCAAACTCGCTGCCCAGCTCGGCGCGTCCAGAGACCGTCGGGTTCTGTCCAATTGCTCCATCAGAGACTGGCGGCGATGCAGGCGGTCAAGTGTGATCTGTGGAGACAGCCTCAAACCGGCCAATCGAAAATCGAGCTCCCGGTCATCACAATTACGAAAATACGGATTGTCATCCCAGGCTCGTTTTTCGATGTGGGTAGCCATAGGATCGTATCCCTTGCCCAGCCAACCCGCATACTGTCCGTTGATATCGTAGCCCGCGAAATGCCCCAGCAAGCGAGGCAAGTAAACATACGGAGGAAAATGCAAGCCTGTGCCCTGGGCAGCAAGCTGGTCCAGGTAAGAAATCACCGAACCGTAAGCGGGCCAATCCTTGTCAGTCGCGGCGACATTGGCCGAACCGCGTTCCGCCGGAGGCAAGGGATGGCCTGTCTGGATAAAGTGCGTCCCGTTGTGGTCGTTCTGGGAATGGTGCACCGTGCGAACGACAGCATACCGGTCCGAACATGCTGCCAACCGCGGCAAGTGTTCGCAGATTCTCAAGCCGGGTGTGCGCGACGTGATAGACCTGAATGGCCCACGAATCGTCGTCGGCGCATCAGGTTTCATGTCGAACGTTTCAAGCTGACTCGGACCACCGTAAAGGAAGACGAACAAGACTGATTTGGCTCGCGCAGGCAGCTCTTGTGGCTGTAACTCCGCTGCCCAGGCTTTCGGTAAATTAACACCCAGCATCCCGGTGCCCGCCGCTTGCAAGACGGCTCGGCGGGTCCATCCAGAGCGAGTCTGCTGTGGGCTTCCCAGCACCGTAAACATGCCGCGATCCTTTTGGTGTTTGTTCGGCGAAAGCGATCTTCCAGAGTTACAGGTTCAGGTCAACAAAAGCTGACCGTTAGCGACAGCCATGTGCTTCCACACAGCACGCACCTGAAATCACTGGCGCAACCGACGATCCTCCCCGGCGCGTTTGTGAATGTGTCAGGGCCGCGCCAAGTCACCGCTTGTGCGAACCGAAGAAACCGTCTCCGAGTCCAAGATCTGCCCCGAGTCCGTCCCCACCAACGCGCGCTGCCATTCTACGGCCATCATCAAACTGTTAATACCCGAACCAATCCCCAGCATGCCCACGCGTTCCCCACGACTAACATGCCCCTGCTCCAGGCCGATTGCCATTGTCAACGGCAAGGCCACGGACCCGGTATTTCCGAGCCACTCCAGTGTGGAAAAATCGCGTTCTGGCGTGATTCCCAGGGATTGCAACATCTGCCTGCGATGCATTGTCCCGACCTGATGGCAAAACACCTTGTCGACTTCCTCAACTTCCCACTCCAGCGTCTCCAGAAAATCGCTGAATGTCACCTGCCCCGTAGCAATCCCCTCAGCCATCAGCTTTTCCGAGTCCGTTTCCATCCAGGGCCGGCCTCCGCCACCGAGTGTCTGATGACGCTGACTGTGACAAAGGTGGTGGTATTTTGTTTCCGCTCGTGGTACGGCGGCCAGCAGACGGTTGTCCGTACGGCTAAGGTGGCGATCCACCAAGACAATGGCACAGCTTCCCGATCCAATCGTAAGTGATGCCACTGCCTGTTTCATTTGATCGCGACTCAACTGTGTATCGCGATTGAGGGTCTCAATCGTATTCTCCAATAGGGCACGACAGTCTTCAGTACCCACGACTAAACCAGCGCGAATTTGCCCCAACTCAATCATATTGGCAACTTGCACCAGGCCATTGAGTAGCCCCAGACAGGCGTTCGATACATCCTGTACGAGGCAATTCGCCCCCAAGCCCAGTTCATGATGAATTCGACAAGCAGTGGCTGGCTCCAAGTAGTCGCGACAGACGCTACCATGAACCACTGCACCTATTTCATGGCGTTCAATACCAGCAGCCTGAATCGCTCGCTCGGCACTACGGATACTGGCCTGGCTTGGTAGCGCATCCACCGACCAGAGCCGTCGCTGGCGAACACCCGTAATCAGCTCTAACCGGCCCTCGGGAAGGCGCAGTCGCTCATACAATGGTGCCAGACGGCGTTCAATTTCAGCAGAATCAATGACTTCTGCTGGCAAACTATAGCCCAGTGACTCCAGGCAAACGACTTGATATTTCATCTCTGCTCGCCTATGACAGTGCAACCTCCACCATAGCCGGCAAGGTCAGTCCCGTAAACGGGTTTGCTCAATTTCGCGGCGGAGATCAGACTGCCTGCCCTGCCTCAAGAACTTCACCTCTACCAGCATTCCATATCAGCGGTGACGGATCGATGAATTACCGGCGATGGCTGATCACCGTATTCCTCGCCTGGGGTGCCACGGTCCCCGGACCCGCGCAGATTACGCGAACGACAAACCGGCCCGAAAAGGAATCCCGCGCTCGACCAAGACGGTATCAGGAAGGTCCCCTGACAGCCCGTGATTTTCGTGGCAAAGTCCCACGGGACGCGGATGGCAAAGCGAATCCACTGCTGGCTTTCACGAAAACTGACTTTCGCTATGACTGGAAATCAACCTTTACGCGCCGCAACAGAAAACACTACCTCGTGGCGACAGAAATCGACCTCTACAGTGTGATGTTGCCTCAACATTCCTGGAACTGCACCCCACGAGATCGCCAACTTCTGGACCATGAACAGGGACACTTCGACATCACTGAAGCACAGATCCGCAAAGCGATCCTGCAGCTTAAAGCCCCATCATCGCGCAGACTGTTTCGGTCCAGTGGAAATAGTCGCACGCGGGCAGTGCAGCGATTTGAAGAAAATCTTACCCGCTTTCTTGAGCCCTTTGTCACGGCCAGCCGCA
This sequence comes from Planctomycetaceae bacterium, assembly GCA_002724245.1. Classification (GTDB taxonomy): domain Bacteria; phylum Planctomycetota; class Planctomycetia; order Pirellulales; family Pirellulaceae; genus UBA9264. The sequence goes on from PBOG01000064.1 coordinate 65,718, forward strand.
AGCATCACCAACACTATGACAAGACCACCAGGCACGGCAGGATTCGATCGGCCCAAGAGCACGAGCGAAAGAAACAGAAACTTGAATTACAACGCCTTGCCCAACAAATACGCTCCCGGGCCCCCTCATCAAACCGATCCCTGACGTCACCTGAATAACCTGCCTCACTAATCCGTTTCGCTGCCCAGCAAGACACGCACCTCATCACGACAGGTAGTCCGATGGCCGACATCATCATCAGTGAGGAAATCGATGGCGCAGCGATCGACGCCCTGGGAAACCACTACGAGTTATGCCGGCGACGACAGCTCTGGAATTCTGCCGATGAACTGCAAACGGAGCTCCAGACAGCTCGTGCACTGATCGTGAGAAATCAGACTTGTGTTACGTCCAGTCTTTTGTCTGGCGCACCGCAACTCGAAATTATTGCCCGTGCCGGTGTGGGCCTCGACAACATCGATGTCGAGACCGCATCGCGACTTGGAATCGTCGTCACGTCAACACCAACTGCAAACTCCATTGCAGTAGCAGAATTAACACTGGGCCTGATGTTTGCTCTGGCGCGACACCTGATTCCGGCTCATACCGCCACAGCACAAGGCACATGGCAACGTCAGAAGTTTACGGGAATTGAGCTTGCAGGCCGAACCCTTGGCATCGTCGGCTTCGGTCGAATTGGCAGACTCCTCGCAATCCGCGCCCGAGCCTGCGGCATGCACATTGCAGTACATGATCCAGTCCTGACCCAAACCGCGTCTGAAATCCAAGCCCACCAGGCAGAATGGCTGCCGTTTGAATCCCTGCTGTCGGCAGCTGACGTGATCAGTTGCCATGTCCCGCTAACCGCAGACACACATCATCTCTTCGACTACGAGCAGTTTGTCGCCATGCGCCAAACCGGATTTTTCATCAACACTTCGCGTGGCGGTGTTGTCTGCGAGACCGGTCTCGCCCAGGCACTGCAAGAGGGGCGTCTGGCCGGCGCCGCACTCGATGTCCGGGAAACTGAACCACCTGGGCAAGGGCCACTAGAGGGCCAGGAGAATGTCATCCTTACGCCGCACATCGGCGCATTCACCCAAGCAGCCCAGCAACGTGTCGTCGAATCTGTTGCGCGCGACGTACAGTTGGTCCTCACAGGCCAACCTGCAGCCGAATATGTCAATTTCGACCGACCACGCAGATAAACCCGTCACGGAGTCGAGAAACCACAAAACGCTGGTTGAATTCCCGCAACAGACGACATCGACCAGCCAAAGGCGGTTTACTCGGAACTTGCGGCAGTCGTCTGTTCTGCGGTCGCAGCGTCGCCGTCTGGCGTTGCACCTTCTTCGCCGGCAGCCGACTCAGTCATTGCGTCTTCGAGATCGGCTGATTCTTCCGTACGCCCAAAGCGAGACAATCCTGCAGCTTCCCAGATAGAGTCCAAGGCGGCAGTCGCACGTTGCACTGTCTTGTCGCGAGTCCGGTTACGAAAGCGACTTGGGTAGGGGAATAAGCTCACCGGTCCTTCGTAGCCGATAGCTGCCAGCGCCCGCACGATTGCCGCACAATCCACCAGCCCCCCTTCACCCGGAGCAACGCGCTGGGAATCATCGATCGTCGCCAGATTCACGTCATCCGGAATATCAGCCAGTCGCACCGAGACAATCTGCTCTGGTTTCAGCTCCGCGAGTTGGTCCGCTCCACCGCCTCCCACGTGCCAGTGCCAACTGTCCAACACAATCCCGACGTTTTCTGCGGACACCGTCTTGATGAGCGTCAACAACGGTTCCACCTGGAAAACAAACTCGTATTCTTTGCCTTCACGGTGTGACGGTGCCGATTCAAACGTGAGGCCTAACCGAATGTCATGCTGTGCGAGGATTTCGGCCATCTCCGCAAGTCGTTCGCGGTGGAGCTCAAAATTCTCCTGGTAGGGCATACTCGCACTAGCCGCAACAACTGTCGTCACACAACCCTGCGCACCAACCATCGCCGCCATTTCAGCGACTTGCGGCAACTTTGCCAGGTCGGCCTTGTAGGTTGCCTCGTCATCGGCCCAGACCACGGGAAGATCAAATCCACCGATACGCAGTAACTTCTGCGCGCTCAGCAAGAAGCGGGTAGCGTGCTCAACGCCTTTGGACTCGGAACGGCCAATCATATCCTGGATATCGATGTCGATACCACGAAATCCATAGGTCAAAGCCAGTTCAATCAATTCACTCTGGCGACCGGAAATACCCAGCGTCCAGGAATTCAGGTTCTTGTACATACCATCTCCGCTGCAAATCGACGTCTTCGGCGAGGCGACCGGTCGCCCAGTTCCAAGTCATATGCGTGCCGGACAGAAACGCCCGGGCAAGGTCCCGAAGTATGGCAGATTCGCGCGGTCCGGCAAAGGGGAGTGCCCAGGCAAACTCGAGACACCGCTGCCCACGGACCCGAAATACCACCCGTACCGCGGGCGCCCCCCACTGCTCGCTGGTCGACGGACTCCCAATCCCGTACAACAATGGGAATGTACGGAGGCAAATGAACACGGAAAAGTTCGAAGGGGATGCCAATGGCGGCACGAATCATGGATGGCAAGGGCATCTCCGCGGAAATCCGAGGGGAACTGGCGAGTTCCGTAACGGCGCATCTGGAGGCTGGGCATTCCAGGCCCTGCCTGGCTGCTATTCTGGTCGGTGAGGATGCCGCCAGTCAGGTTTACGTACGCAACAAACAGCGTGCTTGCGAGCAGGTTGGGATCGACAGCCAACTTCACCGTCTGGCTGACACAACCAGCCAAGATGAGTTAATGCGACTCGTCGACGACCTGAACCAGAACGGCCAGGTACACGGAATCCTCATTCAGCTGCCACTGCCACCGCAGATTGACGCAACGCAAGTTTTGGACGCAGTGTCGCCGCTCAAGGACGTCGATGCATTTCATCCGGCGAATGTGGGGCTGTTATCCCAGGGACGGCCGCGATTCCTGCCATGCACCCCACACGGCGTCCAACAACTGTTGCATCGTTGCGAGGTAAGTACTGCTGGCAAGCACGCTGTAGTGGTCGGCCGCAGTGACATTGTTGGCAAACCAATGGCGATGCTGCTGGCAGCGCGTAATTCAACCTGTGGACCAGATGTAGCTAATGCAACCGTGACGGTCTGTCATAGCCGCACTGCGGATCTGGCCGACATCACCCGTCAGGCTGACTTACTGGTCGCCGCGATCGGCCGTCCGCTGGCTATTACCGCAGACATGGTCAAACCGGGCGCGGTCGTCGTTGATGTCGGCATTAATCGCACCGCCGACGGACTTGTCGGTGACGTCGATTTCGCCACCGTACGTGAAGTGGCCGGACAGATCACACCCGTCCCCGGTGGCGTCGGTCCGTTGACCGTCGCGATGTTACTTTTGAACACCCTCACGGCGGCCCAACAGCAGGCTGGCGTCAGCACCCGCTAGCCCTCTTAGCAAACGACCAGGCCTCATCGCGACACAGTGCCTGCGGTCAACCAGAAATCGAGATTGGGCCGCACCGCTTAATTTGTCATCTGCCCTGAGCTGCCTCACTACGGTACACTCACCTGACTCTCGCGGGTCGGTTTAGTCTCTTTCCGACACCTGGTCCCGGCACCTGGTCGATTGAAACGCAGTATTCCCCATCTTGGATGCGCAGCTTCGCATGTCTGAACTCGATCGTTACGACTACCAGCTCCCACCGGAACTGATCGCACAAGAACCGCTCGCATGCCGGAGCGATGCACGCTTAATGGTGATCGACCGTGCCAGGCAAACTATCGACCATGTACACGTGCGAGATCTCCCTGACCTGCTGCGTCCTGCCGACGTGCTAGTCCTTAACAACACGCGAGTCCTGCCCGCCCGCCTGATCGGAACCCGAACGCGCACAGGTGGGCGATGGACAGGACTTTTCCTGGAAACGGATGGGCGAGACGTGTGGAAAATCATGTCTCGCACACGTGGAAAACTACAGATCGGAGAAACCGTCACATTGCATGCACGGGAGTCAGGAGAGACATTGAACCTGGATTTACTGCACCCACTGGAGGATGGTCTCTGGGCAGTGCGGCCCGACTCGTCGACTCCCCTGGTAGAACTGCTAGACAAATTCGGACGGGTCCCATTGCCGCCCTACATCCGCGGCGGCAACATGGTAGACACCGACCACCAGACCTACCAGACCGTGTTCGCCAGTGAACCAGGCGCGGTCGCGGCCCCCACAGCCGGACTCCACTTTACGGCACCCCTGCTGGAACAAATCGCATCCCGTGGAATCGGCCTCGCCGAGATCACACTACACGTCGGCCTGGGGACCTTTCGACCGCTTCAAAGCGAAACGCTCGCCGAACACCACATGCATCGGGAATCTGGCGAGATCGACGAAACGACGTGTCAACTTCTCAACGATCGCCGCCGGGCAGGGGGACGTGTGATTGCCGTGGGCACGACCAGTGTACGCGTCCTGGAAACCGCTTCTCAAAGTGGCCAACTACAGCCCTGGGCGGACGCGACCGATCTGTTCATCCGCCCCCCCTACACGTTCCAGTTTACGGATGCGTTATTCACCAATTTCCACCTGCCGCGCAGCACACTGCTGATCCTGGTGAAAACACTAGGCGGAGATGCCTTAATTCACGAAGCCTACCAGCAAGCCATCGCCGAACGCTACCGTTTCTACAGTTACGGCGACGCCATGCTCATTCTGTGAACGGGCCAGCCTGACGACGCTGGCGTGGTCAGGTGGTACCGCCACGTCTAGACCACGATTGCAAATGCTTCTCGTTGTTTCCGAGACAGCATGGACGAGGCCTGTTCGTCACCGACAAAATCCTCTTTGACTGGGTCCCAATCTAGTTTCCTGTCCAACGCCATCGCAATATTTGCCAGGTGACAAACGCTTACGGAGCGATGATGGGAAAAGCAGTCGGAGATCGGTTGGTTTCGACTTTTCACACAATCAAAGAAGTTCTGCATGTGTGGAACAACCTTTCCACCGTAGAGCTTTTCGACTTCCTGGTTCAGCCAGTCGGTGTCTTCTTTACTCGCCATAATCTCCTCAACCGGCTTGCCCGAAAGCCCCCCTCGATTCACACGAATCCGTCCCTTCTCCCCTTCGATGATCAACTCATTCCGTCCGCTATTGAGTACGATCTCATGACCGTTCGCAAATTTCATCGTGGTATCAAACGAATGCGCGACGTTGTAGCAGTCCGGCTCCTTATTGAATTCCCCTTTCCCCTCAACAGAAACCGGCCCCGTCTTTTCCATTCCCAGGGCCCACATGGCGATGTCTGTGTGATGCACTCCCCAATCGGTTACCTGCCCTCCCGAGTACTCCTGCCACCAACGAAACTGATAGTGGGTCCGCTCCTTGATATAGGGAGTCATCGGAGCCTGTCCAAGCCATAAATTCCAATCCAGGTGTGCCGGCGGATCTGATTCAGTAAACGGGCCACCCTTTTGTGCCCGCCCCACCGAAGAAATCGCCTTGAGTTTTTCACCAAGACGCCCGCTGCGGGCAATCACAACCGCTTTCAAGAATCGGCTCGCATACTCGCTACGCTGCTGGGTACCGACCTGCAAAATCCGTCCTGTCTGCTTGACGGCTTTCTGTGCCAGTTTTCCCTCATCAACCGTTAGCGTCAACGGCTTTTCACAATAGACATCTTTCCCCGCCTGCATGGCTTCGATGGCGATCTTGACATGCCAGTGATCGGGGGTCCCAATCGTGATGACATCGATGTCCTTTCGGTCGAGTACCTGACGGTAATCCTGATACACATCACAGCCAAACGGTTTGGCAAAGCCCATGGCTCGGTTCTTGTCGGCATCACAGCAAGCCACCATCTGCCCCAGACGGGCTGCCTGTCGCCCAATCCCCGAACCGCGGCCCCCGACACCAATCGAAGCGACCTGCAGCTTGTCCTGTTCTGCCGCCGCGCGTGCCGCACTGGTCCACAAGTACGGTACCGTTACTGCCGGCGCTACGGCGGCGGCCTTCAGAAATTCGCGACGTTGGGTCGTCATAACAAGATCCTTCTGTATTGAGTTCCAGTGCTTGAGCTATGTCAGGATGCCGCCCAACTTCCGCGTCAAATCACTGGACGGCCGCTGCCAGGTAAACCGGGTACGCGAGCCTAAAGCATAACCGACCCGCAGCGGAAAAACACGTCTTCGGATTGCGCCACCCAAATACCTGGCGTGGCTCCGCAGCGTTTCGCCTCGGCAGCGTTTCGCCTCGGCAGCGTTTCGCCTCGATGGTACAACGACTCTCCAGTAAACCACGGCCCGCGATTGGACACCCAGCAGACGAGATGATAGGGTGCCATTGTTGTCAAATACGAGTCGTCGCACCCCTACCTGCGACCCTGGGAGATCGAACCATGCGAAAATTGATGCTTACTTGTGTGTTGGGACTGATTCTGTCAGCCGGCGGATACGACGCCAATGCGGCAGATTTGAAAGTTGGCGATCCCGCGCCCGAATTCACGCTTAAAGGAAGCGATGGGAAAACCTACAAGCTCTCGTCGTTCAAAGGCAAACAGGCCGTTGTACTCGCCTGGTTTCCCAAAGCATTTACCGGTGGCTGAACGCGTCAGTGCAGTTCGCTGCGTGTCAGCGAAGTCAAAGAGGCTTTCAGTATCGAGTTGCTTGGTGGACGCAAACTGGAAATCGCTGCTGCCAAAGGCTCAGGACTCGACAAATTTGATGTAAGTTTCTTCACCGCCAGCTGTGATACCGTAAAAACCAATCCCCGGTACGCCAAGGAGCTCAAGCTGGACTATCCGATCTTGAGCGACCCTAAAAAGAACGTCGCCAAGTCATACGGCGTGGTTCATGACAAACGCACGGTTCCAGAACGCTGGACTTTCTACGTCGGCAAGGACGGAACGATTAAACACATTGAAAAGAAAGTCAATGCCGGTAAGCACGCCGACCAAATCGTTACCACGTTGAAGAAACTCGGGGTTTCCCAGCGTTAGTCCCAGCCACCGCTGATTGGTTGCAACTCCTCGACGTGGCGTAATCCTGACTGCAGTCGGCAGGATTGCCGCCACTGTTTCCGTGGCGTCACATGGCACGACACGCTCATGCGACGTCACGGAGCACGTCTTTTCAAAACAGGTCATCGCATGAACCCAATACGGTCACTCGTATCCTGGTCACTGACAACAAGTATCACGCTGGTGGCCTTGTCGCCCAATCTCGCCTCCGCGGCGGGTGAGGGTTGGCTGGTCGACTTCGCAGAAGCCAAAGAACTGGCCGCCAAGGAAAACAAGGATATCCTGATTGAATTCACAGGATCCGACTGGTGTCCACCGTGCAAGGCCTTGCAGAAAAATGTCCTCAGCCAGGATATTTTCAAGCGGGAAGCGCCCAAACAGTTCATCCTGCTGTTCCTCGACAACCCACGCGACAAATCGCATCAAAGTGAAGAGGAAAAGGCTCAGTACAAGCGACTTGCCGAAGCGTTTCAGGTCACGGGAGTTCCCACCGTTTTTCTGGTCGACGCAGAGGGACGGGCTTACGCCCGGCAGGTGGGCTACAACGGTGAAAAAGCCCCTCAATACGTTGCCAACCTGTCTGAAAAAACCAAAGCTCGTGAGACAAGAGATCAATTCCTTGCCAAAGCCGAACAAGCACAGGGCGTTGCCAGGGCGCAGTTTCTCCACCAGGCGATGCAACAGATCGACACTTCACTGGTTTTGACAACCTACAAGCAGATCGTGCAGGAAATTGTCGAGCTGGACGAAAACAATCAAGCTGGATTAAAGAACCAGTATGCTGCCAAAATTGAGCTGGAACGCATCAAGACTTCCTCACGAATCGCCGGCCCTGATGCAACTCTCAGAAGTGTCGACAAGCTGTTGGTAGAAATGAAGCCAGAGGGTCGTGATCTCCAGGAAGCACTGTTTCTCAAGGCTCAGATAATCTACCGCCAGGATCGGGAAGGCTGCAAACAGGCGCTCATCACCGCCCACAAGGCAGCGCCAGATTCGGACACCGCCAAGAACATCTCACGGATCTTAATGCAAGTGTTCAAGACGGCGATCGAATCCAAACCCGAACCGCCAGAGAACGACGCCCCCCAACCTTAGGCAGCAAACTGGTCGCGCAAGGGCTTGCAGGTCAGCCGCCTTGTTCGTACCAGCGCAGCATGCGGCGCTGGTACGGTTGACTCCCGTAGCCGCGCAGCCTGCCACGGTACATTGCGCGCGCCCAGCCTTGTGAGCAACTGAGCTACCCTGGTGGATTACCCTGATGGAACTACAGAGTCCATCCCTTGCGGTATTCCTTATGAATCAAGGACTGCGCTGCCGCAGAGTTCGTGACTTTAAGATTGGCCGCATCCCATTCCAGTGTCTGGCCAGTGCGGTAAGCAACGGTTCCCAGCAAAACAGATTCGGTCAGCGCGCCGGAGTAACGGAAGTTACAAGTCGTCGTACCACCGTTCTTGATCGCATGCACCCACTCGTTGTGATGCCCGATCGACTTGGGAATCGAAGGGTCGGGGGCTTTGTAATCCGCAAAACGATCTTTTGGCAATAGACAACGCTGTCCGTAGTTCGCCAGAATCATCCCGTCGTCGCCGACAAATAACTGCCCACCGCCGGTCCCCATCGGCTTTCCATTCTGGTCACGTGGATCTTCCTTGAGAAGTGCGTCCAGTTGGGGAGGTTTCTTCCCGCTGTCATACCAGAACAGACGCAGTGGTGGATGCGTGCCTCGGGCCGGGTAATCGTAGGTTGCCTGGCAATAACGCGGTGTCGTCACCGCATCGACCGGTGGACCTGAAGCGGATACGCGAACCGGATTCATCAAGTCCAGTGCCCAGTGTGCCAGATCCATATAGTGACAACCAAAATCCCCCAGCGTCCCCGTTCCATAATCCCAGAAACGCCGCCAGTTGAATGGGTGAACGCCTTCACTATACGGGCGTTTGACCGCTGGCCCTAGCCACAGATCCCAGTCCAGATGGGCCGGTGCCTGGGTATTCGTGGTGAACTTGCCGTCTGTGTAGACCGCCGACGCCCAGACGTGCGCTTCACGCACCTTGCCAATCGCGCCCGCTTGTACCAATTCAACAACACGTCGGTAATTATCACCGGCGTGAATCTGTGTCCCCATCTGGGTAACCAGTTTATGCTCCGCGGCCAGGTCCGCGAGCACACGCGCTTCATAGACCGTGTGAGTCAGTGGCTTTTCACAGTAAACATGTTTCTTCAGACGTAATGCCATCGCAGAAGCCGGGGCATGGGTATGATCTGGCGTACCCACAACAACTGCGTCAATGCGATCCGCTTCCCGGTCAAGCATGTCACGAAAATCAGCGTACTTCCGCGCCCCCGGGAAACGCGCGGCCCCCTTCTCGAGCAGCTGTTGGTCGACATCGGCAATCGCCACGATGTCCTGGCTGGCAACGCCAGCAATGTCAGCGCCGGCCCTTCCCGTCGCGCCAACCCCGGCAATTCGCAGACGCTCATTGGGCGAATCGGCCGCACGGGGCGCAGTACCGGAGACAAAAAAGCCTGCCGCAGCGCCAGCCGTCGCTCCTTGCAAAACAGTCCGTCGTGACAATTTACGGTTCATGAACTGACCCCTTCTAAGGTTAATATTTCCAGCTGCTTTGACTCAAAGCGAATACTTGAAGCTCCTGCCCTGCTACAGCATCTGATAATGCGTCCCTCAAGCCACTAGCGTAGACTCTCCAGAAAAGCCAGCAGATCGGCTACCTGCTCCTTGGTCATGTCTCGCAATAGCAAATCGGGCATGAGTGATTGTTGCTGCGGCACGAGCTGTTCGACATCAGCCGCATCGTACGTCATCACCTTGTTCTTGGCATCCTTCAGCACTACCGTCTCTGCATCCTTCTTGAGCAGCAACCCAGTGAAAACTTGCCCGTCCACGGTTTCCAACAGGTACGTTCGATACTTGGGCTCAATCTCGCGAGACGGGTACAGAATCGTATCCAGCAACTTGCCGCGGTCCTTGTACTTTTTGCCAATCTCGCTGAGATCGGGCCCTACATCGGCGCCTTTCGATTGGACTTTATGGCAATTGCGACATTGCACGCCAGCCGCTTCCAGGAAGAACTTCCGGCCACGTTGTGCATCACCTTCCAGTGCCAGGATGACTTCCGGACGGATCACACTCCCGAGTCGCTGCACACGTTGCTCTTCAGGCAAAAACTGTTCGAACAAGTCTCGCACGTGCGCTGCCTGATGACCGGCACCCCGTGACACAACCTGCTCACCGACACGCTTGCCTAGCTGCTCTCGTTGTAACGCGTGCAACAACCGCAAAGCTCCGCCCGTGGTACCCAGGAGCTGGTCAATCAAACGCTGACGATCACTATCCTGCCTGGCCTGCCGGAGCTGCGTGAGCGTCGGAGCGGTGGGATCTGCCGGCTTCTCCGGTGCCGATAAACCGGCAATCCAGTCATGGAGCAAGGCGACGCCTTGTCGATCGACGACCAACGATCCGATGCGTGGCATTCTTCCTGGCCCCAATTTAGACGTCCGGTATAACAGGACCGAGCGATAGGGGTGCCCCGGATCAATCAACTGTGCGTCTGAAAGGAAAAAACCACCTTGCTCAGGCTTCACATTGGCGACCCCCATTTCCTCGAGTTTGACTGTCGACAACAACAGAAATTCACCATTGCCGCCTCCCCACTTGCGGTGACAGTGTGAACAGTTGGCATGCAGGTAAGACCGGCCTCGCGCATTGAGCTCCTGCGAGTCATCATGGGGATCGACCAGATGCGGCAACTGCTCGGGCGTCGACGGCAAGTCCTCGCTAAACAGACCCAAACGCTGGAACATCGCAAGCTGATTTTCGCGGCCGCCATCGTGCGCAATATCTCGATTGATCTGTAGTGTGTTGATCCCCAGTACATACTTGGCTGCCATATTGTGACAGACGGTACATTCCGCCCGACTCGGAAGACGCCAGGTCTGGGTGCGCACGCCATTCGGTGCGGCACGGTCTTTGATCTTCAATTTCAAATCTCGCCCCAACGTATCTTCCAGCAATACGGCATCTGTCTGCTCGTCATTCCAGACATAGGTATATCCGCGCCAAAACTGGTCTCCGACATTCTCGTCGCCGCTCAGCTTTTCGTAATGCAAGATCCGCGTCTCTAACCGACGGCGACTGGCAGGTTTCCCCACCTCCATTTCCATCGAAATGGTCTCGACAGCGACTGTACCATCAGGGAACTTCCAGCCATGCGGCGCACCGGGCGCCGGCTGCGGGTAAGTAATCCCATCGAATTCGATCTGTGAATCATGCGGCAGCGCCAAGAAACGCTCCTTCGTAGCCCCGTCACTCCACTGTTCGGCGGCGACCTGGTAGGGAAGTACTCCAACCGCAGGGCGGTGTTCGGCGACCGAAGCAAACAACCCTGTTTCGCTGAGCTTCCGCGGAAAATCGACCCGGACACCAAAGTCCGGATTCTTCTCAAGCTGGTAGATGCGTCCACTGATGTGGTCCACCAGGAAAATCTCTCCTTTCCGGTCCTCAGCAAACCCCACTAACCGAAGCGTTGAATCAAGCAACTCGCGTTGCTCGGTGACCTGCTTCTTTTCCCGATCGTAACGCAACATCCAGATCTTCCCGGTGTCGTAATCACCGTAAATGTAAGCGCCACGCAATTCAGTCAACCGGCTGCCATGATAGACGTAACCCCCGGTAATCGAACGGAATTCCGCATGGTCATGCTCGACAATCGGCGGCACGAAAGGCGTTGGTCCCCGGCTGCGTTCGGGACGGAAAGGATGACTTCCCTCCATTACACTCCACCCGTAATTGCCACCCCGTTGGATCACGAACACCTGTTCCCATAAATCCTGGCCCACGTTTCCTGTCCAGAGATCCCCGGTCTGACGATCGAATGCGAATTTCCATGGCTGGCGTAGGCCATAGGCCCAGATCTCCCCACGCGCTCCCTCAACTTCGACAAAAGGATTGTCCGCCGGGATCCGATACCTGCGCCCCTCGTCCTGATGATCTACATCGATCCGTAGAATCGCTCCCGAGAGATTGCTGATGTCCTGCCCGTTCTTATACTGATCGGCGATGCCACTGGAATCACCTGTGGCAACATACAGGTACCCGTCCGGACCAAACCGCAAACAACCACCGTTATGCCCTCCGGAAGGCCACTCCAACAAAACCACTTCGCTGCCCAGTTCCGCACGATTTGAATTGTCGCGTCGGACTTGAAATCGGGAAACGCGTGTCCCCTTCGGCTCCTCTTTTTTGTCATCGAGAACATAGGTCACATAAAAGTAACCGTTGCGCTGGAACTGGGGATGAAATGCCAGACCATAAACGACCTTTCCCACGTCCAGCAGGAGATCCGAGGTCTGTGTTTGCCCCTTGTTTTCAAACGAAAAAATCTTTCCGTAGCGTTCTGCGACAAACAACCGGTCCGACCCAGGTGCTGACGTGACAGCGAGCGGTTCGTCGAACTTGAGTTCCGGAAACGCCACGCGGGTCCGATACGGGGGTTGTGGATCCGGCGAGCCGGCAATCCGGGAAGTCGTCCAAAGCGGACGCTGCTGCGCAAGCCCCACCCCTGATATCACACTCCACATCACTGGCAACAATACGGGAAGCAATTTTCCGCGCGACAAAAAGTGGCTATGCATCGTCGGACCTCATCTTGGAAGACGATCGGCTGGAAACGGAAAGACCAGATTATACGGCGAGCGGCCGCGCGGCAACCTTTGGGGGGCGACCTGGTAGCAGCCGTCCGCTTCCGGGACTGTAACCGCTTAACTCCGGCCAATAATGTAGCCCTGGGGATCGACACGCTCTCGCAAAATCTGCAGCTCCTCGTCGCTGGGTGCAGGTGTTTCACTCAGTTCGGGGCTGACCAGCAGTTCAAACCCGGTATTTGCACGCACCTCCTCCAGAGAGACCTCGGGGTGCAATGCTTCCACACACATGCGTTTACTATCCTGGTCAAAACCCAGCACAGCTAGATTCGTCACGACCTTATGAGGCCCCGTCCCCCTGGGCAAACCGGCCGCCTCCCGAGCTCCCGGGCCATGGAGATAACCCGGCGTGGTAACAAAATCGACACGCTCCACAAAACGCCGCCGATCGTGGGGCGTTAAGACCAGGATCCGACGACAGAGTGACCCCAGGTCATTGGCACCTCCGCTCCCTGGCAACCGAACGCGTGGCTGCTGATAGTCTTCTCCGATCATCGTCGAATTCAAATTGCCGTACACGTCGATCTGCGCGCCTCCCAGAAACGTGTAGTCAACCAATCCTCGTTGGCACGTTTCCATGACGTCGTTCATACTCGTCGCCATCAACCCCTGGTAAAACGTGCGCGAGTCACCAACGCTGATCGGCATCCGTGGCAGGCGAGGCCCCACCCCTCCCGCTTCGAACATGAGCGTCAACCCTGGTGCAGCAGTCATCTGCGCCAACATTGCAGCCGCGCACGGTGCACCGGTACCGACGACGACCATGGCGTTGTCTTCCAGCAGGCGCGCCGCCACACAAATCATCAGCTCTTGTGCATTACAGGACGGCATTGACCCTTCCTTCGGCATCCAGGCACTTCGGTATCTCGACTAACTCCGTTTGACACGAGCCTGCAATTGCGCGACGGCCTCCATAAACTCACCTCGCAACGCATCGTACTGGACTATCGACTTCTCGCCGGGAGCCTTGACGTAATCCAACACAATCTCCTCGGCAGCGACAAATTCGCCCGCAACATCCGCGACCTCGGCAGCCAGTTCGACAGGAATTTCAGAGACTCCATTGGCATCGGCGTGTAACAAGTCGCCTTGCCGCACCATCAACCCGCCGATCCTCACTGGAAGTCCAAGATGGAGCATGTGGCAATACCCGTGGGAACAAATGGTCGATCCGGTGAACACCGAATAACCCAGTGCCCGCACTTGCTCTAAATCACGTCCCGCGCCATTCGTAATCAGTCCGGTAGAGCCAAACGCCTGGTACGTCGAGCACATGACTTCACCAAAGACGGCGGCAGCTGGTGCGTCATCAACATCCTGAAAAACGACCATCGCGGGCCCTGGCAGTTGCTGAAACTGTTCCAGCTGCGCCTGAATGCTGCCATATGCATCACCGCCTTCCGCAGGTGAATCTGAGCGAAATTGCGCAGTCGCTGCGAAGCCCACTACGGGGGCAAAGTCCGGAAAATTCGACCGGATACGGGCATCCATATAGCCACGATTACGAGGCCTGACATCGAACAACTCAATTACGTTGCAAATCGTCGGGGTATCAAACTTTGCGAGTTTATCGAGACATGCCTGCGAGATCGTCATCGGTACTCTCCCTGAATTGCTTTCAGCTGATTTGTCGGGCCAACCTAACAGCCATAGACCGCGCAGACAAGCAGTTGCGAGTCCACGTCNCNGAGGATGTCAGGCAGGGTATCAATCCACCCTNGGCGTTTCCGCAGATCGACCAATTACCCANCGTCAGATCATCCCCCGNACTCTCTCGTTAAGGGACACTGCTGGATTGCAGCAAGTCAGGTTGCACCGCTGCGAGATTACGACACCCCGATGCGATCATGGCGTTTTCCAGCTCTTCTTCCAGCAAACGCAACACGCTGCGCACGCCGCGTTGTCCATCCGCCGCCAACGCCCAGGCGTAAGGCCTGCCGATCAGTACCGCTCGCGCACCCAGCGCCAACGCCTTGAACACATCCGCCCCCCGCCGGACCCCGCCATCCAGCAACACTTCGGCTCGGTCGCCCACGACCTCGACAATCTTGCCGAGTACTTCAATGCTCGACGGTACTCCATCCAACCTGCGGCCGCCATGATTGGATACCACGACTCCATCCAACCCGATGGAAACCGCTCGCAACGCATCATCTGGCCTCAGTACACCTTTCAGCAGGATCGGCAAATCCGTGATCGAGCGCAACCAGTCAAAAAACTCCCAGGACAGTGACAGGTCCCAGGCCTCGTCATTGAAGTCAAGCAACTCCTGATAAGTCATTTGCGCATTGAGCTGTGTGTGCCCCACGTCGACCAGATGTTTCAGCAACATCTCCTTCGGAACGGAAAATCGATTACGACGGTCCGCATCCTTGCGCTCGCCCAGATCGACCGTTACGACAATGGCGCGGTATCCGGCTTCGCTGACGCGTTCCACCAGGCGGCGTGTCACCGCCCGGTCCTTAGGACAATAGAGCTGGAACCACTTGGGACCGGCGGCGGCAGCGGCAACTTCTTCAACACTGCTACCCGCACTCGTACTGACCGCCACGATTGTCTTCGCCGCAGCGGCGGCTCGCGCCGCTGCCAGGGCGCCTTCCGGATGAAACATCCGCAGCCCCGCCACAGGTGCCAACAAAACCGGTTGGGCGATCTCCTCACCAAGCACTGTGGCGGTCAAATTTGCCTGAGACACCCCTTCCAGCAACGGTGGCAGTAACCGTATTCGGCGGAATGCCTCCACATTCTCTCGCAGGGTGACTTCATCTTCTGAACCTGTTGTGATGTAGTCATAGGTCGCGGGCGGCAACGTCTCGCGAGCTAGTTCCTTGTAATCTTTTACACAAACCGCCACGACTTCACCTTCCTGTTCTTCATTTTGCCCTGCTGCTTGTTCTGCATCCTGTCCGGTCGCTTCCCCAGCTGGCAGCGCAGGCATCGACATCGCACCAGCGCCAAGTGCCAATAGTCCTGAAAATTTTCTGCGTTTCATGCCACTCTCCCGTTTGAACTGGACCCACTCAACCGCCCGCAGCAACCAGACTCCCGGTCTGAACCTGCTGCCAAACGCTCAGAAGTTCAATGCCACATGCCTTGCCATCAGTTCGCGACAAAACTCACGTGTCGTGGAATAGCGAACCGCATCAAATCCCATCGATCGCGCAGTCTCCACATTCTGCTCCAGATCATCGACAAAAAGAATCCGATCCGGAACCACCCCCACGCGTTCAATCGCCGTATGGAAGATCGCTGGGTCCGGCTTCATCGCGCCAACCTCAAAACTCAATATTGTGGTTTCGAAGAGCGTGCGAACCAATCGGAACTTGCGACAACAATGCTGCCAATGTGAAGAACACGTATTGGAGAGAATACCGAGCGCATGCCCAGCTGCGCTGAGCTGGTTGACCAGGGGAACCATTGAATGGCTCAACGTAAAAATATCGGCATGCGCCTCCAGCAGCAGGCGATCTGATGCTTCACTGGAAAACGACTCGCGTAACCGCTGGCAAAATTCCTCCGCAGGTAAACCTGATTCGTACTCGCGTTCCAGTCCACGCTCAAAAAGTACCTGCTGAATCTGCTGCGCATCACCGCCTAGTAACGGTTGCAGCTGTTGGCAGGCCAGCAGATGATCAAAATGGACCAGCACGTTACCAAGATCAAACAGGAAAAATTCTGGCGGCTCCAGCGTCTTCGATTTGTGCGTCCCTGCAGGCATATCCACTCTCATTTGCTGTACGTGGGCAAATGCTGCAGGTGATCGCAGCTGCACCCTGCGAAGCGTTTCCGATTGCACTATGATAACGCACATCGCCCCAACCACAGCCCGTCTGGCGTTACCAGCTCGCTCGACTCGCGTTCTACGACACCTTGCCGCGGCTTGAATTACCCTCAGGGTTCACTGCACATGCCGATTCGCATTCGCTGTCGCTGCGGAAAAGCACTAGTCGCATCTCGACGCCATGCCGGCAAGACGGCTCGCTGTCCCAAGTGCAAGCAACGTATTCGGATCCCCGAGAAGTCTCCGCAACCGCGTCCCGCCCGCCCTGCGACCGCGTCCAGCAGCAAACCGCCTCCACCTACACCCGCGTCCAGCAGTAAATCGCCTCCATCTACACCCGCTTCCAGCAGCAAATCGCCACCCACTCCACAGAAAACGCATCAGGGAAACGCCGTCACGCCCGAGCAAAGCGCAACGCGTGGCATTGAACACGACCCTGGTAAACGGCGGGCGGTCGCCTGGCTGGCCACGCTGCTGGCCTTCTCCGCCATCGTTGGCTCTAGTCCCGTCTTCTGGCAACTGGCACAAGATCTCCGTAACGGGCACGATGCGGTGATGGAAAACTGGATGGCCATGCTACTACTGCTGTCAGGCCTGGAGCTGGCCTACGCAACCTATCTCTTCCAGCTTCCTGATTGGAGTTCGGTGCGTGTGGTAACGCTGGTCGCCACATTTTCGACTGCCCCTTATGCCGGGGTACTGGGAATCGGGCTGCGAGCTCGGCAACAAAACCCGATCGTCCAGTGGCTGGGACTGGCACCGCAACTCGCCGGTGGCCGTGCCCTGGCGTGGTGTCTGCTGATGGTCACCTTGACTGGTTTGACTGCCTTGATCGCAGGCCGACTGGCTTCACATTGGTACCGAGTTCCCGATTCGACCGAAACAGAAGAAACTCCTTCAGGAAAGCCGATCGATGACGCCGTCTCGGCAACTTCAGCGGGCTCGGGCTAACCCATGAAGCGCTCCGCCGGCGTTCGTATCGAAGACCTCGGCCCAGTCAACACCTCCAGGCCAACCAATCCGACAGCGTCTGATACACCTTTCGGGCCCCGCACATGGACATCTTGTTATTAGTTGATCTGCAGAACGACTTTTTGCCCGGCGGAACGCTACCAGTCATCCATGGTGACCAGGTCATCGGTGTCGCCAATCAGCTACAACAACACTTTGACACGACGCTTGCTACCCAGGATTGGCATCCGCCCCATCACTCGAGTTTTGCGGCGAACCACCCCGGGCACCAGGCAGGAGAGGTACTCGAGCTGTATGGCATTGCACAAATGCTTTGGCCGGTCCATTGCGTCCAGGAAACCCCCGGCGCCGAATTCGCCCCGCAATTGAACACGAGGCAAATCCAGCAGGTCTTTGCCAAAGGTACCGATCCACAAATCGACAGTTACAGCGGTTTTTTTGACAACGGGGGCCAGCGCAGTACCGGGCTGGAAGAACACCTCCGTCAATACGCCGCGATACGCCTATTTGTAATGGGTCTGGCAACGGACTACTGTGTCCAATTCACCGTGCTGGACGCACTCCGACTGGGATTTGAAACCGTCCTGGTAACCGACGGTTGTCGTGGCGTCGACCAGTCTGCAGGCGACTCTGCCGCCGCCGTGACCAGAATGAACTCCGAGGGAGCACGGCTCATGACAAGTGACCGTGTTCTTCGGGAGCGACTCACTACGTCCTGAAGACCACGGCCTTCTGCACAGGCGCAAAAAAACGCCGCATCGAAATGCGGCGTTTTCGTTCATTATCTGGTCGCCAGTCGCAAGCGTTACTTGTGCGCTTTATGGCACGCACCGCAGCTGGCTGCTTTCTTGAGCTCGGCTTCGGCACCTTTGCGGCCAGTGGCCACTTTCGCCGCGGCAATCACAAGCGCACCAGCTTTGGCATTCCAACTCGCCGCGTCACCCTTCTTGGGCTTGTTTTCCAGCAGCGAAACAAACGCGTCCAGCAGTTTGTTCTTGTCCTCTTGGGTGCCTTTGCCACCGGCCACCTTCTTGCACAGACCATCCTTCATGGCCACTTTCATGACCTGCTTGATCGTGTGCTTGGGCTTTGCTTCGTCGGCAGCCAACACGACTGTCGCGAGCGCCCCACAAAATGCAAACAACGACAACGCCACTACAAGCTTCTTCATGTCACTCAACCTCAGTTCTACCTAGGAAGAAATAACCGGAACATTACGTAGTTGCCGAGCATGCTACTCCGCAACAAATACAATTGCAAGCTGCCGCGACGGCCTTTACTGCCCCTTATGGGTCTCAGCGTCCATATGGACCGGACCCAGCAGGCGCACAGGCAAAATCTCCTCCATTTCCGCTGCGAAAACGGTCTCGACGTGAGGACAGTCCTCGTCCTCTGCAGAGCTCTCTGGAAAAACCGGGAATTCTGCCTGTGACAGCCGGGCAGGTCGCTCTGCCAGAGTTTCGGCGTTTCTCTGTGGGGCGGAACGAAGCCCATCAGTCAGCATCGCCACCGCGACGTCCGTGGTTGTGGGGCCAGGCCAATCGAGCAAGCACTGGTCAATTTCCAGAACCACCTCTGGCTGGCGTTCCGCAACTCTGGCGGCCATCTCTTCCTCCGGGCCTATCACCGTCGGCAAATGACTCGACCGGCCCATTTCAACAACGGAATCGACACGCCAGCCGGCCTCGCTCCTGGACGCCGTTGATTCCCCTTCTCCGTGTCCATGCCCTTCGCTGCCTCCGTGTGCATTGGCCTGCGCATCCGTCTCGTTGGTCGTTTCCGCCGCCGCAATCGATTCCTCAACAACGGTATAGATCGAATCCTCACCGCCGCTAACTTCGACAGCGATCTCGGTAGCGCTGAGTGGAATCTGCAACAAACGGTGCTGCCCGTCTTGCCCCAACCACTTGACCTGGGCAGGGTCGGTCGCATCAAGATTGACCGTGACAGGTTCTCCGGAAGTCAGCGTAACCTGTACCGCAGCAAGATCTTCACTAACGGCAATCTGGAACGCTGAATCTGATTGCCAGTCACCCTGCAAGTGATACCACCCCAGTTGCCCGTTGGCAGCGACCGAAGCAAATATCGTCGACGCAGGTGCCGACCCTAGAAAATCGCTCAGCTGCAAAAATTCCGCCCGACGACCGGGCTGCGGAAAGAAGTTTTCGAGGCTGTCGCTGTCTTCCGCGGCAGAAACCACCTCGGATGTTACCTGCTCACCATGCAACAGGAACGGTGCCGCGGCGCGAGTCACGGAATAGATACCGGGAGCCAAATCGGCGAACTGATAATAGCCATCAACACCCGTTGTGGTTGTCAAATCGACGGCGTCGCCCTGGTCAGTCGCACCAGACAGCGTCACCGCAAGCCCGCCCAATGGAAAATGGCCTTCTGCATCTCCAACCGAACCAGCAATCCTACGTGGGTTGTAATCCTCGACGTTCACCGTAACCACCGCTTCAGCGGAGCCTCCATTTCCGTCGGAAACCTGATAGGTGAATGTCTCCGTTCCGACAAATTCGGCACTCGGTGGCTGATAGATTACCTGTTGGCTGGCGGTGTCGATCTGGATACTACCACCGCCTGTTGGCAAACCCAGATTGGTGATCGTCAAGATTTCGTTGACATCTGGCAGGATACTATCATTGTCCAGCGGACGCAGGTTCGCCTCGCCCCCTTTGACCACCGTATACACGTCATCCACCGCCACCGGCAGATCATTGACCCCGGTGACCGCGACGGTCACCGTCGCGGTAGCCACACCGCCATTTCCATCTTCGACCTGATATTGAAACGTCTCGACGCCGAAGAAGTTGAGAGCCGGTGCGTACTGCAGCTCCCCGTCACCATTCACAATGACTGTCCCACCGTCAGACGGCGCAAACACAAAGTCCGACGTCAAGGCGAGTGTTTCTTCCTCTTCGGTTTGATCGTTGGACAGCACGTCCAGGACACCAGACACGCTATCTTCCAACACGGTAAACGAATCGTCCGCTGCCAGCGGTGGATCATTGCGTGGTGTCACTGTGACTGTCACCGCAGCCACATCTTCACCACCCAGCCCATCGGAAAGCGTGTATTGAAATGTCTCATCTCCAAAAAAGTCCGCCGCTGGCGCGTACCGTAAATCCTTGCCATTGGGTCCAATCTGGACCACACCGACCGCAGGTGACGAAACTGCGGAAATGCTCCACCCGGTCCGTTCTTCCACAGGATCCGGGGCCTCGAGGTCGTTAACCAGCACATCCAGTAAGTTCACCCCGCTATCTTCTTCAACCGTAAATACATCATCGACGGCGGTGGGTGGATCGTTCACATTCGCAACCTGGACTAGCACGACCGCTGTCGCTGTGCCGGTCCCATCGCTGACTTCATAACTGAAACTCGCCTCGCCCAGGAAATCAGGAGCTGGCGTAAACAGAACAACAGCGTCTTCAGCGTCAATGACCGCGACGGCCCCCTGATCGGGCGTACTCACTGACGTGATTGTCAGTTCGGTTCCCTCCAGGGACGTATCGTTGGCCAGCACATCCAAAACAACCTCCGTCGTGTCCTCATCGATATTGAACGTATCTGTTTGCGCCACTACCGACGACGAGATCGCCAAAGACACCGTCCCATAATCAACGAGCAACGGGTCAACGCGTCCCGGTGGATCGAAAAACAAATTATCCGCCACCGGCGACACATCTGCCGGGTCCGCGACGAACAATGCATCGCCGGCAAGCACTGCCGTTAACTCGATACTCAACAATTCCAGCTCGTTTGACCCCAGAGGCGAATTCGGGCCGAACGCACCTCCTTCATCCAGGCCAGCGTTACTCAATGTTCCTGCATGGCCGTTGGGAAACCCGATCCCGTAGCTGATTCCACTAACCGGTTCAACAAAACCACCTGTAAACGGAATGTCCAGGAAAGCAGCGTACACTCCAGCAGGATCGTGCCCCCTCAGATCCTGAACATACACCTGCAGCAGAAACTGCTCGCCAACCGTCACTTCAGAGATTGCCTCTCCAGCCAGCGTACTGGTCTGCAGACGCAGACGCATTTGTGGCGAAGCTGCCACTGTCAATGAAACTTGCTGGCTCGCGTTATTGCCCGCGGCATCGGTCACCGCGATCTCGAACGTGTGCTCTCCGACATCCGCAAGTGCCGGTGTCCATTGAAAGACGCCGGTGTCGGCATCGATGCTGGCTCCCCCTGGGGCACCCACCAGCGTGTACGTCAGCCCAGCATCGCCTTCTTCGTCGGAATCAGCGTCGTACTCCAATTCAATCGCGATTTCCGCCTGCTGCGGCGGCGTGGTCGTGATCGCAACCTGTGTATCAATGACAACGTCGAGTGGTGCAGACGCCAGACTTTCCACACCATCTACAACTTGCGTGACTGTCCACTGTCGATTCCCGTCCTCCAGACTCACGGCACCGTCGGTTTCAAGCTGTGTTAATCCGTCGGCAATCGCCGTACCGACCAGGACATCATCGACGTAAAGTCGAACTTCGGCGCCGGTATCCGCTCCGTCAATCGAAAACAAAAGGGCATTTGCCTCGGAACCGTTATCAAAATTGGTGATGCCGTCCCCCACCACGCCACTGTCCGTTTCCGCCAGCAAGGTCGGTGCCGCGAGTGTGGTCACCGCCGCATTGCCAAAGTCAACACCCGCCTCGTACTGGCCAATTCCCAGATCCACGGCATGGTAGATGGGAGTATCCGGGTGGGTCTGTCGGAACGGACGGTCGGCAAGCTGGTGGACATGGTAGGTTCCTGCTGGCAGCAGCAAACCGTAGGTCCCATCGGTCTGTGTTGTAACTGCCGTTTCATTGTCATCCAGCTGGCCGTCCAAATCAGCGTCGCCAAACACTGTCACGTCCGCCATACCGGGCTCACCCGGATCCCGCTGTCCATTCCCATCAAGGTCATCAAACACCGTTCCCTGCACCCAGCCGAAACCACTCAGCGACTGGACATGCACCAGCTCCCCTTCAGCCGTGTACGGTACATGATTGAATACGACGTTGGATGAGCTGTCTCCATCCAAATCCGTAACGGGCAACGCGGCGATTCCATCCACATTACTCATGTCCAGCACGACGGCAAACACCTTAAACTGGCTGTCGAGGGACGGGTTGTTACGCATATTCACGAACCACTGACTGGTCGCGCCAAACGAGTTTTCCGCCATCGACACCGTGCCACGCTCGTTTGACCGGCCACCTTCCGTCTCGTTGATAGGCGTATCCGTGTCAATCTGGCTGCTGAGAATTTCGTTCAGCTCTGTGGTAGTGACATCTTCTGGTGCAAAACCACCGCCCTGTACCACAAATTCCCCTAACACATCCTCGGCGGCTCGATGAAAAATCGTCCCGGGGTAGCGGTCGAAATAGTTACGGAAGTTGGCCACGCTGAGTGGCGCTTCCTCAGGAAACAACTCAAGCAGAATTGGCCCTGCGTTGGTTTCGAATGTGACGAGTGGATTGGAAGTATAGACCACGGTAATGTTGTCACCTTCGTGGATCTTGTACTCCTGAAAATCGTTCACTTCCTGACCATTGACAAACATCTTCAAGGCGTGTTCATCATCCACCTCATGCGTCATCAGTTGATTCGCAGTGAGAATTGCGTCCGGGTTGTTGCCAGGTAGCCCGGCATTCGTGCGCCAGGTATCAAAAAAATCTCCGAGCGTAAGAAAGTCATCCAGTGCTTCACCGTTGACATTATGCAGATGCAAGCGATTGTCTGGATCGTGGGTGTGAATCGGTGAAATAATGCCAGTAGCATCAACGCCCAGATCATCCGGAATCTCAATACGCTCGCCATTGGCAAACAAATTCAGCTGTGCGTGGATATGAAAAGACCCCAGATCGATAGCGGGGTCCGCGTCGTGAGGCCCGTTGTGGTCAACCCCGCCGTGCAGCAGCCGACGTGGTTCGAGACGTTCACAGGTAAAGTAAGAGCCGCCCTGCCGCCCGCGCAACGCCATGCCCCCTCTACCAGGGGGACTCAAAAACGATCCGCGACGGTTTCGATGGGATTTCCGATCGCGTGACTTCATGGTGCCTCTCCACAGCAAAAAGAGCCCCTTGGTTGCCGCTCACCTTTTCAGCATAGGCTGGGACCGCATAAAAAGCACCAAACTTGTCGGCCACTTCAACACCAGGAAACGTCTTTCCGGGCAACGAAATCACCGCCAGAGTACTCTGCGCAAGCAGCTCTAACTGCCCGAACGTTACAAACGGCTCTACCCTATATCGGGTGGCGGGGCCCCTGAGTTGTGGAGATTGCCGGCAATTCTCTTGTTCCCGGCCCAGGCAGCCGCCACATTCCCCATAACCCATTACTATTTAATGGGTTGCATGCCGAACGCCAGTTCTTCCGTGTGGCTCAACTGCCCGGCTGGTCAAGATCGTCCTCAGCGTCACCCTTCGCAGTCCGCAGCACGCGGCGGATTTCTTCCAATCGGCGGGCAATCTGTGCCTCTTCGCCCCGGTCTACCGGGCGGTAGTATTCGCGGTCGATGCCCAGATAGTCCTGGGCCACAACCCCGGCTGGGTCGTGGTGTGCGTACTGGTAACCGACGCCGTGTCCCAACTCCCGTGCGCCTCCATAATGGGCGTCGCGCAGGTGACGCGGGACCGGCACCAATTGCCCTTGAGTCACGTCATGCCGGGCCTCACCAATCGCCACCGTACAGGCGTTTGATTTCGGTGCACACGCCAGATAGGTCACAACTTGAGCCAGAGTAAGCTGGCACTCAGGAAGGCCTACCGCCTCACACGCCTGCAAACCAGCCACAGCCAGCGGGAGCGCAGCTGGATCAGCGTTACCGACATCCTCGCTCGCCAGGATCACGAGCCGTCGACAAAGAAAACGTACCTCCTCACCTGCCTCCAGCATTCTCGCCAGCCAATACAAACCAGCATCCGGGTCGCTGCCGCGAATACTCTTGATCAGCGCGCTGGCAGCATCGTAATGGTCGTCCCCGTCTGCGTCATAGCGAATCGCTTTGCGTTGGACCGACTCTGCAGCCAGCTCGAGGGTCAATTGAACGGAGTCCTCTACACTCGACAAGACCCCAATCTCCAGCGCATTCAAAGCGCGTCTGGCATCACCATCCGAGACACGCGCCAGATACTGTAACGCTTCATCATCAACACGAACGTTACGTCCTCCTAAACCGCGTTGATCGTCCGCCAATGCACGCCGCAAGATCGTTTCAATCTGGACATCATTAAGTGGTTCAAACTGGAAGATCTGGCTGCGGCTTACCAGTGCGCGATTCACCGTGAAGAACGGATTGGAAGTGGTGGCACCAACCAGTGTGACCACGCCGTCTTCGACATCGGGCAGCAAGGCATCCTGCTGCGACTTGTTGAAATGATGTATCTCGTCGACAAACAGTAGCGTCCGTTGACCTGAACTTGCCAGCGTATCACGCGCCTCCTGGAGTACGGCTCGCAACTCCTTGACGCCACTGGTAACAGCACTGATTTGCTGAAATGCGGCGCGACATGCGCCAGCCAGTAAACGGGCAAGAGTGGTTTTACCTGTTCCGGGGGGGCCATAGAACAATACCGAACCCAAGCGATCCGCCCGAATCAGGCGCGTCAGTAGTTTGCCTTCACCAAGAAAATGTTCCTGGCCAGCAAACTCATCCAGAGTCCTGGGACGCATGCGCGCGGCCAAAGGCTGCGCACTCTCCAGATGCCTGGTCTCAGCCTGCTCAAACAACGATCTGGCAGCCATAACGGTGCTCGCCTTCAGAAAAAAACGCACACGGCGCGGCCCGCTTCAGAACCGTCACTCTGTACGAAACTGCGATTGTGATCCAGTTCTACGTCATAATGGCTCGAACCACGCGTCCCTCCACGTCAGTAAGACGAAAGTCACGACCGGCATGCCGATAGGTCAGGCGAGTGTGATCGAGCCCCAGCAAATGCAAAATGGTGGCGTGAAAATCATGGACGTGAACCGGATTTTCGGCAACGCGGTGACCGTATTCATCACTAGCGCCATACGTCATCCCTCCACGCACTCCGCCACCAGCCAACCAGGATCGGCCGAATCCGGCGTTCAAAAAACGTATTGTCCGGCTTCCCTGCAGCATGCGCCAACGCAGACCCCAGAAAACAAAACAACGTCCCCACAACGGGAACCCAAACACCTGCCAGCCATCGGGGAACCGTATTTCCGGTCATTCCAGGTTACCTGACAACATCTCCCGGCTCCCACCTGCATGGACCTTGCGCCCCGGGGATACCTTCGCCTATTGTACGAACTCCACCGATTCACATGTAGTCGCGTTACCGGGTGGTCCGCGCGGACTCAATCGCTGGATTGCACTGGCCGGAAGCTCGCAGACGCCTTAGAATCTGTTAGCGCTTCAAACTACTGGTGCTCTTTTTCGGCATCGCGAGTCTCGGCAGCACGCAATGGGCTATCGATCGATCAAACGCGTTCTCGGGGAAACCAACCTCGAGCGGAAATGCCGTCTGCTTTTTGGCTTCTGTCTGCTCGCCCTGATCGCCACCGCTTTTTTCTGGGTCAACCGCGTCGCAGAAAATCTGGTCATCGAAGCCACCCGTAACAAAGCCAGCGACAATGTCGTAATGCTACTGATGCGGTCACATTTCATCAGTTTCGAAACCGACCCTAACCCAGAAGCACGTGTCTGGACGGAGCAACTGAGTGCGGAATTTGAAGGACGCCAGGTATTCACGTATGAAATCCTGAAGCTCGAAAGCCAATCCTTGATCACTCAATTGGAGCACGCCAAGGTACCTGCCTCTAAAGATATGCAGGAATGGCAGATCTTACGAGACCTGCAAACCCAGCATCAGAAACAACTACTTGAGAGCGAAAAAAACCTCACCGAAGAAGAGCCACCGCAAACAGAAGGTCTCCAAATTCTTCCCAATTCACGACTGTTCGAACAACGCCGGTCGCCAGACCGGACGGAATACCATTACTACGAACCAATCTACTGGAGCCGTAACTGTACTGACTGTCATTCCACTCTGCAGGAAACTGGAGCCATCGCAGCATCGGAGGGTATTGCTACTGGTGGTGCAACGCGGCCTTTTCATGTCATCAAAGTGATTGTGCCCTACACCGAAACGCAAGGCGCCATCAATAAAGCGCGGGCAATCATGATCACGCTGGCAATTGTGACCGTTTTCGTTGCCAACGTTTTGCTATACGTGGTTGTTCGCTATGTCATTGTCAAGCCTCTCAAACACCTCCGCGACGTCAGTGACGGTATTAGCGGCGGCCAACTCCACTCTCGCGCCGAAATCCAAACGAACGATGAATTCCAGGAACTCGCAGAGTCTTTCAACCGCATGCTGCGCCATATGACCGATACTCAAGGTGAACTCAAACAAGTTAATTACGAACTCGATTCCAAAGTGGACGAACTCGCTCAGCTCAATATGCGGCTGTACGAAATGAACCGGCTCAAAGATGATTTCATGGCCAACATGAGCCATGAACTGCGTACGCCGCTGAACAGTATCATCGGATTCTCGGAAGTCCTTCAGGGAATCGACTCGCTCGACGAAAAACAACGCCGCTACGCCCAGAACATCCGTTCTTCAGGGCGTGTACTGCTGGAAATGATCAATGACATCCTGGACCTGGCAAAGCTCGAAGCCGGCAAGATGGAACTCAAACCGAGTGAGTTTCAGATTGGTCTCGTCGTGCGCGCTCAATGTGACATGGTCCGTCTGCTCACCGAGGAAAAAAATATCGACCTCGATGTGCAGGCCGTCGAGAACCAGGAACCCCTGTTTCAAGACCAGGCAAAAATCCAGCAGATCCTCACGAACTTGCTTTCCAATGCCATCAAATTTACTCCCGAAGGTGGCCGGATCGTCGTTTCCGCGGAGCGCAAACCTGGCGACCTCCTGAAACTCACGGTTGCTGACACTGGAGTCGGAATTGCGAGTGAAGAGCGGGCAACCATTTTTGACAAGTTTCGTCAAAGTGAAACTGTGCTTGGCTCAGATGGACTCACCAGAGAATATTCCGGCACGGGACTCGGGCTGTCGATCGTCAAAGAACTCTCCAAATTGCTCGGCGGCAGCGTCTATTTCGAAAGCGAAGTGGGACAAGGCAGCACGTTCTGGGTGACGGTGCCGTGGATTTGCTCGTCAACACGACCGGCGGAAACCCGCCTGGACTCCCAATTGCGTGGAATGGCAACGGCACAGCAACCGGCTTTGTCGGCGGGGCTCGATCCCAGGCAGCCTGGCACTCGCGATGAAATAGCGGAGAATTTGACTTGACCGATTCCCACGAACCGCGACAGGTTCATCTCTTTACTGACGGGGCCTGTAGTGGAAACCCCGGGCCGGGCGGATGGGCATATATCCTCAGAGATCTCCGTACCGGAAAGGAGCAGGAACGCTCCGGTGCCGAAGTGGAGACCACGAACAATCGCATGGAACTGATGGCGGTTATCGAGGGGCTTCAAGCACTCAAACGAAGTTGCCAGGTCGAACTTTTCACCGATAGCGTGTATGTCGGCAAGGGCCTCAGCGAATGGATGCCCAAATGGAAAAGCAATAACTGGCAACGTCGTGAAGGTGCGCGCAAGTGGGTACCGGTAAAGAACGTCGAACTGTGGCAGCAACTCGACGGACTCGCTGCACAGCATGACGTGCATTACACACGTGTCGCTGGACACAGTGGCCACCCGGAAAACGATCGTTGCGACGAGCTGGCCGTCGAAGCGTATCGCCGGCTCGGCAACCCTCCGGCCGCGACCGCCTAGCTGCTTTCCCGCCCAACGGGCGCCCCTCACGGCTGACCTTGTCTCAAGTCGCTGATTTGAGGACACTCCGCAGCCACGAGTGAAATACGCCCCCGTTCTGCTGCTTCCACAAACTGGCGTCTGATGTTGGCACTGAGTTTATCTCCTAGGTCTCCGTGGCACACACCCGTAATACTGGTGTTCCTTGCCGCCGTCGTGGTGAGTACCATCGGCTGCGGACTCCACCAGGGGCTGTCACCAATCGAGAACGGCCAAACGCTTCAATTGCTGGAAAACCCTCTCTTTGTTGGCGTCACAGACCGCGACCTGCTCTGGAACCAACTGGTAGATGCGATCGATACCTATTTTGATATCGAGCGTGAAGAACAGGTAAAACTGGCCGGCGAAATTCTCACCGAAGGTCGCATCGAAACTGTACCCCGGGCCGCAGCCACCCTGCTCGAACCCTGGCATTCACACTCCACTACCCGATTCGACGCATGGCAAGCGACATTACAATCGATCCGTCTCAGCGCCCTGGTGCGTGTGGTTCCTGTCGATGCGGGATATCGAATCGAAGTGGTCGTCCAGAAAGAACTGGAAGACGTCGCTCAACCGGAACGTGATACGGCCGATGGTACCGCGATGCGTCACGATGGTTCAATCGCTCGTGACCAGGATCGCATCCAAAACGAATCCACCACACTTGGCTGGATTCCGCTGGGACGCGACATCGCGCTTGAGCAACGCATCCTGGCGGACATCCAATCTCGCCTTAGCGCGGGCCCTGAGCCCCTGGATCGTTTTTGAATCGCAGCGGTTGGCCACCCAGAATAGAAGCGCTTGTCACCGTGGGACACCAGTACTTTTCAATGTGCTCGACAACCAGGTCCGTCCCGCGAAAGTGATTCACAAACGGTTTGCTTCGTGAATTGTACATGGTGTCTGTCAGGTCCCGCATTAACAGCACCTGCTGCCCCTGGTAAATCAACTGCCGAATGCCAAAGGGTCGACCTAGCACGCACATGTTTGTGTGCACCCCCATCACCACCACATTCGTGATCCCCCGAGCACGCATCAAGTAATAGGCCTCGGCACTGTCGGTAATTGCATCTTCCGGATGAATCTTGATCGCATCGATCTGCGGCCTCAACACCACGCCACGACAACGTGGCTGACAATCACAGCCGCCGTCAGCGTCATCGATGGGCAAAGCACTTTCACGCTGTGGATCCAAATGACACCAGCTCTTGAGTAACACCTTCGTCTTGACCGGCGGCGCCTGTTGCGCACGGCGCCGCATAGCAGTCTCCGCATAATGGTTCATGCCACCACTTGGACAGTGGATGATCAACGCGCCACGCTCTCGCGCCGCGTTGACGACAAGATTGACGCGCGGTGCCATTTCTGCAACACGCCGAGTGGCACCTTTGCACCAGTGCTGCGACCACATGTCACAAATCACAAACGCCGTCCGCCGCGCCTCCCATCGCTGCGTCTCCGCAACCGTCCGATAGTCACCGCTTCCCTTGCTGATTTCGACACGCTTGCGCGTGTTCAAAGTGAGCTGTGTTGACTCGTTACTCGCCGGCTCCAGAGGATCGGCAGCGGCCGCCTGACCTGGCTCGATGACCAACAACAGGGTCCACGTTGCAACAGTCAGCAACCACCACTTTCTCCTGACGCTGCCCCAAGACATCTGCTGTGCGCGTTGCATGCTGCCCGCCCCCCTCGACTCCGGTCTCACACTCATTCAAAAGTGTCCTCTCGGTGCCGGCCTGCAAGTCTGCGTTAGCACCACCGTTGCGGCGTCAGTCTACCAGCTCGACCAACGCGTTACCAATTGCCTCACAGGCGGAGAGCCTCGGGCGACGCGGGATTTCCTCGAAGACAAGGCACCGATACCTGGGAAACGCCGTAACTTCTGATGGCAAACGATCCAGATTTTGAATCTCCGCAGACGCCTGGCTCCACATAGGTAGCGGTCTGCACTCGCCACAATCCACCATCAACACTAGAATGCGTTATCGTTTCTTGCCGTTCATGTTGAGCAGCCTCAACTCGCACCAGCTCTTTACCGACACGGGAATGCTGATGTTTTTACACACGCTCACACTTGCAGTCACCACGGCCCTGGCCGCTCCCACCGCCTTGGAAAGCGGTACCCAACTCACTTTTCGCGGCAAGATCGAGGCCGACAAAGGTGACCCTGTCATCACCCGCAAGACATTTGAACTGAACTGCCTGTTGGTGGACGTAACATCGGAGAGCGCCACCGTCTACTGGACACTCAGTGAAGAAGGCCGTGGCAATTGGCTCTGGACCGACCACTTTGGCCGCGTTCAGGTGCGAGGCTCCTCCGGTGCTGCGCCGGCTCAATGGCCCGCCCTGCTGTACCAGCGCGACGCCGGCAAGAGCATCGTGCCGGTCGTGCTGCCGTTGCTGTTCTTGAAGCGCACACTCGATAGTGACACCAATTGGGAAGAAGGCAAACTCAACTTCAAGGTTACCGGGAGCCAACGGGTAGCGAGTCATAATTCCTGGATCGTCCGTGCTGAAAACCGCTACGGCCACAAGCGCACGGTTTGGCTTGACAAGAAGTCGCCACTGGTCGCACGAGTTGTCGAAACCGTCTTCATCGGGCAGGGAGAACAATTCGAATTGCAATACGAATTAGCCCAGAAAAAGATGCTCTCCGCTACGGAGCTATCGGCGACGACGGGTGGATTTGAGACTCTGTTCCAATTGAGACAACAACTGCGACGTCAGCCACGTGACCCCCGCATGGTCTGGAGCGCGGAACAGCTCGGGATACTCCGCAAGCAACTGCCGACGCTTGCTAAACCCATCAGCGACGCGCCTGCGCTGGCCACCGTGTTCAAAGAAGCGGAACGCGACACGAAGATCCAAAAAGGAAGAGCTGGCGCCATCGGCGCACTACAGGCCAAGACGATGGGCAAGCCATTGGAAAGCTTTCCGCTGGTCGACAGTCGTGGTCGCGCGTTCGATCAGCAAGCCTGGAAAAACCGTGTTACCGTCCTGCACTTCTGGCGTTATCGAGACAAACCGCTTGAGGAGCCTTACGGCCAAATCGCTTACCTCGACTTCCTCTATCGCAAACACAAGGGCAAAGGAATCGGGGTGTACGGCATCAACGTCAACCAGCGCCTGCAAACCACCTCGTCACGGCGCCCCGCCATACTCAGCGCTAAAAAGCTCACGTCGTTTATGAATCTCAGTTACCCCGTGCTACACGACACCGAGGGAGTTCTCAAAAAGCTGGGAGACCCTCGGCAATCCGGAGCCAAGCTACCACTGGTGATCGTGCTGGATCAAACCGGGAAGGTCGTTCACTACCATGTCGGGCATTACCCGGTCGACCGATTACTCGGCCTGAAGCAGCTGAATGACCTTGTGGTCAAAACGCTAAAAACAGCGAAGTAACAGTCCGCTACAAAATCCTAGGGCGCGGTAGTCGTGTCACAGACGACCCGAAATCCCAGGAATTTGCTGGAATGGCCACTGCCGCCAAACGCCCGAAACGCGCAGCGATACCCACCAAAAGCCCAGCCACCGCCGCGTGCCACCCGCACCACGCCATCGTCAGGACCTGGTGGATCTGTGGACGGTGACTGGCTGTAATAGTCATCGCTGTGCCAGTCCTGTACCCATTCGTAAACATTGCCATGCATGTCAAACAAACCCCATGCATTAGGCTTCTTTACGCCCACCCTATGTGTTCGCCCCTGGGCGTTCAACGCATGCCATGCGAAGTGGTCCAGGTCTTCTAGCCGGTTGCCAAAACTGTACGCAAAATCGGATCCAGCACGGCACGCATACTCCCATTCGGCTTCCGTCGGCAACCGATACCGGCGCCCGGCAGCACGTTCACCTGCAAACTGACTGAGCTGCTGACAGAAATCGCTCGCTTCCTTCCAGGTCACCGTTTCAACTGGCAACTCTGAACCCTGAAAGGTACCTCGCTGCTGACCAGTTACCCGCTCAAATTGCTGCTGTGTCACTTCCATCGCACCCATGAAAAAACCGTTACTTAACGTAACCGGGTGACGCTGGCTGGATACCTGTTCTGCAACAGCACCCTGCTCGTCGCCGAATCCCATGAAAAATTTTCCCGCCGGTACCGGGACCAGCAACATTCCGACTTCGTTAACAAACGGTATTCCCATTGCAAGTTGTTCTGGTTGAAGCTGCTCTCGCCACTGCACCATATCGCGTTCAACCGATGGACCATCGACCGACCGCTCGATCCTCCCGGCCGGTATCAGTGCCTGATTTCCAGTCACGCTCGTGACCGTCTTTGTGACGCCCGGCGTCTTCCAGCGATTCGCTGGCTGATAGAGACAAATCTGCGAATTGCCCTCCACTACGGATCCATCGTGTGACAAGCGGTTGCCGGCACTAAATGAAACTCCACTCATCGCACTGGCGGTGGCCAGAGCCAGCCAATCCGCCTCCGCGACTCCGACCTCCAAATGGACCGGGTGTTGCTGCCCCAGTGTCCGCAAGCCAGAAATCAATCGCAGGTCGAATCGAGGGCTGACAAAACTCAGACTGCGCAAACCTTCAATCTGGCAGAGCGGCGCAACCTCGCGCAATCGCAGTGGGGGATACACCTGGCAGGTTTCCAGATTCATCTTGCACAAAAAGTCCAGAGCCTCTGGCCCTACAAGCGCGCCTTCCAATACCAGACGTTTCATCTGAATGGTACTGACTGCCCGCAACTTCTCAGCGTCGATTTGCGGGTCCTCGATCTGCAAAACCTGAAGCTCCGGCAGCTGCGCCAATTGCCCCAAACCGCGTGCTGTCACTCGTGGACAACGCAATGTCAAAGACTTGAGTGGCATTTTCGCGAGCGGCCGCATGCCATTATCCGTGAAAGAATCTCCAGCCAATTCCAAACGCTGCAATCCTGATTCACTAATCACGGACAGCCCTGCGCTGGTAACGTGTGGACAATCGGTAATCGTCAACGCCTCGACTCCAGGAACCGTCCCCAGCCAATGCAAATCCTCATCCGAAATTGCTGGGCCTGAAAAATGCACTGTGATCGTACCGGCCGTCGCAATCACACGTCGTCCCTTGAGATCGTCCACCTGGCAGTGCTGCAGCCCGGGTAGCGTCAAGACAGGCACCAGTGACTCACGACGCCGCGGAATCCCGATCAATCGTAAGCGCCTCAAGCCAGACGTCTCACGGAGGGCATCCAGTAACTGGGAATCCGTGTCCTGATATCCACTCACGCGCAACTCGCGCAAAACACTTAATTCAGACAACATACGCAAATCGCGACCAGTCGCCTGTTTTAAATCGACATGACGTACCGGACGCCCCTCCCAGGCACGCGACCATTGCCAGCGATACGGTACGATGAAACGGATCTTCCCGGACCGTTGGGAAACCAGTTCTTGCAGATGCCAGTTGCGATCAACATGCCATCCCACTAGCCAGCTCAAAGCCAGAAACGGCAATGTCAACAAGAGACGCAAGCCCGCCCCAGCAGTCCACGTACGGACACGACGGACAGACATCCCGGATCCTTGAAAACCATGCATGACAACACACAACTGCGCGACAGCAAGAAGTGCCAGGGCACAGCAGATAGCCGGTGAAGAAAGAACTCCGGACACCACACCAAAGCGATGGAGTAACACCGCTACCGGAACACCAACCGCGACCGACACGGTAATACGACACACGAACCAGAACGCCATCTGACCGTAGCCAAAGGTGACCACGCAACCAGTCAATGCGCCCACCAGGATGCCGGGCACCGGGCCACTGGCCGCCATCGCCAGACCACCACTAGCGGCCGCCATCAAAACACCGATCGGACGATTCAATAATCGCGTTCCAATCGAGGCAAACACGACTGCAACTACCATCGCGATCAGACATCCTGTCGCCACTGCCACCCAACTCGTATCCAGATGCCAACGGTGGTGGACCCGATTCTCTTCCAGCCAGCGAACCGCCAGGGACCCCAACGCAACAAAACCAAAGCCAACCACTGCCGCGATTCTTCGAGATCCAAGAGTTGGCTGGTTTACTATCATCACAGGCAGCATCCTGAAAACCGGCTCGCAGTTGCGAGCGTGTGGGTGCGCAAATTCTAACGCTCAGTTAACGATTCGTCACGTTGTCACTCGTTATCGAAGACGTGGAATAAGGTTACCGGAGCGTTCCCCCCAACTCACACGAGACGTGTTAGAATCTCCCCAGCCTTATAACCCTGCCCTCATTCCCTGTTCAAGCTTCATGCTGAAAGGACCGCGTCCGCGCGAAGCCCCACATGCCCGCTACCGCACAACAGCAACGCGTCATCGAAGCGGAAGATCTGCTCCGTTTTGAACTGGTCTTCGATCCGCAAATCTCTCCATCCGGACGCCGCGTCGTTTTTGGTGTGAAAAAGGTCGGTTCCCAGAACAACTACCAGACCCAATTACACGTCATGGATCTCGAGGAAGGTACTTCCAGGGCCTTTACCCGTGGAGAAAAAGACCACTCTCCTCGCTGGAGCCCAGATGGCCAGCAGATCGCTTTTGTCGGCACCCGCAGCGAGCAACAGCCACAGATCTACTTGATCCCTGCACAAGGCGGCGAAGCACGCGCCTTAACGCGGTTTCCCGAAGGCTCGATCGGGAAGTTCTGCTGGTCGCCCCAGGGACAGTGCCTGGCGGTCGCGTTTCGCATCACCGACACAGAGTGGACGCGAGAGGCAGTCAAGCAGCGTGAGACAACAGGAGCCAGCGAGCCCCCGAAGGAAATCGATCAGCTCTGGTACCGACTTGATGGCGACGGCTACTTCCAACAACAACGCTATGGATTGTATCTGGTCGACATCGAAACGGGTGAACACCAGCTGCTCTACAACAAAGATCGATTGGGAGAATTCACATTCGATTTCTCACCGTCCGGTACCAAATTAGCGATTACCACCAACCGCGATCGTCGCGCTTTACTACGCCCTTGGAAGGATGAACTGGCAATCCTCGATCTGCCAGGCGGTAAACTCACTTCGCTGAAAGGGCTTCCCGCAGGCCCCAAAGAGCAAGTTCGCTGGTCCCCAGATGGTCAGTGGCTGGCATTCGCTGGGCGGGCGGGTCGCGAGGGCAGTTATAGCGTCGAAAACCTGGAACTCTACATACACCATCTCCAATCAGGACACACCCAGAGCCTGACCGGAGAAACCGATATATGCCTGCTGGCGGTGCCCATCACAGATACCGCGGAAGCGGAATTCGCACCGTCACTGCAATTCAGCCGAGATAGCAAACGTGTGTTCATGAATATCGGTAGAGAGGGAGCGATGCATATCGCTTCCGTTCCGGTCAGAGGTGGCAAAGTGACCTTCCACACGACCGGTCCCTACCACTATGACCTGGGCAATGTTGCGAACCAGCGAGACCGGGTCATTCTGACACGCCAAGGTGGGACGAGTCTGGCCGATGTTTTTGTCACAACCACCCGTCCGGCGCGCTGGAGTCCCAAACGGGTCACCGATTTGAACGGCTCACTCTTCTCTAGCTTACTGGTCGCCCAACCGGAATCGCATTGGGTCACCGCCGCGGATGGCCATCGAACGCAGATCTGGGTACTCAAACCACCACGTTCGCGGAACAGGAAATCCCCCGCGATCCTGGAGATCCACGGCGGCCCGCACGCCCAATACGGAGTCGATTTCTTTCACGAATTCCAGCTACTGGCAGCAGCCGGATACATTGTTGTCTACGGCAATCCGCGAGGCAGCAAAGGTTATGGCCGTGATCACTGTGCGGCCATTAAAGGAAACTGGGGCAGCGCGGATTGGCTCGACATCCAGAGCATTCTCAAATTCATGAAACAACAACCCGATATCGATAACCGCTATCTGGGGGTCATGGGAGGCAGTTATGGCGGCTACATGACGAACTGGGTCTGTGGGCATTGCGATGATTTTACGGCCGCCATTTCCGATCGTTGTGTCAGCAACCTCGTCAGCATGTCAGGAAACAGCGATTTTCCACTGGAGGAAGATGTTTACTTCCCAGGAAACGGCTGGGATCGCACCGAAGCGCGATGGGCACAGAGCCCGATGGCACATCTTGGGCAAGCCAAAACACCCACACTGATCATTCACAGTGAGGGGGACTTGCGCTGTAATATTGAACAATCGGAACAGGTTTTTACCGCGCTGCAGCTACGCGGCATCCCCAGTCGTTTTGTGCGTTACCCGCGTTCGACCAGCCATGGCATGAGTCGTAACGGCCCGCCCGACCTGAGGCTACACCGCCTGGGGGAAATCCTCAGCTGGTGGAAAAAATATCTGCATGCCTAGCAGGCGCCCTCCAAGCATTCCCAGACTGGGGTCACCCACCCAGGCTATTTTTTACTCGGCCGAGGCGAGTTGCCCAGGCTCCGCTGGCGGTACATCAGCCACCAGCAGCTTTGAGGCGGCATCACATGACAACGTGGTTTCGCCACCACCAACGACAACCGTAAGCACATTCGCTTCTGGGCAAGTGGATGCCAGTTCTCCGGTCGCGCCGAGTTGTAACCCCGAATCACTCAAGTAACGGAGAAACGCCGGGGATTGGTCAAGCACGCGAACCAGCTGAAATGGCTGCCCCACCTGCCACTGTACGAGGCTCTGTCGCGTCACCGAATCAACCGTTCCATCAGCCCGCGGTATTGGGTCACCATGAGGGTCACTGCTCGGAAAGCCCAGAAACTGGTCTACGCGATCAACCAGAAAGTCACTGATCGCATGCTCCATGTTTTCCGCCTCATCGTGCACCTCGTCCCAGGACAGTCCCAGGGTCTGCACGAGAAACAGTTCGATCAGTCGATGCCTGCGGAGAACGCGCAAGGCCAGGGTTTCACCTGAGGCGGTCAGACGCACTCCTTCGTACGGCCGGTATTCAGCGAGACCGGAATCGTCCAGTGTCTTGAGCATACTTGTCACCGTACCGGGTGACACACTGAGTGCGGCCGCCAAATGCCCTGTAGCGGCAGGGCGCCCATCACAATCCAGACAGATCTGGTAGATTGTCTTGACGTAGTTTTCAATAGTGAGGGTGACCACAGACCGACCCCTGCTGGCATTGCCCGCGCCAATCTTACAGCTAGCGCGAGCATTCTAATCGGCCCGTACCGTGCTGCCTACCACTGACTTGCCGCATTCCTTCCTATCAGACATCATAGCACCGTGAACTTGAACGCATCCGGCCACGCCTGCCTCAGCCCTCTGCTCGAATCTGCCGATCGGCTACGCATCGATTCGGCGCGTGATCCATGCGGGACCCAGTTACTTGATTTAGGTGTCCGCTGTCGCGGCAGCCTCGAAGCGGGCCGGCTGATGGCAGAAGTCTGCCTGGCTGGACTCGGATCGGTAGAAATCGTACCGGGTAGTCATGCTGTCAGCCCAGGTCCCTCCGTCGCGGTACGTACGGACCAGCCCGTAGCGGCCTGCCTGGCGTCACAATACGCTGGCTGGCAGATCAGCGGAGAATCCTTTTTTGCGATGGGCTCCGGTCCCATGCGTGCGGCGGCGGCGAAAGAACAACTGTTTGAACACATTGGAATCACGGAAACCGCCGAACACGCAGTGGGCGTTCTGGAGTCCGCCAAAATGCCCCCCACGGCCGTTTGCGAACAAATTGCCAACGACTGCAAGGTACCAGCTGACCAGCTGACGCTGCTGGTCGCCCGCACCGCCAGCCTGTCGGGTACGATTCAAGTCGTTGCCCGGTCTGTAGAAACTGCACTCCACAAAATGCACGAGATCGGCTTTGACCTCGACCGTCTTGTCAGCGGCTACGGCGTCGCACCACTCCCGCCAGTCGCTGCGGACGATCTGGTCGGTATTGGCCGCACCAATGACGCAGTTCTCTACGGCGCGGAAGTCACGCTCTGGGTCACGGGAGATGATTCATCCCTCGAAGAATCGGGGCCACGAATTCCCAGTTGCTCTTCACCGGCATTCGGGCAACCCTTTGCTGACATTTTTGAGAACCACAATCGTGATTTCTACAAGATTGACCCGCTGCTGTTCAGCCCCGCGATGGTGACGCTGAACAACCTGGACAGTGGGCGTCAGTTCCGCTTCGGCGAAACACGTCCAGATGTTCTACGCACCTCTTTTTACGGACCGTGACGTCGCATGCGCATGGCCGTTCTCTGTGCTGCCGAAAGCTGGTACTTTCGCGATCTTGTCCGGGCCGCGGCGGATGACTACGTACTCACCCCGTTCTCATTCACCCAACTCACTGCCAATCTGGAAGTTCACAAACGTCCCGAAATTAGTGTTGGCACGACCGACCTTCGAGCATTCCCGGCAGTCCTGGTGCGCACGATGCCACCCGGCTCACTCGAGCAAGTGATCTTCCGCATGAATGCACTCGCCAGGCTGCAGTCCAGCGGTGTTCTCGTGGTCAACCCACCGCGGTCCATCGAAATCGCAGTCGACAAACACCTGACCTGCGCTCTGCTGCAAGAGGCAGGGCTGCGAGTGCCGCCCACGATTGTCTGCCAGACCTTCGACGAAGCAATGCATGGCTTTTGCCAACTGGGCGGTGACGTCGTCGTCAAACCGCTCTACGGAGGTGAGGGCCGTGGAATTATGCGGGTCTCTGACGAGGCTGTCGCCTGGCGCACGTTCAAGACACTGATCCAATTGCGGGCGATTATCTACCAACAACCATTCCTGCCGCACCACGGTTATGACTTGCGTCTGTTTGTGCTCGGAGACCATATTTTCGCCATGCGCCGCAGACATCCCGACGATTGGCGAACCAACATCTCCCGGGGCGCCATTGCGGAACCGGCGGACCTCGACGATCACCTTGTCGAAGTTGCCCGCCGAGCGACCCGTCTGGTTGGGGCCATGATGGCCGGAGTAGATATCCTGCCCGCTCAAGACGGGCAGCATTACGTACTTGAAGTGAACGCCGTACCTGGTTGGAAAGCGCTTTCGCAAACACTTCAGCTCGACATCGCACGTCTCGCACTGCAACACATCAGTCAACTCGCAAGCAAGAGGTGAACCCCATGACGGCGTCCACCAACAACGTCGCCTCGCGGCTCGCCGATACAGCGCGCACCAATCCCGATGGGTTAGCTATTGCCGAGCCGCTCAAGCGAGGCCGGGACGGAGTCTACCAGTATCGTCGTTGCACCTTTGCCGAACTCCAGGAAGACAGCGACCGCCTCGCTAGAGGGCTTCTCAACCTAGGGCTGCAACCAGGTGCCCGGATGGCACTAATGGTGCGACCGGGTATTGATTTTATTTCCCTGGTCTTCGCCATGCTGAAGGCGCGCATCGTGATGGTGTTAATTGACCCGGGATTAGGTCGCCGCAACTTGATCGCCTGTCTCCAGGCAGTCAATCCGGATGGTTTCGTGGCCATTCCTCTCGCCCAGGCAATTCGCACGCTGCTGCGACGGCGCTTCCCCCGAGCACGTACTAATGTCACTGTCGGTAGACGATGGTTCTGGGGCGGTACAACCATTTCCCGACTGCGTTCCCAGCCAGCGAATGGGTTTCAAATAGCAGAGACGCAATCTTCCGACCCGGCGGCCATTATCTTTACCAGTGGGAGCACCGGGCCACCAAAAGGTGTGCTATACGAGCACGGAACATTTGTGGCTCAAGTCGAACATTTACAGCAACATTACGGAATCCAACCGGGTGACATCGACCTGCCCGGATTCCCGCTATTCGCGCTCTTCAACAGCGCCATGGGAGTTTCAACAATTCTCCCGGAAATGGACTTCACGCAGCCCGCCAATGTAGAGCCCCAGAATATCATCGACCCGGTAGTGCAGTGGAATGTGACCCAGTCTTTTGGCTCACCCACGCTCTGGAACACCGTGGGACGCTACTGTGAATCCGCCCAGGTAAAGCTGCCGACGCTCAAGCGTATTTTTTCCGCGGGTGCCCCGGTGCCGCCCCATGTATTGGCCCGCATGAAGCAGGTCATCGCCGTCGATGGAGACATCTACACGCCATACGGCGCCACCGAAGCACTACCGGTAGCCTCGATCAGCGCCTCAGAAGTTCTCTCCGAAACCGAGACACTCAGTCGCCAAGGAGCTGGCACGTGCGTGGGTACACGATTTTCTGGAATGCAATGGCGCGTGATTGAAATTGACGATCGCCCACTGGCAACACTGGACGAT
This sequence comes from Planctomycetaceae bacterium, assembly GCA_002724245.1. Lineage (GTDB taxonomy): Bacteria > Planctomycetota > Planctomycetia > Pirellulales > Pirellulaceae > UBA9264. Next base: position 106,121 of record PBOG01000064.1, read on the forward strand.
ACGATCGAGGTGGCGCCCGGGCAGATCGGCGAACTGATTGTGCAGGGCGCCGTCGTGACACCACGTTATGTCACTCGCACCGACGCAAACGCCGACCACAAGATCACCGATGGAGACGGTTTCTGGCATCGCATGGGTGACGTCGGCTATCTCGATTCGCAGGACCGTTTCTGGTTCTGCGGGCGCAAGGGTCACCGTGTAGTGACTCGAAAACGCACCCTGTTTACCGTCCCTTGCGAAGCCATTGTCAACAATCACCCTGCGGTCTACCGTTCTGCGCTGGTTGGTATCGGAGAGGCAGGCAACCAACGGCCTGTAATTGTGGTGGAAACCTGGCCTGAACGCCGACCCAGCACGACTGACGAAGAAGATCGATTGCTCGCTGAGCTGCGCCAACAAGTAGCTGCAGACACGCTGACGCAGGATATCGTCGATATTCTGCTCCACCCATCACTGCCTGTGGATATACGTCACAACGCGAAAATCTTCCGAGAAAAACTGGCACCCTGGGCGGCCCAGCAGCTTGCCAATACAGGTTCAACTGGATGAATGTCGAAAGCATGTGGTACAGTGAATAGAGGCTTGTCGCGGCGTGGGCATGCCACGTTGCTCACAGGCCTCCCCAACGCCATCCTCTGGATGCTCCATCCGCACAGGTGAATCCATGTCGGAACAATGGTATCTGCGACACCAGGGAAACGAGCTCGGCCCCCTCGCCGAAGAACAACTCGTGCAGATGGCGACCGACGGCGAGGTTGCGCCCTCTGCTGAAATCCGCAAAGAAGGCACGACGCGATGGGTGACTGCCATCCGCGTCAAAGGGCTGTTCTCGGACTCCACCGAGGCCCCGCCGGTTGCCGGACCACCCGCAGTTCCTCCCCCACTCCCACCGGACAATAAGACAGCAACTGACAATACGGAAGCAACCATCCCGGAGGCCCCGGACAACTCTCTGTGGGACAACCTCAACCTAGATGAGCTGAATCAAATCCCCACTGTCGTGTCAGAGCCCGTCACCAGTGCGGCGCGACCGACGGAATCCCGCAAACCAGCTTCCGCCGGCAACGGTAAACGGTGGCTGGTAATCAGCGGCGCCGGGCTGTCTGTCGTGATCGTCGTGGCAGCCATCGTCGTGGTCGCTGGTTCCGGTGGCACTGATGTAAGCCAGCCTGGCACGGATAGCAAGAAATCTCCCGTGGAACCGACAGCTCCGTCTGTAACAGGCGTCTTCCCGACATTACCGGCAGGAAACCCGAACACGAGCCCACACCAACCCGCGCTGGCGGACTGGCGTGAGCTACGTGCAGGCAGCGGTACACGACTCGGCAATCTCAGTGTTGTGGTCGATCATCTCTGGGTGCAACCTGCCTTGGGTCCAGCAGTTGATGCCGATCCAGACAAGCCAGAAACAAACACCAAAGCGGCGCCAGAACCGGGCACTTCCGAGAACCCGGCAGATCATTTCCTGTTCATTAAGTTTTCTTTCCGCACAGGCGATACTGGTTTTCGATATTCAAGCTGGAACGGAACGGGCTCTTTGGGCGATCGTGTGAGCGCCAATTTGACCGACGCCAAGGAAACTCTGCTGCCGCTGGTTTCCCTGGACAAAACGCCAACCGAGCCACGGAAAACATCTGTTGACGTCGACGCCCGTTCTGTCGTCAGCGATGTACTGGTATTCACGATTCCAGCAACGGTAAGCGGCGACATTCGACTGCAACTTTCCCAGGAAGCGCTCGGACTGAGCGGCCCTCCCCTGCGATTCCGCATCTCTCCCGAAGTACTCGCCAGCAGCCGGCGGCCGCAGACTGCACCGCCCAATAATACCTTAGCTGGTACTACAGTTTCAGAATCAGGCGACGTTACGACCTCACCCGGGGCAAACGGCCAACAACCGGGTAGTGCGACGGACCTGTTACGCAATATTAACCGCCCTGCTGAGGCCACAGATGCCTCGGCCCAGCAAGAGCGGACTCGCCCAACCACATCTCCAGGTACAGCACCCAAACCCGCGTCTGCCGACAAGTCCGGCAAGAAAGCGGCAGTGGGCAAGGCCGCTAAGAAAGCTGCAGCGGGTAAGGTCAAACAGAAAAAACCTGCCGCCAAACCAAAGTCCAAAAGCAAATCCAAGTCACCCCGCAAACCGCGGATCGAAAACAAATTCAACCCGTTCTGAAGCAATACAGCCCGCCGGGACACGATTCCATCGTGAGCCGTGTGCCTCGAGAAGCAGCTACATTGCCTCTGCGGATCGCGCACGATGCGAAGTAATTGCCCGCATTCAGTAACGGGGCTCGATGCCGGCGGGGCCACCGTGTGAAACTGGAATCCGTGGTGACGATTTCCACTGTCGACCTGTTGTTACTGATGGTTCCACCATCGCGCGTTTGCATCTAGAACCCGGTGTGGTTTGTTTTAGCCCTGTTATCGCTGATCGAAACAGAAAACCTCGACAACCGTCCCCTCTGGATAGCCTTCGCTATCTGCTGGAATGACAACGAAGCCGTCGGCTCGCGTCGTCGTACTCAATAGCGATGCACCGCTGATCGCCAATGGCTCGATGGCATCACCGTTCATGCGTACCCGTGCATAATCAACGCGTCCCACCGTCGAAACCAGCTTGCGACATAAAGGGAGCCGGACCGTCAAGTAGGGCCACTCTGTCGGGTTTCCACTCAATCGACGAATGGCGCGCCCAGCAAAAAAATCATACGCGGAAAGGCAAGCGACGGGATTCCCGGGCAACAAGAATACCACTCGCCTGCCCAGACGCCCCATCCCCGCTGGACTGCTGGGACGCATCGCGATGCCATGGATCGGTAACTCACCGTGCGTTGCCAATAACACTGGCGCATGATCTTCCTGACCGACACTCGAACCGCCGGAAACCAACACCACATCCACATCACTCTGCATCGCCTTGAGGATCGATTCGGGATCGTCGGGAACGATTCCAGGATGCTCCGGCACACCGCCATCCCGTGTCACTAGACTGGTCAACATGGGGCCATTGGAATCAGATATCCGATGTTCCGACGGCAATGACCCCGCCGGCAAGAGCTCATTGCCCGTCACAATGATCCTCACTCGCGGTGCCCGAATCACCTCGACTTCTGCCTGCCCAATCGAGGACAACACCCCGATATCCTGTGGTCGCAAACGGCGCCCACGTGGCAACACCTGGTCTCCGCAACGAATATCTTCCCCCTTCACACCCACATGCTTTTGTCGCACGACCGCGTCCTGGGCAAGTATCCGCTCTCCGTCCACTTCAACGCGTTCGACCGGCAACACCGCGTCCGCACCCCGTGGCAAGGGAGCGCCGGTCATGATCCGCACCGCCTGCCCACTGGCGACCTCCTGCGGAAACTCCACTCCCGGAAGCGCTTGCCCCACAACGTGCAGTGGCAACCGGTTGTAAGGCGTCGCACCTGACGTGTCGTCAGCCCGAACCGCGTAACCATCCATCATGGATCGGTCGAAACCTGGCACATCGACAGCGCTGACCACGTCGTTTGCCAACACACGTTGCCAGGCCGCGTGAATCGAAACACGCTGTGACTCCAGTGGGCATGCGTGTTCGTCTATCCAGCAGAGCGCTTGCTCGACTGTGGTCCGACTGGCAAAACCGCGCATCCGTACATCATGGTTCGCTTGGGAAGCGTTCGGTTCGTGTTCCCTGGTCGACATAGGCAATCGTGTGCAAGCTCACTTCAAGCGGTCGTGGTTTCGGATGCAGACCGCGGCAACTGGAAACACGTGGCTTCCTGTTCGCAGCCCATAACGTTTGTTGGGGTTCGCCATGCCGATGCCTCAGCGGCTTTCACGAGAAAGCATTGGCGAAAGTCCGGAAATGTACTTTCTCCAGCTATCGAGTGCTTCCTGACTGAGACTATTTTCACGCAGCAACTCATGTTTTACGCGTTTCTCAATTCCCTCGATCGCAACATAGACAGTCAGCCTACCGTTTTCCAGATAGCGAAAACAAACCTCAACTGGTGTTCGAGCAGCCAGTTCGTCCGGCAGCGACCGAATACTGCACCTTCCTACCTGGGAACAGGCATCGGGTATCGCGTTCTCTCCCTCGACAATCTGTACCAGGATCGATTTTTGATTCTGTTTCTGCGTGTGGAAAATTCGTTTGGCAGTCACCGGCAAACACGTGTTGCGTGGAATCAGTGTCGCGGTACGGGGCCGCCCGGTTTTTCGATCGGTAGCGGCAACACCAAGGCTATGAGAATTGACATTGGCAATCTTGAAACTCGGAGACTTCCCCGCATGCCTGGCCAACAAAACACCAGCATGCAGGGCAGCACCGTGTGCTACCGCCTCATCAGGGGAGACAGTCCTATCTGGTTCCCTGCCACTGAGTTCTTTTAACATGGCGCTAATCGCTGGCATTCTGGTCGACCCGCCCACAAGCAGCACCCGATCCACGTCTGCCCAGGCAAGACCTGCCGCCTGGAGCGTCTCGCGCGTAGTAAAAGCGGTCCGGTCCAGGAGGTCTCTTGTAAGGTCTTCGAATTGTCCGCGGGTGACTTCAACCCGCAGTGAATGGCCACCATGTTCGCAGAGAATGGTCGCTTTGCTGCGGGCAGAAAGTGTTCGTTTCGCGTCTTCTGATTCCCGCCACAACCGACCCAGGCTGTTGGGATGCTGCCGTGGATCCGCAGCAAATCTCGTCATGAACTCCTCGGCGACAAAATCCACCAGCCGGCGATCCCAATCCTGCCCACCCAGGTGGACATCTCCATCGGTCGCCAGAGCGCGAAATTCACGATCTCCAATTTCCATCACGGTGACATCAAAAGTACCACCGCCCAAGTCATAAACCAGGATGGTCTGACTCTGAATCACTCCCTCGTGTGCCGTGATGTACCCCTGCTGGTAACCAAAGGCGACGGCTGCGGCCGTCGGTTCATTAATGATGTCCATTACATCGAAACCCGCCATGTACCCCGCGTCCTGGGTCGCCTTCCGATGCGCCTCGTCGAAATAGGCTGGGACGGTCACCACAACCTTATGGAACGGACCAACCTGAGTGCGGGTATCCTGGCCAAGTTTGTGCAGGACCCACGCCTGCAATGCTGCGGGGGGATACTGCCTGCCGGCAAGCTCTTTGGGATAGATGCGTTGGCCGAGCTCGCGTTTGACACAATCCGCTACACACGGCATCTCGTCACCCATCGCCTTGACCGCTTCCTTGCCGACGATGACCTCATCGCCGTCAAAGAAGAGTACACTCGGCGTGGTCTTGTCCCCCTCGACATTAGCCAGTGTGGTTGGCCGTCCCGTTTCATCGAGTCGTGCCACCGCGGAAAATGTCGTCCCTAAATCAATTCCGATCGCAGGATGTGACTCGCTCATATCGGCAGGCTCTATCGAATCCCTTTCCTGGAAAAACCTGGATTCTGGAAAAACCGGATCCAGGGCGGCACAAAAAGAAACGTCGGCCAGGATCCATGCCACCAGGTCCACAAACCGTCCCGGCAGTCCGGTAAAGCCTGCCAATGAAGGCAGGCCTCCCTGGCTCAACAATCTCCTGCTCCTATTGTGACTACTCCCAGGCAAACCCAACAGGCGGTTCCCGTTCTCGCCGCTGATATTTCCTGGGTCTCCAATTGCGCAAAGCAACCTAATCGACACAAACCACGAGGGGAATATCAGGAAACCTCCTGCCCAGGGCTTTCGGCCGCTTGGCGACAGCCGGTCAGCGAAATACAATCGGCGCCCCGACCGTGGCACAAAAACAACCGTGTGTCGTCGTTTGCTCTTCACATTTGCTCGGCACTTCGCTGTCCACTCACCACAGGCTTCCGCGCGCCATGTCCGATCTTCGACCAGCCCAACCACCTTTTCGACGTGTGGCCATCCTCTTCGCGGGAGGGCCAGCCCCAGCCGCCAACGCGGTCATTTCAACCTGTGCTTCCGCATTCTTGCAGAACGGGATCGAGGTCATCGGCATCCGCCATGGTTACTCCCGACTCATCGATTTTTCTTCCGATCAGCCTCTGCAAGAGGGTACGGACTTTTTGAAACTCGATGAGCAGACCTTAAAACGGACACGCAACGCTCGCGGAATCCTGATTGGGACAGCACGCGCCAACCCAGGCAAGTTAGTCTCCCAACCTGCCCACCTGGAAGATCCCGAATGTGTGGCACCACTCCACCGGGTTTACGATGGACTCCGTTCGCTCGACGTCGATGCACTTATCTCGATCGGTGGTGACGACACACTGAAGACAGCCAACAAGCTCAAATTGTTCCAGGACCGACTGCCGCCTGGCACACATCGGATTCCGATCGTACATTTACCCAAGACTATCGATAATGATTATCACGGGATCGATTTTACGTTTGGGTTCTTCTCTGCGGCGGAAACACTGGCATCAGAAATTCGCAATCTGATCCATGACGCCGAGGCCGGACGGGCCTACTTCATTGCCGAGACGATGGGACGCAGCGCCGGCTGGCTGGCGTATGCCGCTGCGATCGCTGGAGAAGCCAGCCTGGTCATCAGCGTCGAAGATCTGGGACCAGAAGATCGACTCGACGAGACCTATACAGATCAAAGCACTGGCGAGACTCACTCGCGTCCGATAATGGACGTCGAGCGAGTCGTCGACCGAATCGTCCGGATGATGCAATCGCGTGAAGAGGCGGGTAAGGAATTTGGCGTGATTGTGGTCGCAGAGGGCCTCTCCGAGTATCTTCCGGCAGAGTACCTGAAAGGTGTACCTCGTGACGATCACGGCCATATTTCCATTGCCGACGTGAATCTCTCACGGCTGCTGAGTACGCTGGTCGCTACCGCATACCAAGAAAAAACGAACCAGCAGCGCAAAGTCACCGGGTTACAACTCGGTTATGAGTCACGCTGCTCCGCACCGATTGCTTTCGACGTCATGCTGGGAAGCCAATTGGGTGTTGGCGCCTATCGAGCCCTTGTGGAAGAGCAACACAATGGTGTTATGGTATCGGTCGCCGGACAACTCGACTTGCGATATGTTCCTTTCGACGAACTTATCGACCCCGCGACCCTGGTGACACGAGTACGGTATATCGAACCGAACAGCGACTTCCACCGTCTCGCCAGGTTCCTGGAAACACACATCAACACGTGAGCCACACGAGAACGGCCCGGCGGCCACCCATCAACCACCGCAATCAGCGGCGTTGCCCTGCCGGTGCCGGCGTACGTTCGACATCAACCAGCCTGGTGCGTTCTTCTCCGGCGGGAGCCGGCACACCACGAGCGCCATTGCTCAGCGCTGCGATACGTTGCGCCAACGGAGCCTGCGTAGGGTCGAGCGCATAACCACGCTGGTAGTTCGCCAGAGCCTGGTTCCGATCTCCGCTGCGTTCGCGCAGGCGGCCCAGCGCTGCCCAGGCACGCGCATTGTTTTGATCAATGGCAATTGCCTCCTGCAGGAATCGTTTTGCCTGTTCAGGCTGTTTACGTTCCTCGTAAAAACGTGCCAGCTCCACACGGGCATCGGACAGTTCAGGACTCTGTGCGGCCCATCGTCGGAGATGCTGCTCGGCTAATTCCACACGTTCTGTGGCGGCCAACAGAACTGCCAATGCACGGTGTGCGTCCACATGGTTCGGGGCGATCCGCAAACAACGTCGATACTGCTCTTCAGCCTGATCAAACTCACTGCGATTCTTCAACGTCCTCGCACGATGGTGATGGACAGCGGCCAGGTTATAGATCGCATCTGCATTCTCTGGATCATTGACAGAAGCCCGCTGGAACTGGTCAACTGCAGACTCCCATCGCCCCTGCTCGAACAACCGCACTCCCTGGGCATTCTGGCCCTCGGCAGCGATCCGGCACCCTGTCAGAACGGGCAACAGCAGCACGCAGCAGCATAAGCCCCATTCCGGATAAAGCACGCGCACCGGCAACCAGCCGCAACAACGGCTCATGGCGAGATCAGTGTTCCAGGTGATATTCTGCATGCCCGGTCAATTCGCGTGAGGCGGGAAAAATCTTGCGAGACCCTAGCGTTTTGCTGTAAACCCGACAAGAGCGAATCGCGGGCTGACCGCCCTGCCGCGATTCGCTAGCGGCGACGAAAATGGCCCGGAAATTCAATCGGGACGACTACAATATGGTCACCGCCCCCTGTCGCTTCACCTGACTTTCAGACATACCCCAACCGGCTCAGCCGAACTCGAGAACCCCCATGCTCCGACGCTACCCGCTGATTTGGATACTCCTACTGGCCTTGACCGGCGGTTGCCACGAACCGAGTTGGGAATCGCCCCCACCTGCACAATCCAGCAGCGACGCGCCGGTCACAGAGGAACTCGACTTCCTGCAGCAAACGAAGGCTGTTCGTGAACAGCGATCGGACTCGATTCGTGTAAGTGCACGCGCCGTTTCCGACGAGGAATTCTCCAGCCTCACCGGCTTATCCGGCCTCCATCATCTGATCCTCAATCAGGGTCGCATCAGCGATGAAAGCCTGGTTGTGTGCAAGAGCCTGACGGCACTCGAACACCTGAGGTTACGCAAATCTCCTGTCAGCGATGAGGGAATTGCGCACCTGGCCGCACATCCAACACTGAAGATCCTCAATCTGCCGCAAGCCGATTTAACCGACCAGAGCTTGAAACTGCTCAGCCAACTACCACGACTGGAGTACCTCCGTCTGGCGAGCCCACAAGTTACGGACAAAGGACTGGACCATCTGACCAGGCTTTCAACCCTTCGCTTCCTCCACCTTATCGACGTCAATATCACGGATAAAGGGCTTCAACATGTGGCCCGCATGGAGGAACTGGAAAGCTTCTACCTGGACGGCTCCCAAGCGACTGAGGAAGGACTCACCCAATTGATCAAAGCCCGCCCGGATCTGCACTTGCACCTCAATCAACAGCATCTTGACCACGACCCTCAAAAGCACCAGCACTCCACTGAAAGTAAATAGCCCGTCGCGGTGCGGCCTCTTGACGGGTGACCGGCAGGTCCCAGCAGCCCCAAACTGGTATTGCCTGGATTCGACGTTCCGCACACATTGTCGTGCTGTCCGATCTGGAAGATCGCCGCGGGCCACCCACAGGTCCGCGCCGGGACGCCATTCCACGGAGGGAAGACATGGCCACGCTGCAACTCAGCCTGCTGACAGCCATCATCGCCAGCAACCCTGGTGATTACCTGCTCGTCTTTGAAACACCCCGCTGCCCTCATTGCCAGGCAATGCAAGTCACCGTCAAGCGGTTACGTGATGCGGGTTTACCGGTTCAGTCGATTAATGTCGAGCAGTTCCCGGATCTGACGCAAAAACATCAAATACGTCGCGTCCCTAGCTTTGTGATGATCCGAAATGGACGCGAAACAGACCGCATCGTAGGCCGCTGCAGTTACTCAAAGCTGCGGCAACTCATGCAAACTCGTCGCGCCTCGGATCGCAACAACCCGGTCCGGTTTCAATCACCCGATCCGCTGCCTCCAGAGGTCTCTGAAGATCCGGAACCACTTACCGTGGCACTACCTGACAACGTAGATGCGACTGGCAATTCACCCCAGGCCGTGAACGCCAGCACGGCGGGTCCTGGCAAGCAACCGGTGGATAATAACCACTCCCCCACCACGCGAGCTCGTCAGGCAACCGTGAAGATTGAGGTTTCGGATGCCGGTGGCAGTTCGTTCGGCAGCGGGACGATCATTGACAGCCGCGCGGGTGAGGCGTTAATCATCACCTGCGGCCATCTATTCCGCGAATCCGGGACGGATTCAAAAATCCTGGTGACCCTCTACGACCAGCCAAAACCTCAGGTGATTCCGGCAACCGTACTCGCTTTCGACGCCGACCGTATCGATGTCGGGTTCCTGGTGGTACACCCTCGCCGCCCTGTGTACCCAGTCCCAGTTGCCCAGCACGGCTTTCGCCTAGCTGTTCAACAACCGGTTTTTTCAGTCGGTTGTGAAGAAGGGGCATTACCCAAGCTACGACAGAGCCAGGTTAGTGCATTAAACCGCTACCTCGGGCCGGCCAATATCGAAGTCATGGGACAACCCACTGACGGAGTCAGTGGGTGTGGGCTGTTTGACCAGCGTGGACGCCTGACCGGGATCTGCAGAGCCGCTGACATGGACGAACAAAAGGGGGTCTTTGTGGGACTCCCGGTTATCCACGAGCAACTCCAAATGATCGGGCAAAGTCACCTGACCCAGCCGCCACGCACCGCGCCGGCTGGTTCTACCAGCGGTCTGCTACAAGCAAGGTTGGCGTCCGCACGTGTGGGAGAAACCGGTGGCGATGTATCACCGGATTCCGGGAGTCGAGAACTTTTCTGCATTATCCGGCGACCAAACCAGAAAACCAACGACAAGCTCGTCGTGATCAGGAACCCTTCTCAGGAACTCCTCATGCTGCTCGAAAAAGAATCCCGTCACGTATCCAGCATAGGCCCGGTTGGTTCAGCGTACCCAGCGCCGCAGGCTTCCGAATCAGCCCGCACCGGCAACATCTCAGCCCTCCCGCTAACCGCCGAGACAATAGAGGATCCGTTTCAACGTCAGCCATTGCCCGAGTAAACCAATTTGCTACGTTCATGAACTGCGTGCCGCGAAAACGACTTTGACACAGCCCATCGACTGGCAGGCCGCGGTTCAATAAGTACTCGTTTTAACCGCCTCGGTCCGGAGTCCTGATGCGCACTCTTGTGCCACACGAGGAATTACCTCGGCAGCGCGACGGATCTGCTCCGCAGACACGTCCAGATGTGTCACCGCACGCACCATCCCTGGCCCCAGCGCTAACATGTAGACTCCTTCTCTCTGCAACGCAGCGACGAAATCAGCGGCTTCTCCCAGCGCGCTGTCGACATCAAAAAACACAATATTGGTGTCGGGACGTGAATGCAGCTCCAGCCCCTCGGCAACTTCCACAGCATCGGCCAGAATACCGGCGTGCGTATGATCCTCGGCAAGACGATCCACATGATGTTCGAGCGCGTAGAGCGCCCCTGCGGCAATCACGCCAGCCTGACGCATAGCGCCGCCGAACGCTTTGCGATGCCGGCGCGCTTCCTGAATGAACTCCTGACTGCCGACCAGCGCGGATCCCACTGGCGCTCCCAATCCTTTACTAAAGCAAATACTCACCGTATCGAAATGGCTTGCCCATGCTGCCGCATCGATCCCTGAAGCGACCGCTGCATTGAATAAGCGAGCTCCATCTAAATGGGTCCGCAGACCATTTTCGTGGGCCCAGGCACAGATTGCCTCAACTGCAGCGTAAGGCTGCACGCGTCCCACACCTCGATTGTGCGTGTTTTCCAGGCAGACCAAACGTGTCCTGACAAGGTGCTCATTTTCCGGACGAATTAATCCGTGGAACTGTTCAGGCTGCAAGATGCCCCGGTCGCCGACAATCGGACGACCCACGACACCACTCAGCTGAGCGAACGCACCTTGCTCATAATTCAAAATATGGCAATTGACTTCACACAGGAACTCGTCACCTGGTTTACAGTGAATCCGGACACCAATTTGATTAGTCATGGTTCCAGACGGCATATACAAGGCGGATTCCTTGCCGAGCATTTCAGCGGCTCGATCCTGTAATGCGAGCACGGTCGGATCATCGTTCATCACATCATCGCCCAGGGGTGCCGCGAGAATTGCTTGTCGCATTCCCTCGGTGGGCCGCGTCACCGTGTCGCTCCGGAGATCAACTATTCCCTCTCCCATACCTTCATCTTCCTTCCTCATCGCAACGATTGGGGTCCCAGAAAATCCAGCTCCGCCAGGCACCCCAATCGGTGCAGACTGAATAGCCGGTGCACCCTGGTGTCGTTCGCTGGCGAGCGTTTAACCATGCCGTTCACGGCCCAATTATACGACAAATGTACTGCCACGTCCGCCCACGAACCCCGGCGACCAGCAACCTTTCATGGTGGATGTCTGTAATCTCTGTATCGCGTGGCATCACGCGCACCTCGTCCAGCAACGAACTGTCGCCCCAGCGTCGTAGCGTTTTTCCGGAGGTCTGGTACACTCTTGTGAAGCGATTGCTTTCCGGATCAAAAGGAACGGAGTGAATGGCAGACGAAACCCACGATGAAGACACCGCTCCCGACGAGGAGCTTAACGACGACTCGAACGACCGCAGCGAAGAAAAGCCCGCCAAGAAAAAACGCAAGAGAAGAAGCGGCAAGAAAAAACGCGCGGTCGCGGCCGATACCGAATCGCCCGATAACGCTGCGGCGGATGACGAGGCCTCTGACAGCAGCGCCTCCGATGACGACACGTCAGACGGCGACACGTCAGACGGCGACACCGCCGGTGGCGAAGAAGCTGCCAAAGTTGAGGAACCACCACCACCACCGGAACCCGATGACCCTGACGCTGTACAGGCGCTCAAAGACATTGGGGCGCGTTTGGAGACCAATGAAGAAGGCAACGTCTGGCGGGTTTTCTTCTACGAAGACCACACGGACGCCGACGTGACCAAAATGCACAGTCTGCACTCACTCAAGCAGGTCTGGGTCATCGGAAGTAAAGCGACACCCGAGTGCGTAACCCAGCTAAGGGAGCAGTTTCCCAACGCGACAGTCTACGCCTAACAATCGCAGTTCACGAGACCAGTGCGACTTGTGGTCCCAGCCCAGTCAGTTGAACTTGACTGCCTGGCTGGCAGTCTGCAAATCTTCACAAATGCCAACGCCGGTCGCAGCAACAAGTGCCGCACCGAGCCCCGCTTCTTCGCGATAGCGGGCAACAACCATGGGCAAGTCAAAGGCGTCGGCTACCAGCGACGCCAGCAGCCGATTTTCACGCAAACCGTTCCCCGCTCCAACCACTCGTGTCGCATTGCGCCCCGTGGTTTCAAAGATTAAACGGCCGCTTCCGGCAAAGGCCCTTGCCATGCCCTCCAGCAAGGCACGGGTGAGGTGTCCGGGTGTCAGATTTTCGGGTGACAACCCGGACCAGCTGGCCCGGAGATGAGGATCCGAACGGGTCCCCGTGAAAAAGGGTGAACAAACCACTCCGCCACTACCATCAGCGACCTGTTCAGCAGCGTCCAGCATCGTCGAGTAGCAAGGCGTCACCTTGTCGACGCCAAGAATCTGCGTGCCGACCTCTCGAAAAAACAACTCCAGAGCGGCGTACGATCGACCACCACAGAGCCCCGCATGGACAAGCAGATTGCCCGTTCCTGGAAACGGCCGAGTTTCCAGAAGTGGCACCGTGAGCACTTCATCGGAATACATGGCCACCTGACCACCTGTCCCGACGTTGACAAGAATCGACTCGCTACGATCCGCCACACTACCCAGGAACGCAGCCTGGTTGTCACCGATTCCAACCATCACTGGAAGTCCACGAGGCAAATTGGTTAACGCCGCAGATCGATCATTCAAACCACCCGCGGGCGTCGGAGCTTCGCAGATGTCGGGCAACCAGCGGCGCTCAATTTCCAGTAGCTCCAACGCTTGTGCATCCCACTGGCGATTGGCCAGATTAAGCAAACCACTACCGCCTGCGTTTGTGGGATCGGTTTGAACTGCTGAACCCGTTAATACCGCAGCAAACAAATCGACGATGAAGCAAGCCTTTCCCTGAGGAGGCAAACACGAAGTTCGCTGCATCCAATAGAGCGTCGTACCAAGATAACCGGTCGCTGGCCGGCAGCCGAGTCGTTCGCTGGCATCGTCACCCAGACGCGTCAACATCTCATCCACGGTGGAACGCCCGCCCTCGGCCAATGGCTCATTACCCCGCTGATCACGCCACCCAATAAACGGGGTCAATGGCACCAATTCTTCATCCACGACAACAACGCCGTGCTGTTGCCCGGTCAACCCCAAGCCGACGACATCGCGTGACCGTGGTCCTAACTGCGCAACAACATCTGCCAGACAGCGATACGCCATCTCCAGCATTTGCTGACTGTCCCACTCGGAATGCCCCCGCTCGCGACCCATGCTGGACGTGGTTTGCGTCTGGTTGTCGACGGTTCCCGCAACCACAACCTGCCCGCTGACGGGCTCCCAGGCCAGACACGTAATCGTGGTCGTCCCGATGTCCAGCCCCAGTACCAAGGGACTTGTTTCAGCAGTCTGCTGGGGAAATGTTTCCGGACGACTTGCCATCGCCAGCCCCTTCTCAGTAGTCGTCAATGGACTCGCTGGCGATCGCGAAACCACCGCCCTCTTCGACCAGATTACGAAACAGAATCAGGGCGCCGAAAAGCAGGCCTCCGATTGAACCCCCAACCGCTCGGCTAGCTCGCTTGTCTGTTGCCAGGTCCCATCGGGGACATCAACTCCATCACGTTGGCGTTGTGCATATCGCTGCTGTTCGATTTCTCCGGGCATCAAGATTTCGTCCACTTGAGGACCTCGCCTGGCACCCTTAATCCAGGTGACATATTTTTCCAATATGTTCGCGTAGTAGTCCTGCTGCTGAAGTTGGGACGTATCCAACAAGTACATCCAGATGCCATTTGTTCCAGGTGGCAGATCTTCGCGAACCAGCCCCGCCCCCGACAAAATACCGCAGAGCACGTCAACCATGACTCCCAAACCGTAGCCTTTGAATCCCATTGGCCCGCCCAGAGGCAAAATACCACCACGCGGGACTCCCGCATCCGGATCTCCATACAAGTCTGCCGGATTCGTAGAAGGATTTCCCTCACCATCGATGATCCATCCCTCAGGCACCTCCCCCCCTCTCTGAAGTGCCACCCGGACCTTACCCTCTGCGGTCGCACTCGTCGTCATATCCAGCACCAACGCATCTTCTTTCCATGGCGCCCCGATAGAAATCGGGTTGGTACCCATACGTCGTTCAATCGCCCCCCACGGTACTACACCACCTCCGACGCCCGGTCCATTGACCGCGGTCACTGCCACAAAACCTTCGAGCGCTGCGCGCCGCGCATAAGAACCAAGTCGACCAACATGATTCGAATCCCGGCAAAAAACGCTGAACCCTGCTGACTGACGTGCTCGTTCCATCGCCAGTTTCAATGCCTTACGAGCCACCACCTGGCCAAAATTGCCTCCACCATTGATTAACGCAACCGCAGGAAAGTCCTTCTCAACCTCCACTTCCGTACCGGGCCGGATGACACCTTCTTCGATGTAGTCCACGTATTGTTTGAGGCGAATAATCCCATGACTGTCATGTCCGCACAAATTCGCTTCAGCCAGTTCTTCTGCAACAAGCTCCGCATCGTGCTGCGGTGTCCCGGTAGCACGTAAAATGGCCACCCCAATTTGCTGTAACTGCTGATACCCTAAAATCGGCATATCTGAATCCCCATATCGGTCGGCGCGTACCGCGCCGCGGCTACCTGTATTCTGCCCTGCCACGGGTCCGCGCGGGCCCGTCATTTGCACTAGAATAAGCCTGGTTCAAGGCTTGATTCACACGCAGTACGTCATATTCGTCCAACCGACAATCCTGACGCACCGGTCACCTAACAACATAGCTCTCCATCGTTGGGACTCACAAGCGGGGTAGCTGCGTTGCCCTTCTGCTTGTTGACTTTTTTCGCTGATGGAAAAACACTTCCCGGACTTGCTTCACATTTCTGTTCCTGAAAACCGGGCAGGAACGCTAACTATGGTGCGATGCTCACGCTAACTGACGATGCCTCTGCTCAAATTGCTCAAAGGCCAGTTGCCGCAAAATGAAATTCCGCTGGGTCTCGACGACCTGCTGATCGGACGTGATGAACTTTGCAGTCTCCAGCTGAAAGACGATCAGGTCAGTCGTCAACACGCTTCGGTATCGCATTCTGAAGGACGCTATCAACTCACTGATCTGAATAGCCGCAACCACACCTACCTCAATGGTGACAAACTTGAACCCGGTGTCCCCTACGCACTCGAAAACCACGACCTGATCACCATTCTCCGCTACGCATTCTCCTTCATCGAAGACCGAGATGATTCCTGGCTGTTGGATGACGAATCCGTATCGCAAATATCGGTCATCGAAGATCGTGGGGTTTCATCGCCAGAATCAGTGAGCCTGAACGCGTCCGCCTCCAATTGGCAGTTTCGCTCGAGTGTCAATTCCGGTGCCAAACTCTCGGCGATTATGCAGATCACCCGTGATCTGCATAATGCGTTGGCACTGGATGAAGTGCTGGCAAAAGTCCTGGATAGCCTGTTAAAGATCTTCCCACCTGCCGACTCCGCTGTCTGTGTTCTCGTCAGTCCCGGGGGTGATGCTCCGGAACTACGGGTTGCAAAACAGCGTAAAGCGAGAGCAGACGACACGATTTTCATCAGCCGCACCGTCATGGATCATGTGCTGGAAACCGGCCAGGGAATCATTTTTGACGACATCCAATCGCCACCCCAAATTCCTTTGACCCAAAGCATTGTGAATGCCCGCAGACGGTCTGTGGTCTGCGCTCCCCTGCTCGATCTGGAGAACCACCCTCTCGGCGTCATGCAACTCGACACCAGTCGCCATTCCGGGCAATTCAGCGAAGCAGATTTAGATCTGCTTTCGACAGTCGCCTTGCAGGTTTCACTGGCCGTTGAAGACTCCCGGCTCCATGAAATTGCGCTGCGCGAACGAGAGATGCGCCGAGAGCTACAGGTCGCCCGGGAAATTCAAGTCGGCTTGCTGCCGGACCAACCACCGAAGCTGAACGGCTACGAGTTCTTTGACTTTTATGCAGCGGCCCGAGAAGTTGGCGGGGATTATTACGACTACGTAACCATGCCCGATGGCCGCTGTGCCGTCGTGGTAGGTGACGTCGCGGGCAAAGGAGTCTCAGCGGCCTTGTTGATGGCCAAACTCGCCAGTGAAATGAGAGTCCACCTGGCCGGTGGACTGGCACCGCTGGAGATCTTTCAAAAACTTAACGCGAGCTACAACACACAAACCGCCCATTGGCGGTTCGTGACGCTTGTCTTGGCAATTGTCGACCCCCAGCGTCACTCAATGCAGATCGTCAATGCAGGGCATATGCGACCGATTCTGCGGAACAATCAGGGCACACTGCGTGAACTGGCCAACGACGAAACAGGGCTGCCGCTGGGCGTCGTGACCGATTACCCCTACCAGGTCTTTGAACTCGACCTGGAAGCAGGAGACCTGGTGGCGATGTATAGCGATGGTGTCAGTGATGCCTTGAGCGAAAGCGGCGAGCAATTTGGTATTCGCGGCCTTCAAGACAGCTTGCTACAGAACGCCAACTCCGTCAGTGAGTACGGACAGAATGCCATCGATGCGTTGCAAGCGTTTGTCAAAACACAGACTCAGACCGACGACATTTGCTTGCTTTGTCTTCAACGCATTGCCTGATGTGCAGGCCGCCCCGTTACGATGCCCGCAACTTGACAACTTCTTCTGTCAGTTGATCAATCTCTTGCTGCAACTTCTCAACTTCACCCGGTTCGTCTGCCTGCTTTTTGGCACCGGCAAGTTGCAGACGCAATTTCTGCAAGCGTTGATTAATGACCTCCACTCGCTTTTTGGATTTCTTGTCCATCCAGCTAACCTCCCGGGGCCTGAGCATCATCCTTGAACCGACGACGGACAATCGCGCCGGTGTAACCGTGTTCTATCCGCTTGCTATTTTCACCAAGCTTCCCAATCCGTCAACGGAAACCATCTGTCGCCAGCGCCGCGTTTCAGGGTACCGGTCCGGTGTCAGACTTGTTCCGCCAGACCTTCTCAACCAACTCGAGTGCCGACTTCCGGTCACGAATCCGATCTTCTAACTGCGCATCCCGCGCACGGGTCAGTAGATTCGAGTAGATCGGTCCCGGTGGAATACCCAGATCCGCCAGATCCGTTCCCGAAATCAGCGGGGGGGGGTTGAGTTGATCTGGATCTTGATCGAGTCTCTCCTGCGAGTACGAAATGGCTGCCTGCAACTCCGTACCGCCTCCTGCCACCCCCCTGGCGAAAACCATGAGTTCTTGAATCTGCGGATGTATCAACACCCGTTGCAGCTGCGGCCAGGGCGCAGCGTGCCCCTGAAGCACCAGCCCTGCATTCTGCAGCACCCACAAAACCGTCGCCGATTCCGCATTAGAGAGTCGCCAACGACGAGACAACGTCACCACGCTATCACCCAGGCGCGCTGAACGTATCGATTCCCAAAGTAGAGCCGCCAGTGCAACTGAAAAACTTGGCGCCTGCAAGGCTTCCAACAGCCGCAGTATTTGCGGCCAACGCTCCGGTGGTTCACCTGGCAGCCGGGATTCCGGCAGAATCGCATCCAGTAATCCACACCGGCGCAACAAATCAGCAGCCCGAGCTCTGGTTGAGTGCACCAGCATACGTCGCATTTCCCCGGCCACTCGCTCGCCACTGACGGCACCTATCCGGGGTGCCCATTGGGTTACCGCAGCGGCAGTCTCTGCATCCAGTTCCGCTTCCAGCACGGCAGTGAAACGAACTGCCCGCAGTAAACGCAAGTGATCTTCGGCAAATCTTGCCGCTGGGTCGCCAATCGCCCGAATGCGGCGTTGCCGCAGGTCGGCCTCTCCACCCACATAGTCAATCACGCGATCATCGAGTGGATCGTAGAACATCCCGTTGATCGTAAAATCACGCCGTCTGGCATCTTCTTCCGGCGAGCTGAAAGTCACATGATCCGGATGGCGACCGTCACTGTAGCCGTGGTCCGATCGGAAGGTTGCCACCTCGACTTGGCCCTCCACCTTGCGCCCCAGCACGGTGATCACGCCAAATGCTGCCCCCAGTGCCAGTGTCCTCCGCTTCCCGAAAAGCGCGCGAATCTCGTCAGGCCGGGCCCCCGTCGCGACATCGTAATCGTGCGGCAACACCCCCAACAAATGATCACGCACACAGCCTCCCGCCCAAAACGCCTGGTACCCCGTCTCGCGCAGACGCCTGACGACGTGGATCGCGAATTTTCTGGCCGCTGTCGGGTCACAATGGGTCATGCCGACATCGTATCCGAAATTGCCCTCTCGCGCAGGACTCCGTACCCGCGGGAAAAGACGATCTGCAGATATTTGAAAACCAGAACGCCCTCTTAGCAAAGCTACTGTGGCCAGGGGTGGTTGGTTTTTAAGACGGCGTGTGTTAATCTCGCGGCTTGGAACACAGCAAGTGCAGCCTCACCAGCCTGCAACTGCACCTTGATGGATGTCTTGAGATGGAGAACGAACATGTCGATGTACATTGGCGAAGCGTTGGACGGCGACGGTAATGAGATTGCTCATATCGATCTTTTGATTGGAAGTAAGGATGGCCCCGTGGGTACGGCGTTCGCCAACGCTTTGGCGCGTCAAAGCGAAGGCCACTCGAACCTGCTCGCCGTGGTAACCCCCAACCTGGCGGTCAAGCCCGCCACGGTGATGATTACCAAGGTCACGATCAAAGGCGCCAAGCAGGCGGTGCAGATGTTTGGCCCCGCTCAGGCAGCTGTTGCCAAGGCGGTCGCCGAGTCAGTAGCCGAAGGCGTGATCCCCAAGGATCAATGCGAAGATCTGGTCATCGTATGCGGTGTATTCATCCACTGGGAAGCCAGCGACGATCGCAAGATTTACGATTACAACTTCTCTGCCACCAAGATGGCAATCGCCAACGCGATGGGTGGTAAACCAACCGCTGATGAAATGATCGCCGGCAAGGACCAGGCGCATCCGTTCCAAGGATTTGAGGCCAGCTAGGTCGCTGCCGCGGGATTTCATCCGCAGTCACAAGACGTACGCCTCTAGCCCACAGCTATCGTGCGTGCCGAACTTACAAACCCCTGCCCATTGCTTCGGCAATGGGCTTTTTTTCTAGCTGCCAACGAACAATGACCAAACCCCACCTGCTGATCCAACTCGATCCCGACCCGCACGCCAGCGTATTCGATGCCGTCGTCGCCGCCGACAGTGGCGTCGACCACCTGCTGCAGTACCACGGTGTCCAGTCTGAACAAGTTCAATCGCTGGTACACGGTGCGATTTTCACGCGTGGCCCAGCCGACCTGCATCAAACTGCGATCTTTGTCGGTGGCACCGACGTAACGGCGGGCGAAGCCATTCTGGATGCGGTCACCGCCAGTTTCTTTGGCCCCATGCGGGTTTCGGTGTTAATGGACTCTAACGGTGCCAACACCACCGCGGCGGCCGCGGTATTGGCAGCGGGAGAGCATCTCGCGCTCCGTGACGCACGTGCCGTAGTGCTGGCAGCGACCGGCCCGGTCGGGAGCCGCGTGGTACGTTTGTTGGCGCGGCAGGGCAGCCACGTGACCGTTGCCTCACGGCAACTGCCACGCGCCCAAGAAGTCTGTGATGACGTCGCCCAGCGTGTGGAGGGCGCCCAACTGTCTCCCTTGGCGACCTCGGTAGAAGGGGCAGTGGAAGAGTCCCTGGAGCAAGCCGATCTGTTGATTGCCGCTGGGGCCGCTGGGATCCAACTCGTGGAGCTGGACGCCTGGTCCCGTCAATCGCGGCTCCGGGTAGCGATTGATCTAAACGCCGTGCCACCGGCTGGTATTGAAGGTATCGATGCGACGGCCCGAAACGTGATGCTCAATCAGGTCGCTTGCTACGGTGCCATTGGTGTGGGGAACACCAAGATGAAAATCCATAAAGCGGCGTTGCAAAGCCTTTTCCAAGCCAATGACCAGGTGCTGAATGCCGAAGAGGTCTACGCCATCGGTCAAAACGTCCTGGGCTCCTGAACCACAATGCACGGCTACCGCTGGAACGCTGCCACTGCGGCAACAGGCTACGATGAATCCGCCGCGGTCATTCACCCACGCTATCGAGAAATTCAGGACTGTATCCTCGCACAGTTACCCGCGCAACAGACAGC
The DNA here is from genome assembly GCA_002724245.1 of Planctomycetaceae bacterium. GTDB lineage: Bacteria > Planctomycetota > Planctomycetia > Pirellulales > Pirellulaceae > UBA9264. The sequence continues at coordinate 126,894 of PBOG01000064.1, forward strand.
ACGCTTTACGCTGCTCGACGCGGGAGGAGGCTCTGGTCGGCTGCTGGAACGGATCCTGAAACGGTATCCTGGTGCCCATGGCATTAACCTGGACCAGTCAGAGGCTTTTCTTTCGCTGGCAGAACGTCGACTCCACCCATTTCGTTCACGCGTTCTCTGTTGTCAGGCGCGACTTCAAGACAACTGGGAAACGACTCTCCTGGCACGTCCCCACTACATCGTGAGCATGTCCGCCATTCACCACCTCGATCGCAGCGAAAAAGTAGCCTTCTATAAACGTTGCTTTAGCATGCTTGAATCCGAGGGAATATTCCTCAACGGAGATGAAGTAAGGCCGCCAGACGATCAGGACTACCTGGCGCGTCTTCATCACTGGGCCGCGCACATGCGGAAGGTGATCGCGACTGGTCAAATTCCCGCAGCGATGCAACCAACCCTTGAAGGCTGGATCCAGCGCAATGTGAACGACTTCGGCAGTCCCAAAACAAGTGGAGACGATTGCCACGAAACGACAGCGGAACAACTCCAGACCCTCAAGCAATGCGGCTTTACCGAGGTCAAACAGGTCTGGGCTGAAGAAATGTGGGCGGTCTTCGCGGGAATCAAACACGAAACGCATGGGCACGTCTGACAAGCATCCCGCCGCGGACTCCCCCCCCAGAACCGCAACGGCTGTGCACAGGTGACTTCAAGAGCCGCCAGCCCACGCCAATATTCCAGGATCCCCTGCCTCTGACAGGTCAACTGTGGCTCCCTGCTCCCCGGCGGCGTGCAAGCGGCAGAAACAGGGATGAATCCGCTGCGCAATGGCGCCGGGTCCCCTGCACATTTGCAGTGCGCATCTGGATCTGACGCAGCCTGATATTGTTAGTCTCGCAGCTGATCGTTGTAGGTAATCCGATCAGAAGGGTGCCAGAGGGGCAGGCCCCGGCGAACGCGTTCCGCCAAAATCGTCAGCTTCTCATCCGTTCCCGGCAGTGCATCAGTAGGATCGTAGTCATCGGAGGGCTGTTGGTCAGGTTCAAAATCCCAATTACCACTCTTGATTGCATCGAGCACTGAATTCAGCACGGTTCACTCCGGTCGGATGGTGTGCAAAAGAAATGGCAAGTCAGTCGTCGTTTGCTCACGCCAACGCACTGTCTGGCGGCAGCACTCCTGAGAGGTCAAAGCGTCTCACAGACGACAACCGAGCACTCAGTATCAGAGCGCCAAAGTGGACTGTCAAGCGTCGCACAACAAACGTGTGAACAAGTTATTCAGCCCCTATTGACTGTCATTTTTTTTACGCTATTTGCGCGGCGTTACGTGCTGCGTGGCGACACGTTTTCTATCGGTGCTACAACTTGTGGACGCTCAGCTGGACTTGCCATTTCTGCAATACGGCGTTTCAGCTGACGCACGCGTTCACCGTCGATCTGCGCGGTCCTTTCTGCTGCGCAGGCTGCACCACGGACGGCGACATAATCTGGTTGCAATGCCAAAGCTGCATCGTAAGCATTGCCTCGCAAAGACCCTGCCAGAACCGTCATCAGGCGCTGACGCCGCGCCTGCAGAACCAGGTCTTGCAGCGTTCCATACCCCAGACTGGAAAACAGGTCACCTGCACTTTTCTGGTAGGTATCGACGAGCAATGCCGCGCAACCCGCTTCTACTGCAAAGCCCAGGACGTCATCAGGGGGTGGCGAGTTGGCCAAACGCCAATCTGCATAAGCGACCGCAACCCGATCTGTAGCGGGGTCAAGCTCCTGCATCCTCAGCATCCATTCCCGTTGCCATCCCAACCGTTGCTGGCAACCAGCCAGCCCGATTTTTGCGAAAGCAAATGGACGCGTCGGACGGGCCACGTGATCTTCCCACACCTCGCCCAGCGCAACGCTCACTGGCACGCGGTGATTCAGCGCATCGTAAACCTCGCACCACACCTTCGAGGTGGCTGCTCCCAACGACCCCAAGTGAGGCTCCTTGATGTCGATAATGTCCGCGCCACCTTGATACGCCAGGCGGGCTTCGAACGCCGAGCGCACACTCACCAAGAGTCCTGTCATTACTTTTCTCCCGCAGCGTCCCTCTTCGCAGCCCGGTGCACCTCGGCCAAACGGTGGTTCAGGTTTTTCACTAGCGTCGCGTCAATTGGCTCACACCATGCGCCACGGATCGTGATATATCCATCAGACCATTTGCCCAGATGTGCTTGCACCTGTACTTCCTTCCAGGGGTGCGACGATTCAGCTAGTCGAACGATCACATTCGCCGCGGTCGGTTCATCTTTGCCTGCCGAAAGGTGACTAGGCCCCTGGCCCAGAAAAAAACACTCAACCAGGTCCACTGGAACGCGAAACGGCCGAGTTGGCGTGAGATACACAAGCAGCTCTCCCTGTTGGTACCCTAATCTGGGATGCTGCAACACGACCAGCAACCAGATTCCCCAGCAAAATGTCAGGCACGCTACGCCAACTGCCAGCGAAGTAACCACCGCTCCCGACGAGCGCATACCCAACCACACGGACAACAGCAATCCACTCGTCAGTAACAGCCACGCCGGGAGCATAGCAATCAAGAGAGCTCGTCGATTTGAAGCCAACCAAACTTCACGCATGACACCGCCACTTCGCTCCGGTTCCACCTTGTGAATCATCTGAGATCTGTCGTCCAGTACCGCCGTGGCACATCCGAGTTAGCTATCTCGCACACATTGAACACCTGCCACCAAACTAGCCAGTTTTTTCCTTGCGGCCCAACGTGCTGTCTGCCCCAACCCGCAATCGGGTGCCAGCGCAAGTTTCTCTGCAGGCACATACTGCAGGCAGCGCCGCGTGCGCTCGACAACATCCTCAGGGGTTTCTATGTAATAACTCTTGACATCAATAATCCCCACCGCGACATCTTTGTCCCGGGCAATGGTCTCAATAATTTCCAGCTCCGCAAACTCTCGATTGGCCATTTCCACATGAATTTCGTCGACTGCGAGTTGCGTGAATTCCGGAAACAACGCCGTATAGGAACGCCGTCCCACCGGATGGCCTTTGTAATTCCCAAAACAGAGGTGTGTCGAGAGACGGCAACGCCCCGCGACCGACTCAACCGTCCGATTAAAAATATCTACCAACCTGGGAACGTCCTCAGTCGCCCCGTAACAGCTCATGGATGGCTCGTCCACAGCCAGCTCTTGGCACCCCGCCTCGACCAGATGCTCCAGCTCGCGGCGGACAATTGGTAGCAGCGCTTCGGTCAGCGCATATCGATCCGGGTACTGTTGGTTGGCAATCAGCCGTCCACTCAAGGTGTAAGGGCCGGGAACGCTCGCTTTGAGCACTGGGCCCGCTGGCGCCACTTTGCACAACCGCCGAAACTCCTCCACGGCACCCAACCCACGGGGCGCTGACAATTCAGCCAGTACCTCATGGCGACCACGCTGGTCGTGCGCCGGTGGTCCAAACCGCCTCGGAGGAGCCGCTTCCAGGCAAATCCCGTCCAGGTATCCATAGAACGAAAGATTAAAATCAAAACGTGACTGTTCGCCATCTGTGATTACATCCAAACCGACAGCGCACTGGTCGTGAACTGCCGCGACAACTGCATCTTCACGTAGCTCCTCACGGTCGGCTTCGCCAAAACGATCCAACTGCGTGGTGGCACATTCAAGCCAACAAGGCATCGGATAACTGCCAATTACCGTCGTTCGTAATGGGTGAGGCTGCATGAGAATTCGATCCTGGGGCTATCGAACCGATTCTAGAGATCAACATCAGCCCGTGATCATGGACTGACAACTGTTCTTTTACCGTGCAGAGGCGGACCGTCAACCGGCAGCGACCTCGGTGCCACGTGAACGAATCGATACGACGCGAAGTTTGGGCCGCGTCAGAGTCGCTACACAGAGCAGTCATGTGAGGCCAGACCAGGCCCCTCAAGGACGACGACCGCCCGTTGAAACTGGGGCAATTGTCGCGAATGCGCGAAACGCTGTGTTGGCACCGCCTTCCAGATCGGATTCAATCTGGATCTCCTCACTCACGCGTCCAAATTGCTCTTGTGCCTGAAAGGTCACACGAACCAGGTGCAACCGCTTCTTCTGGCTCGAATACGCGAAGGCAAATCCGTCGTGCGGGCAATGGATCCGCTTGATTACAAAAGGTTCTTTTCCTCGCACGACTAACTTCGCGGACTTCATCGCGCGCGGTTCAAGATCACCTAGAAACAGTGTTCCGGGACTGATCACCAGAGGAGACAGTACTTTTCCCTCGACGGACAAGGGAATACTACGTTGCTCACGATCGTTTGTCTCCAATATCACCGCATCACGGAGATAGCCAGATGGCGCGGATGGCTGAAGCTCAACCGCCAATTCATATGCAACTCTGCCCGAACGCCGCATAGTCTCGTGAATCGAAACTTTCAAACAGGGATTACCGGTGCGCACCTTGGTAATCTCCCAATCCTTCTTTCCCGCGTAGAGAATCTCCACAGCACGACGCGCTGAGGCTCCCTGCTCTACCTCGCCAAAATCGATCAATCCTGGTTGCATTACAACATCGCCGCGGATAAAGCCAGTGACTTGCAGCTGAACCTCCGCCCGATAAGGCCGATCGATCAACACCGTAATTGTCGCCGATCTGGCCCCAGAAAAGCTGCGTGTGTTGTAACTCGCCACGATCGCACCCTGCTCTAGTGACTTCAGTGTTTTGGTCGTGATCCGCGGAGTCGTGCATCCACATGTCGTACGGACGCCGGCGATATGGACTTCTTCCTGGTAGGGATTCGTGAAGACAAAAGCAAACTCCGCTTTAGCACCGCGGGCCACGACTCCAAAATCATGTGCATTGGTGACAAACATTTTTCGCGCCCACGACTGCCCGTAGGCAGAGGGTGCCAGACCGCCGAGCCAGACCAGGGCCACCAACGAAACGCAAGGTCCCACGGACCGGGTTACTGGCCCACCAGATAACACACTGCGAAATTTGCGGTACATGCGAATCCTGCGCACTTTAAGTGAATGACAGCGTGACATGCCAGGCCTCTCTGGCAAGCCGCTAGATTCCCAGGATCTTCTTTCGGCTGCACATCGCTTCGGGGCCACAACTTTTTGCTCGATCACCGCGAGTCGCTGGCCTTCAACTCAAAAACCGTTGATCGCAGTCCTGTCGGCTACCAGCACCGGGCTAGCACCAGGCTCTTCTGCAGTCGCTGAACCCGGCTCGTCAAATCGATTTCCCACTGGTCGTTTGCGACTGCGCCATTCTGGGCTAACATGTGGCACAGGCTTGTGCGTCCATTTCGCCGGTCAGGAGATTCTGATGATGGTTTCCCGTGTGTACCTGGCTACCTTCTGCTTCGCTTCACTCCTGGTGGCCTCCGGCCTGACTGGCTGCTCGGATACGCCCAGCGGTGGACAACCGGTTGCTTTCGAACCAGAAGACGACACGTCTGCTGTCAGCGCGGCGGCACCAACTACGCCACCGGCGGAAACCCAAAGTGCCCCAGCCTCGCCTGCGAGTGCAACGACTGACGATTCAGACACCTCGTCCAGTAATGCGACCGTCCCTGTTGATTCCGAATCACAACCCTCCGCAACCGGCCCCAGCGAACAGACGAATGGGGCGACTGCTCCAACCCCCGCACCCGCACCCGCTGAGGAAAACCCAGAACCTGCGCCCGCTGAGGAAAACCCCGAACCTGCGCCCGCTGAGGAAAACCCCGAACCTGCGCCCG